>JBAXIP010000021.1:0-20898 GCA_037138315.1 Actinomycetes bacterium
GTCGATATTCTCGCCGAGGCCTTATGTCTCGTGCCCACAACAACTCAACCACGACAAAAAGGGCCAGCGCAGTCATGACATTTTCAGAAGACGAAGAATCACCGGCTGTTGATCCCCTCGTGATTGAACGCTTGAACGACATTGCTTCACGATTGCGTGATGTCACATCATCACTTGATGACGTGATGTTTGATGTTTTACGTGAAGCATCGCGCCGCCGCGAAGGCCGACCAGCACTCGACAAGACCTTGTCGCAGGCCCGTCGAGCAATTGATAAGGCCGTGCACTTACTCGATCTTGACTAGCGAAACTGCTGAGCCTTTTCAGTCAGAGCATCAATCAATTCGGTGAAACTTTTTTGGAAAGATGCGACGCCTTCACGTTCAAGTTTTTGGGCGACCTCTTCCATGTCAATACCAATCATCTGCAATGAACGCCAATCGGCATGAGCCTGATCAATCTTGACGTCAATCGTTCGTGACACCGTGCCATGATCGGCAAATGCTTCAACAGTGGCATCTGGCAATGTGTTCACCGAGTCGGGCCCGATGAGCTGATCAACATACAACGTGTCTGGAAAAGCAGGATTCTTTGTGCTCGTCGAAGCCCACAGCGGACGTTGCACTTTTGCACCATGCTGAGATAGGGCTTCCCAACGAGGCCCTGAAAAAGTCGTTTGAAACGCTTCATAAGCCAAGACAGCTTGAGCGATTGCTGATTTTCCGCGGAGCGAGAGTGCTTCTGACGTGCCGAGCGACTCCAGGCGCGCGTCGACTTCTGAGTCAACGCGACTAATGAAAAACGAGGCGACACTGGCGACTTCGTTGATTGTCTGACCAGCAGCGAGCCGATCCTCGAGACCGTCAATGTAGGCATCCATCACCTTTTGGTATCGCTCAAGGCTGAAGATCAAGGTCACATTGACATTACGACCGGCGGCAATCATGGCGCGAATGGCCGGGATGCACGGTTGTGTTGCCGGAATTTTGACCATCAAATTCGGACGTTGAACGACGTCCCACAAATGCTGACCGGCGGCAAGAGTGCCAGATTCATCAAGCGCCAAGTTGGGATCAACTTCGACGCTCACAAATCCATCAGTGCCAGCACTTGATGAATACACCGGAGCAAAAACATCGAGCGCACCATGAATATCTTGCAGGACCATCGCCCAATAACTATCAATAATTGACGTTCCTTGTTGAATCAAAGATTGAAACTGCTCGTCGTAATCAACAGAGCCCTGAATGGCTTTTTGAAAAATCGTGGGGTTAGATGTCAACCCACGGATACCAGATTCACGGACTTTGACCAACTCACCCGACGAGATCAGGCTCCGCTTCAAATTGTCAAGCCACGGACTTTGGCCTTCTTGCTGAAACAATTGAACGAGGCGAGCTGAACTTGTCATACCTACAGAGTGGCAGATCCAACAGGTCCGAACACGAACTAACGAGGCGCAATTAAGCCAAGCACAGAATTTTTGATGTTGGCGATCGTTATTCCGAGTCGCTCAAGTACTTCAGAGCCCGGCGCGCTCGCGCCAAAGCGGTCGATTCCGATACAGACATCGGCAAAACGTTCCCACCCAAAAGTAGTTCCTGCTTCCACCGATACGGTCGGAACAGATCTCGGCAAAATCAGTTCGGCCAGATCAGGGTGCTGTAATCGATATGCCATGAAACGATCCCATGATGGAAGCGAAACGGCTTGCACCTTGTGACCCGCCTGCCCAAGTTCTTGAGCGGCGGCTACCGCCAGATGTACTTCGCTGCCTGTCGCGACGATCACCGCGTCTGGGGTTCCATCAACAGCGTGAACAATGCCTGCTCCGGCTGCTACTGCTGAGCCGTCAGTGACAACGGGCAAGTTCTGACGACTTAAAACCACAACGGTCGGGCCATCAAATTCGTAGGCCGCGCGAATTGCCTGCGAAGTTTCGTTGGCGTCACCAGGGCGAATGACTTGAAGATCGGGGATCGCCCGCAGCGCTGCCAAATGTTCAATGGGCTGGTGAGTCGGTCCGTCTTCGCCGACTCCAACTGAGTCATGGCTAAAGACGAAGAGACATTTTGCTTTCGACAATGCGGCGAGACGAATCGGTGGCTTCATGTAGTCAAAGAAAACAAAGAAAGTTCCTCCCGCTGGGTAGACACCTCCGTGAAGTGCAAGGCCAACCATGGCCGAGCCCATGGCATGCTCACGAATGCCGTAATAAATCTGCCGACCTTCTGGATTTGCGTGAGACATCGCAACTTGTCCCGACAATTTGGTTCCGGTATTTCCGGTGAGGTCGGCAGAACCTGAAACTAAACCTGGTTGACCAGGTAACACCGCATCAAAAACTTTTTGCACTGCAACACGTGTCGCAATTGATTCGCCTTGCGCGAATGTTGGAAGCAGATTTTTCCAATCGGCTAATCCGCCGTTCCATGCGGCATCCCACTCTGCTTTGTGTGCACTTGATGCGAAACGCGACTTCCATGCAGCGTTCAGTGATGAACCGTTTAACTTTGCCGATGAACGCAGTGAATCAACAACATCTTGTGGTGCCCAAAATGATTCTTCGGGCATACCGATTGCATTCTTCGTGCGACTGACATGCTCAGCAGTAAATGGATTTCCGTGAGCTTCATGTTTGCCAGTCCAATCGGGTGAGGGAAATCCAACCTGAGTGCGCAGGATGAGCAACTTGGGTCGATCGTCGCCTGAATCACGCGCCGCAACTAGAGCCGACTCTAAGGCATTGAGATCTTCGCCGATCGCTCCGAGTTGAACGACGTCCCAGCCGTAGGCAGAGAACCGCATCGCAACATCATCGCTGCACGACAAATTTGTTGAGCCGTCGATGGTGATCTGATTGTCATCAAAAATCACGATGAGGCGTCCGAGTTTTTGATGACCAGCCAGCGAAGCCGCCTCGTGGCTGACTCCTTCCATCAAACAACCATCTCCGGCAATGACGTAGGTGTGGTGGTTCGTTAACTCACTTCCAAACCGCGCCCGCAGGTGGCGTTCGGCAAGAGCCAATCCAACTGCGTTAGCGAAACCCTGTCCAAGCGGACCAGTGGTGACTTCGATGCCAGCGGTATGACCACGCTCGGGGTGACCTGGAGTCGCCGAATCCCATTGACGGAAATTTTGAATATCTGAAAGCTCGAGTCCGTAACCCTGAAGGAACAACATCGAATACTGCAAGATCGACGCGTGACCTGCCGACAGAACGAAGCGATCGCGATCGGGCCACAAGGCATCAGTCGGATCATGCTTCATCACCCGGCTGTACAACACATGGGCCAGGGGAGCCAAGGCCATTGCCGTTCCTTGGTGTCCACTCTTGGCTTTGAGAGGAGCATCCATGGCAAACCCACGGGCGATATTGACTGCTGCTTGATCGAGTTCGGGAGACAGTGGAGACGGCACAGAGAAACTGTAACCGAGGACGCTGTCGTCGCTAGGGAGCGAAACTCAAGCAGGCGGCAACAAAGTAAAGGGGACTAGATGCCATGGGCCTTGGTCAACACGACAATGGGCAAAAATTTGACCATATTCGGCGAAATCGAGTTCACCTTTCACGAGACGGTAGGTGAACTTGCCAGGATCGACCGTAAAGGGACTGACATTGCGAGCGATTTGCTCGGCGTCTTCTTCCATACCCTTGCGGAAGATCACTTCAAAAACTCCTGCTCCGCTTTGGTGAGGTGCGCAAAAGATTAAGGCCACAAGGTGGGGATCAATTGTCAACGGAACAGGCGACGGTGCCGCCATCGAGAACATGGCACCCGTGATATCGATCCGAGCACTCGGGCCAGGGGCCTGACGGAGTTCAAAGTTTTCTACGAAGAGGGCCGAAACAATCTGCATTCCTACGAGGGTAACGACACCCGAATTCAGAAACACCCGAACGGCTCAAACCGGTTATCGCACGCTTTGACCTTGCGCCCAAACGGCTTGAACGTCCAGATCTTCGTTTAATCCAACTAGGTCGGCATAACAACCACTTTGCACACGGCCACGATCAGTCAGCCCCATGACATCGGCGGGATGCGTGCTCGCTGCGAGCAAGGCTTGAGTCAACTGCACCTTGGCTTGATTGACGCAAACCCTCACTGCTTCGGGCATCGTGACGGCACTTCCGGCCAACGTTCCATCTTCTAACCGCGGTGCGCCGTCGCTCATGGCCAGCCGAACTTTTCCGGCTGCACCAGCGCGCCAGGCAACCGCATCAGTGACTAAAACCATCTTGTTGGGCTTAGCAGCAAATGCCAATGCGATTGTTTCAGGAACAACATGAATACCATCAGCGATCAACGATGCATACACACGGTCGTTCGTTAAAGCCCACGTCGCTAGCCCGGGTTCGCGATGATGAACTCCGCTCATGGCGTTGAAGAGATGGGTCACCAAGGTTGCCCCGGCACGCACGCAGTCATCAAATTGTTGCCGTGTGGGTCGAGAGTGACCAATCGACACCTTGCAACCATTTGTCAAAAGTACCGTGCACGCTTCGACAGTGCCAGTTACTTCGGCACCAAGTGTCATGAGTGCTACTCCATCGGCATGATCTTGCAACCAACGCACATTTGGTTTGCTCACATATTGCGAACGATGCGCTCCAACCGCTTCACCTAAGAATGGTCCTTCAAGGTGAATACCAATAACATGAGGTGTCACCGTGGTAACACTTTGATCATTCACAAAATCAATCGCTGCTCGATACAGATCGAGGGGAGCGGTCACCAACGTTGGACACCAACTCGTAACTCCCTGATCGAGAAGAAGGTTGTTCATACGCTCCCAGGCGACGGTGTTACTTGCAAGCGCGGTTGACCAAACATCAACATCATCAATTCCATTGACCTGCAGATCAATAAAGCCGGGGGCCAATATCAAGTCGGTGGTCGGGGACTCGCCTCGACCCAGGGCCGAGACGGAACGGATGCGACCTTGCGATATCTCAATTTGGGCAGCGTGGAACTGTCCATCTGTCAGAAGCACCCTCCGAGAACTGATCACCGACGATTCCACAATCCCATTGTGCCGTGTTCGCCTGCGTTTTTCATTCACCTGATGTGGCACAGTTGTTGTATGCCCGTACTTCAAAATAATGGTCAAGTTGTCGGTTATGGCGTTGCCGGAGCCCCAGTCGGAACCGCTGGTGTGCCCGTGCTGCTATTTCACGGCACCACCATGAATCGGTCGGCTTGGGATTTCGTCATTGGATCAATGCCCACTGAGCGAACCTATATTCAGGTTGAGTTTCCAGGCTCGGGCGAATCAGCGATGCCCTCATCTCCACTTTCAGTTGAAGGATTAGTCAGCGACGCGCTTGCGGTTTTGAACGAGCTTAAAGTCGACCGTTTTCATGTTGCCGGTTACTCACTCGGGGCTGTCATCGCTGCTGCAACTGCCGCCACCGTTCCATCTCGCGCTGTGAGTGCGACCATGTTGTGCGGATGGGCGACCTCTGACGCCCGTATGCGTTTGACTTTTGATCTCTGGAAGCGACTCATCAACATCGGTCCTGATCTCTTTATGCGTTACGCACTTGTCGATGGCTTCACGGCTGAAGCGCTGACGGGAATCGAACCCATGGTTGAAGCCATGATTGGTATGACTGCCGATACGGTCGCCCCAGGGTCAATCGCTCATTTAGATCTCGACGCCATTGTTGATATTGCTCCACTACTTGCAAACATCACTGCGCCGTGCCTGGTCATTAGTGGCGCCCAAGATCGTTGGGTT
Source organism: Actinomycetes bacterium (assembly GCA_037138315.1). Taxonomy (GTDB): domain Bacteria; phylum Actinomycetota; class Acidimicrobiia; order Acidimicrobiales; family Ilumatobacteraceae; genus Casp-actino8. The sequence goes on from JBAXIP010000021.1 coordinate 5,746, forward strand.
GATCCTGCCCATGGACATGCTTTATCGGCAGGAATCAAAAATTCAACATTCCGCACGTTGCCAGCTGGCCACCTTGTTATTCAAGAACAAGCGGCTGATGTCGCAGCACTTTTGCATGCACACCTCGTCGCACACAGTTAAGTACCTGACATGACCGAGATGTACCCGCGTGCTAACGATTTCGAAATACTCACGCCTGAAGTCAACGACCGCTGGAAAAACTTCGGTCAATGGGATCGTACTTATTTCCCTAAATTGGTCGGTCTTCATGTGGAAGAAATTCGCATCGGTTATTGCCGAATGGTTCTCACCTACCGGGAAGAACTTGAACAACCAATGGGGGTTGTTCATGGGGGAGCCATCGCCACGCTCATCGACGCGTCAGTCGTTCCTGCCATTGGTAGCGCATACGACAATACGGTTGGATACTCAACTGTTGACTTGCATGTGCAGTACCACAGCGCCTTAGTGAAAGAAGATGCCATCGCCGAGGGCTGGGTCACCAAGCGCGGTCGCTCGGTCGTCTTTTGCGAATCTGAGGTTTTTGGACGTACCAGTGGCAAACGGATTGCCCGCGGTTACATGACTTATAACATTTCAACTCTGCGACCAATGACCCAGTAAGTCAGATTCACCAATTACGGCGCAACCGTCGTCGTCGCGGCCACACCAGTCCGGGCAGCTAATACCGCATCATTGATTGCTCCAATGAGGTCATCTGTTTCTTTGGGTTTTGTTCCGTTCACAAGCACACTGACCACTAAGCCGTCGGGGCGATGCACCACCATTGCATGCACATTTTCGACACTTCCCGAGTGGCCCCATTCACCACTCGTAAATAATCGCAAACCTAAGCCGTAATCCCACAGCGGATCGGCAGGAACTGGAGTTGCTGGAACTTTCATCAGATCCATGAGTTCACGACTCACCAGGTGTTGTGTTGGAGAATCTGGATTCAGCGAATCCAACAATTTGGCCACATCACTCGCCGTCGCTACCCACGCGCCTGCCGCACCTAGTTGTTCCATGTACGTGCGACCGCCAGATACCGCATGCAACGCATCAGTCGGTCCAAACTCGTAGGTGCCGACCATACGAAAAGATTGGAGCCCCAAGGGCGAAAGCACGAGTTGCTTCGCAGCATCTTGATACGACAGACCAGTCACTAGTTCAATGGCCTTACCAAGCAAAATGAAATTCACGTTGCTGTACTTATATGTCGAGCCAGGTTCGGTCGCGAGAGGTTGACCCAACACTTCGGTCAACATGCCCATCTGGTCATAAGAGCCCGCATCAAAAAAGATTTTTAAGAAATTTGATATTCCAGAAGTGTGAGATAGCAGTTGCTTGACTGTGATATTTCGAGCCCGATCATCGAAAAGTGCCAAGCCAATATTGTCAGCGATTCGTCCAACAATCGGCGCATCAAGTTGTAGCAATCCCTGATCTATCAATTCCAAAACGGTTTCGGCAGTGACGACTTTGCTGATGCTGGCAATACGAAAACCGGATTCATCATTCACTGCTCGAGACGACTTTGAACTCGATGCGGCAAATGTATGAACCACTTGGCCATCAAAGATCACCGCTGTTGATACATCTCGTGATCCCGCATCAAGAGTGTGCAGTTTGATGGCGGCATCAAAGAGTTCAGTATTTGGTAGCGGTACTTGTGCAGGGGCACTGGTTGTGGTTGTTGTGCTCACAATCGTCGAGGTCGATGGAACTGTTGCCGGCACAGTTGTCGATGGAATGACCGCGGCCGTGAGGGTCTCAGTTGTAACAACAACAACACCAACAGTGGACGAAGTGCCGCTTACTTCACCGTTACTAGAGCATGCTCCAATTGTAAGTAATGAAACTAAAAGACCGATCGTTCGACGGAGGGTCATCCTGGCAGATCAGAAAGACCGAGGACGTTGAGCGCATTTTGTCGCAAGAACTTTGGCCAGACATCTTTTTTGAAGGGCACCTTGGGCATATCTCCCATGATGCGTTCGTAAGTGAGTCCCATAGGCCAGTAGCCGGCGTAAATCACGCGATCAGAGCCACGACTATTTGCATAATCAATAATGCGCGGATCGTAATGCTGAGGCGCAAAGGCACTCGTTGAGTAATACAGGTTCGGCCACTTCAACATCAACTTCACGGCAAGTTCTGTCCAAGGCTGACATCCATGTCGCGTCACAATTTTTAGTTCAGGAAAGTCGTAACACACGATGTCAAGAAGTTCGACGTGCTGACACATACTCGGCACTCGCGGACCGGGAATGCCGGCGCAAATAAAGATCGGAATACCCAGTTCGGCACACACCGAGTAAATGGGATACCAACGAGCATGATCAATCGGAACTTGGGGAGTGCAGCCTGCAGGGAATGTGCCAACAGCTTTCAAACCAAATTCTTCATACAGCCGACGAATCTTGCGTACTTCATCGACGCCGTTATTGGCATCGGCACTGCACGAAGCAATGAAGCGCTCGGGGAACTGTTGCATCGCTCGAACTCCGGGCTCACCTTCAATCCCAATCATTGAACGTTCAATACCAAAGTGATCCATGGTGTTAATCGCAACTTCAACGGGATCAATATCCTCGGTCAAGGCGCCAGGAACATTCTGTTTAAAGAGATATTCCACGGGGAACATCGTCTCCTTACTTTCCTTATCACGAATGTTGCCGCGGAAAAACTCGTACAAGCGACGCGGGTCGGGATCGGGGAAACCCATCATGGTCTCAATAATCCCCAGACCACTCGGCCCGACCACCGGCATCGTCGATTCGTGAGATGCCGAATTCTGAACAGCCATTTCAGAGTCCCAAGAAATCAATGACGTTATGGCGCATGATCTTTTCAATATCGGTGGCATTAAACCCGTGTAGATCGTCAATGAAGGCAGTTGGAATTTCTAAACCTTCGGCATGCGGGTAATCACTACCAAACATCAGCCTTTCAACACCAATCGTTTCGGCCAACAGGTGAATGTCGTCCTCATAGAACGGAGCGACCCACACGTGTTCACAGAAATCTTCGACCGGATCTTTGCCAAACATAAAGGGTTGTTGGGCGTAAGCCTTTTTGAATTTCTTGATGAGATTGGGCACCCAATCGGCTCCGGCCTCAATCGAGGACACGCGCAACTTTGGATGCCGAGTGAAAACACCATGACTGACGAGTACGGCGAACATGTCAAAGGGAGCGCGGTCACTCGTCATGACCCGCATCGGCGATGAACGGAATGCCTCAAATTCGCCGAAGGGTTCCCAGTCATCGATGTACTTGCCATAACCCGCATCACCCGAATGGAACGCGACCGAGACATTGGCTTCGGCTAGACGAGCCCAAAACGGATCAAAAATCTTGTCACCAGGGGATCGGGTTCCACCAGTTGGATCGATTGCGGGCGATGTGCGCATCACAACGACCTTGACACCATTGGCAATCGCCCAATCGGCTTCCTTGACCGCCCAATCGGGGTCGGCCAAGGTGATGTAGGGCGCTCCGTACACCATGTCTTGGTACGCGAAGCCCCAATCGTCGAGCAACCAGCGATTGAAAGCCGAGAAAGCAGCGCACAGGGCCGGAGGATCGTCGCGCAACGACTCTTCCATGCCAACAGCCAAAGTGGGGAAGAACATCGCGCCAGACAGACCCTGTTCTTTCATGAGAGCGACGCGAGCATCGCGATTGCGGTACGCCGGACTAATGGGGTCGAGTTCTCCGAAGAGAGTCCTCATATCTCCACCAGAGACTCGGCCGCGAAAATAAGCGTCAAGCGCGCCCGGTTTTGATACTGGGTTAAACGTGGGGTTCGGGATAAAGCGATTGACCCGACCACCTACGAGGAGACGCTTCTTGCCGTCAATCTCGGCCCATTGCATACAACGCTTAGCCATCTCACGCGGCATATGACGAGTAAACGCATCTTCAGCTTCGTAGTAATGATTGTCGGCATCAAAGGCCGCAAACCCAAGTTCTACTCGTTGATTTGTTTCAACTGCTGCAATTGCCATCACGGTCTCCCGACGTCACACGAATTGGTCATTCCCACAGTGAACCGTAGTCCAGAGCCTGACTTATTCTGAACCCACAACGGCTACCGTTGTCACAATGTGTGGACGTTTCACCTCGCTGACACCACCTGAAGAACTCGCCGAGATTTTCTCGACGGCACCGCTCAATCCACAATTGTTTGACGAATTCCAGCCCAACTTCAATGTCCCTCCAACAACCCGAATTGTTGCAGTAGCCCAAGATTCCCAGGGCGCCCGCAAACTTGGACGCTTCCAGTGGGGTCTCGTGCCGAATTGGGCCAAAGACACTTCAGGCAGCGCCCGTTGCATTAATGCCCGCAGCGAGACAGTGCTCGAAAAGCCTTCATTTCGAACATCGGTTCCAGCGAAACGTTGCATCATTCCGATGGACGGTTTTTTTGAATGGCAAACCATCGGGGTCACTGCTTCGTCTCCGCCCAAACCCAAGCAACCTGTCTACGTAACTCGACGCGATGGACAGCCACTTGCTGTTGCTGGATTGTGGGCTTCATGGCGCGATCGCAGTCTGGGCGACACTGCACCATGGCTGCATTCATGTTGTGTGATCACCACTGAAGCCAATGGCACCATGTCGCCGATTCACGACCGGATGCCAGTGATCTTAGAAGCAACCGATTGGGATGATTGGTTGAACGTGGGCGGCGGAAAACATGTATCGACGCCAATGGCACGAGTCATTGAATTGATGATTCCCGCCGATCCATCAATTTTGATTCCACAATGGGTCAGCACCGAGGTCAACGCTGTTCGCAATAACCATCCCGACCTCATTGCGCCGATCAAAATCGGCGACTAGTCACACAACGTGAGTATGGCCGGCGGCTCGCAAAGCTACGCGAATTTTCTCAGCCGAATCTTCTAACAAGTCGCGATCAATAGTCATTGCCGCATTCGCGAATGACAGTTGTGACATCTCAGTTGTGGGAATCACATGAATATGCGTATGGGGAACTTCGTAGCCAGCGATAATCACACCAACTCGATCACAGCCGAATGCTTCACGCTGGGCCACACCAATAATCCGCGTGACCGTAAACAAATGTTCAGCAAGTTCAGGGCTGGCATCGACCCAATGATCAACCTCTTCGCGGGGCACGACAAGTGCATGTCCAAATGCCATTGGGTTAATCGACATAAAAACGACACATAAATCGTCCTTCCAAATAAACGTCCCCGGAATTTGTCCGTCAATAATGCGGGAAAAAATTGTTGGCATTACACCCAACCTCCCGAAACAGGGAAGACATCACCGATGCAGTATGACGATTCTGGACCGGCCAAGAAGCGCACGACTTGCGCAAGTTCTTCTGCACGCGCCAGACGACCGATGGGCGTCTGCATACGAATACCCATCCGCGTCATTTCATCAAACGCGTCAAGTAGGGGAGTGTCGACCCAACCCGGACAAACCGCGTTCACGCGAATGCCAAACGGAGCCACTTCTTGTGCCGTTGATTTTGTGAAAGCGATAATGCCCGCTTTGGCCGCGCTGTAGTGCGGCGCACCAGCAGCTGGTCGTAATCCCATGATTGAAGAAATATTGACAATCGAACCCGATCGTTGCGGGGTCATATGCCGAAGCGCTGCACGCGTTCCATAAAACGTTCCGTAGAGATGAATCTTGATCATGCGATCCCATTGCTCGTCGCTGAGGTCAACTGTGTAGTTGCCTGGTTCGAGTTCGTCGTATTTGCCTTCCATCCGCTTCATCTGATTCGCCATGTTGATATCGGTTTTCATCTCATTACGGGGCGGAGCTATGCCAGCGTTATTGATGAGAACATCGATGCGACCGTGATGGGCGACAACTCGATCAATCGCGGCATCAAACGACTTTGAATCAGCAACATCGAAAATCGCGGCCTCACCCGATACCTCATCGGCGACCGATCCGGCTGCTGCTTCATTGACATCGTTGACCACGACATGAGCACCGTCGGCCGCAAGGCGGCGCGAGAAGGCAGCTCCCATGCCTGAGCCACCCCCGGTGACGACGACAATTTTTCCTTCAAGAGATCCTGTGTCCATAGGGCGACACTATTTCACTTTTACCCACACCCCTGAAACGGGATGCAATGGGCGGAAAACGAGATGACCAAGTCCCGACAAGAACTAAGGTGACATCCATGGAGAACCCCGCTGACCCCTCATCTAGCCCGGTTGTGGGTTCAAGTGAGCGCGTCTGGGGTTTGTGGACTTGGCCCAATCTCATCACGTTGATCCGACTGGGTTGCCTACCGATCTTTCTATGGTTGCTTCTCGGTCGTGACGACCGCGCCGCGGCAGCCTGGATCCTGCTGGGCCTTGGAGCCACCGATTGGGTCGATGGCTGGGTCGCTCGCCGTTTTCACCAGGTCAGCGAATTTGGCAAAATGTTTGACCCCACTGCTGACCGTTTGCTCTTTATCGTCGGCCTCATAGCCATCATGATCGATGGCTCGGCTCCGCTGTGGTTCTGCTTAATGGTTTTTGTCCGTGAAGTTTTGTTTGGCGGAACTGTTGCCATCCTCACTCTTTTCTTCAAAATGGAGCGCTTCGACGTGACCTACCTCGGCAAGTGGGCCACCTTCCTTCTGATGGGGGTGTTCCCAGCATTTGTTATGAGCGCTAGCGGTATTCGTTTCCACGAATTTTTTGCTGCGGCAGCGTGGGTCGCCGGTCCGATTGGATTGGCTTTGAGCTACTACACGGCATGGCTGTACCTTCCGACAATCCGCGCCAGCCTCCAGCGCAATCACTCCTAGAATTTCACTGATAATTTTGCCAACCATTCGCCTCTAGAATGTGCCTATGAACGTGCCTGGTGAACTCTTGTATTCCAAAGATCATGAGTGGGTGCAACTCACCGGAACAACTGCCCGCATCGGAATTACCGACTTTGCACAAGACGCTTTGGGGGACGTTGTTTTCGTGCAGGCTCCGACCGTTGGCACAAGCGTCAACTCAGGAGACTCCATCAGTGAGGTCGAATCAACAAAGTCAGTCTCTGATATCTACGCTCCAGTGACTGGAGTTGTCTCAAGTGCCAATGAAGCACTAGACGCCGATCCGAGTCTCATTAACTCCGACCCATACGGCAATGGTTGGATCTGTGAGATCGAAGTATCTTCCAACCTCAATACCTCCCATCTTTTGTCTGCTTCGGCATACTCCGAATTTGTGGCAGGCTGACGGTATGTCGGTGTTTTGTCAAAAGTGCGGTCATCGCAACGCCAGTGATTCCTACTTCTGTAGTTCATGTGGCTCAGCGCTCGAGATAGATGGTGACAAGACTGTCGTCATCGCCAAAGTTGATCAGTTGCAAGACGCACTCGGACCCGAAGATAACGCTTCAATTGATTTGAACACGTTGCCCAAGAGTTCAGCAACACTCATGGTTCGTTCAGGCCCACAGGCCGGCGAGCGATTTGTTCTTGATACGTCGATGACCCGCCTTGGCCGCCATCCCGACAGCGAAATATCACTTGACGATATTTCTGTTTCTCGACGCCATGCCGAGATTGAACGTCACGGTCAAGAATATGTTTTACGCGATTCAGGTTCGCTGAATGGCACGTACGTCAATCAACAACGCGTTGACTCAGTTGTGCTTCAGCAGGGCGACGAGATTTTGGTTGGGCGCTTTCGCTTAATATTTTTGGGACCGGTCGAGGCATCGTGACCCAGCGGACTTCTGCTGAACGTCCCTACCTTTCCATTGGTGAGGTACTCGGACTTCTTCTTGAGGAGTTTCCCGATATCACTATTTCTAAAATCCGTTTCCTCGAAAGCCAAGGATTGATTGTTCCTGAGCGTACGGCCTCGGGATACCGCAAGTTTTATGACGACGACGTTGAACGTCTGCGCTACATTCTCACCGAACAAAAAGATAAGTTCCTTCCGTTACGCGTCATCAAGGATCGCCTTGACACACCACCGACCGGAACTGAAAGACCCGAACCGCAACGTCGAGAGGCACGCGGCCTCAAAAATGTTGTGTCGGCCAGCGAAGTAGCCGAACGAGAAGAAGAATCAGAAGAAACAACTGCCGCTTCCGACATCCCCGTGACAAAAACGCATCCAGCATCGCGTGTCACCAAAGCAGTAGCCGCAACGAATGAGCGCCAGGCTCAGAATGCAACTCGTCGACCCGCCTTACCAGACCCATCAGATGCAGTTGGTCGTCCAGCCACTTACAGCCGCGCCGAATTGCTTGAACTTTCTCGCCTTGATGAAGCAACGTTAAAAGACCTCGAGGCTTTTCATCTTGTCACAGCTCGCCAAGTTGGCGCTCAAGGACTCTTTGACGAACACGACTTGGCTGTCGCCGAGGTTGCTCGTGGATTTGCCGATGCTGGTTTTGATGTTCGACACTTAAAATCTTGGAAGATCTCGGCCGAGCGTGAGGCTGGCTTATTCGAACAACGGGTGTTGCCGGTCTTACGCCGCCGTTCACCCGAGTCACGCCAAGAGTCCAATGAGCTTTTAGATGATCTCAGTGACCTAGGTGGTCGATTGCGGGCCATTTTGGTGGCCCGAGCGGTGTCACCACTTCGCGATTCACGTTAATCCGAATTCACAGGATCCCGCTGGGGGAGTACGCTCGCCGTATGGCCTCAAATGATCTCGCCCCCATGGAACTCGTCGGTGTGCGACGAGACATTGCTGGCAATATCCCGGTGTTATTTCTTCGCGAACGAAATGGCGAACGCCGCCTCTTGCCGATTTACATCGGCCAGCCCGAGGGCGCAAGTATTCAATGGGCTCTCGATGGACGCGAAACTACTCGACCGCTCTCACATGATTTGATCGTCAATATTTTTGGTGCCCTTGGAGCAGTTCTTGAAAAAGTTGTCATTACCGAAGTCAATGAAGGGATCTTCTTCGCCGAACTTCATGTGCAATCGCGAACTGGTCCAGTGGTGATTTCAAGCCGTCCATCAGACGCGATTGCCATCGCAGTCCGCTCCGGTTGCACGATTTATTGCCAGGGCGAAGTGCTTGATATCGCTGGCAAACTTGTGGCGCAAGGCGATGAATTCGACGGAGAAGAACTTGACGAATCCGACGATCTCGAGGACAGCTTAAAGGATGACCTCGCAACCGATGACCTCGTCGACGAATTCCGCGACTTCATTGACAGCATTAATCCCGAAGATTTCCAGCCCTAAGCAGGGACGACCTCTTTTCTTGACTTAACCCTCAAGCGTAAGTTGATGGTCGGCGATCTGCGCCGTACCCTGCGACAGATGAACTCGCAGGTCTCAACCTTTAGTGGTACCCAAGCCTGTGACATCGTCGGCATTACGTATCGTCAACTCGATTATTGGGCTCGCACTCAATTAGTACGTCCAGCGGTGCATGAGGCCACCGGAAGTGGAAGTCGTCGCCACTACAGCTACCGCAATTTACTTGAACTCCGCGTGGTCAAGAGTTTGCTTGATGCTGGCATCAAACTCGAATCGGTTCGCGAAGTTTTTAATTACCTCGGCCAAAACGAACAGGCCGATATCACATCGGCACATCTCGTCATCAACGGTTCTTCGGTCGTGTTGTGTACCGGAGAAGATCTCATTGACGTCGTTCGACGCGGCCAAGGTGTCTTAAACCTTCTTCCTCTCGCGCAGGTCAAGGATCAAGTTGACGGTCAATTGATCGCCTTGTACCCACATTTGATTGATCGTGAAATTGATCATGAAGCACGTGAACTTCGTAAGATCGGTTAATGCTGAAATATTCGCCACTAGATGCTGAACATCGAGCTCTAGACGCTCGAATGACTCCCTTTGGCGGCTGGGACATGCCCTTGCAGTACGCAGGAGGCACTTTGTCTGAGCATCTGGCCTGTCGCCACGATGCAGTGGTCTTTGATGTCTCTCACCTCGGCACAGTGCGCGTCGAAGGTCCGCACGCGTTTGACACGCTGCAAAAATCTCTCACTAATGATCTGCAAAAGATCGCACCAGGTCGCGCCCAATACACGCACTTGCTTGATCCGAATGATGCTTCAGTACTTGACGACATCATCGTGTGGTGGATTGCCGACCAGGTTTTTGATGTCATGCCAAACGCATCAAATACTGCTGATGTCATTGCCGCGATTGGGGGAGTCGATACAACTGCTACTCGTGCGGTACTCGCCGTACAAGGCCCCCAGGCCCGTACAAAAGTGGCAACCTTCTTTCCTGAAGCTGCAGCAGTTGGCAAATTCAAGGTTGCCCAATGTTCGTGGAACGGCATCGCGTGCACGGTCGCCGGAACTGGATACACCGGCGAACAGGGAATTGAGATCGCTATTGAGAATGCTCATGCCGCTGCTTTATGGCAAGCACTCCTGCAGGCTGGCGTGCAACCATCGGGTTTAGGAGCTCGTGACACCTTGCGACTTGAAGCTGGATTACCGCTACATGGACACGAGCTAGGCCATGGAATCACGACATTGCAAGCCAATCTTGAATGGGTTGTGTCGTGGACCAAAGGCGAATTCATCGGCCGTTCAGCACTGGCTCGAGAAAAACAAGATGGAGTTGCATGCGTCTTACGAGGGATCGCAACCGAAGGACGCCGACCACCCCGTGCTGAATGCAACGTTGTTTCGCAAGGCAAAGTCATTGGTGCTGTCACCAGCGGAAATTTCTCGCCGATCCTCGAACACGGAATCGCTTTGGCACTCGTTGAACCGTCATCAAAAGTGGGAGACGTTGTCGCCATTGACGTCCGTGGCAGCCAGATTCCTGGACGAATTGTTGAACTGCCGTTTGTCGCGAAAAAATAAAGGTATTACTAGCTCAATAAAATTTAGTACTGGCTCAATCTTTAGCTAGTTGTTGGCTTCACGCCGAACATGCCACCCGCTGCTTCAGCGAATTGTGCGAGTGGCCCAAGTCGTCCCGCAAGGTCACCGAGCGTTGAGACAGCTTTAGTGACGTCAGCGGGCAACGTACCGATTTGATTCAGAACCCCATCAACTTTTTTCAAGGTTGATTTGGCTTGTTTCGCCGTCGCCAGCGCAAGGGGAACAATCTCGGCGGCTGGACCTTCGATCTCATCTAAGAGTGCATTCACTCGGTGCGCAACTTTGTTGAGCTCGGTTATGGTGTCATTGAACGTGCCGATTGACTGCACGATGTCACCAGTGACCTGCATGACAGTTTCAACCATTCGTCCAATCGCCATCACTGGACTCGCTCCGCCCAAAAGACCTAAGAGGTCGTTAATTCCGGGAATTGACGAGCCTGACGAAGATCCTGACGACGAGCTTGATGCATGACCTGATGCAGTGCTTGAAGAAGTATCTGCAGCCGGCTCAGACTTTGGCGCAGTTTTTTTAGTTGCCATAACCCTCAAACTATCTACACAACTTCACGTTGACGCATAGGCCTCAAGCGGAGCACAGGTACACACCAGATTGCGGTCACCGTAAGCCGCATCAATCCGACTGACGGGCGTGTGATAGCCGTATGAACCCGACAACGAGGGTGTTCCAGCCGATCGGGGATACGAACGATTCCAATCGCCAACGAGATCGGCAACTGTGTGAGGAGCATGGCGCAGGGGACTGTCCTCAACCGCTATCACTCCCGACGCAATCTGATCAATCTCCACGCGGATGGCCACCATCGCGTCACAGAATCGATCGAGTTCGGCCTTGGTCTCGCTCTCGGTGGGCTCAATCATCAAAGTTCCCGCAACTGGAAAACTCATCGTCGGCGCATGGAATCCGTGGTCCATCAAACGTTTAGCGACGTCATCCACCGTGACACCGAAATCCTTGGTAATACCCCGCACATCAATGATGCATTCATGAGCGATAAAGCCATGGGTTCCGGTGTACAAAACTGGGAAGTGTGCATCAAGTCGACGGGCAACATAGTTCGCATTTACGATGGCCATTTCGGTGGCCAGGCGAACTCCAGTTGCACCCATCAGCCTGATGTAGGCCCACGAGATTGGCAAAATGCTCGCTGATCCGAAATTGGCTGCCGATACCGGCCCAACTGCTTGTGATCCGATCGGAGCAAGTGGATCACCGGGCAAGAAGCCGGCGAGGTGCTGACGTACAGCTACCGGCCCGACGCCTGGTCCACCGCCGCCATGGGGAATGCAGAAAGTCTTGTGCAAGTTCAGGTGACTCACATCAGCACCAAAGACACCAGGTTGAGCTAACCCAACTAATGCATTCAAATTGGCACCGTCGACATACACCTGTCCGCCACCTTCGTGAATAATGCGACAGATGTCGGTAATTCCGTCTTCAAAGACTCCGTGAGTAGATGGGTACGTCACCATGATCGCGGCAAGTTTGTCTGCGGCAGCGTCAACCTTGGTTTGTAGATCAACCAAGTCAACGTTTCCACGCTCATCACATTGAACGACCACTACCGACATACCAGCCATCACAGCGCTCGCAGCATTTGTTCCATGAGCACTTGACGGAATCAGACAGACTGTGCGATCAAGATCACCGCGACTGCGGTGATAGCCACGAATCGCCAACAAACCTGCCAGTTCTCCCTGGCTTCCGGCATTTGGTTGCAAACTCACGGCGTCGTAACCCGTGACGGCAATCAACATCTCTTCAAGTTGCTTGATCAGATGCAAGTATCCCTGGATTTCATCATTTGGCGCGTACGGGTGCACATTGGCGAACTCGGGCCAGGTGACTGGTTCCATTTCAGTGGTGGCATTGAGTTTCATTGTGCACGAACCAAGCGGAATCATGGTGCGATCAAGAGCAAGATCTTTGTCGGCGAGTCGGCGTAAGTAGCGCAACATTTCATGTTCGGTCTGACATGACTGAAAGACTTTGGCAGTCAAGATTGCATCGGTTCGCAATAGCGCCAACGGGATCCCTAAATCAGGGGAATCAAATTTTTCTGGCGAACCCGAATCATCAACTCCGAAGGCGCGCAAGACATCTGAAACAAGATCAAGTGTGGTGGTCTCATCAAAGGTCAGGCCAACTGTCTGTTCATCAATGATGCGAAAATCTAAGTTGAGCGATCGCGCGAGGGCAACAACACCTTGTGCACCAGATGGAACTCGAAGTGAAATCGTGTCAAACCAAGTGTCATGAACTAGTTGATAACCATTGGCGCGAAGACCTTGGGCCGCCATCGTTGTCAACCTTTGAACGCGCTGGGCAATGCGTTGCAAGCCCACGGCTCCGTGCCAAGTTGCGTAAAAACCGGCGATGTTGGCCAATAATGCCTGGGCCGTACAGATATTGCTTGTCGCCTTCTCGCGACGAATATGTTGCTCACGTGTCTGCAAGGCCAAACGCAATGCGGGGCGACCTTCGGTATCAGTACTCACGCCGACTAGTCGCCCGGGCAAACTACGCGCATAGGCCTCAGTTGTTGCCATGAATGCAGCGTGGGGTCCACCGAATCCCATCGGAACACCAAATCGTTGTGCTGAGCCAACCGCGATGTCTGCGCCTAGTTGTGCAGGTGATGCCAACAGTACGCAGGCGAGTGGGTCAGTGACGACGACGGCAACAGCACCAGCAGCTTTCACCGATGCAATCTGTGTTGACCAATCAGTGACCGAGCCTGTTGACGTTGGATAAGAAAACAGTGCGCCGAAAAGATTTTCCGGTCGAAGATCCTCGGTTCCGCCAATGATGAGTTCAATACCCAGTGGTTCGGCGCGAGTCGCCATGACCGAAATCGTTTGCGGATGCGTATCGCGATGAATAAAGAAATTCTCCGACTTTGATTTACTGGCCCGTCGAGCCATCGTCATCGCTTCGGCAGCAGCCGTCGCCTCATCAAGAAGTGAGGCATTCGCAATCGGCAAACCGGTCAAGTCCGAAATCGTCGTTTGAAAATTCAGCAGTGATTCCAGGCGCCCCTGACTAATTTCTGGTTGGTACGGCGTATACGACGTGTACCACGAAGGGTTCTCAAGCACATTGCGGCGAATAACTGGGGGAGTAATAGTTCCGGTGTAACCCATACCAATCAAGCTGCGGCGAGGGCGATTCATCGACGCAATCTGTCGCAATTCGGCAGTTACTTCGGATTCGGTTAATGGGCTTTGAAGTGGCAGGTCAGTACGCAGACGAATAGCTTCGGGAACTGTCTTGTCGATGAGATCGGCTACCGATTCGACGCCGATGAGTTGCAGCATTTCAACTAGATCTGTCGAATTGAGAGTTCCAATATGACGACGAGAAAAACCGTCGCGATCAAAAAGTTCATCAAGTGAATGCGTCGACATGGAAGCTCCAAACAGGTCATGACAAAAGTCGTGTTGTGCTTCCCCCGCTGTCTCTCCACCGAGGTGGACCTGAGAGCTTCATTCAACACAAAGTTGAATTTTCCCCTTCGGTATGGCGTGCGAACACGACAAATTTCCAGCGTTGTCTCACCCGTCCGGTCCGTTGGCCTGAGAGATTCCGGGGAGGTTGCTCCTTCGGCGTTGCGATGCTGGCGGCACCGTAACTCTCCCGGTCGGGGTTAACGACACTTTGACCATAGTTCGTCACGAGCATTCACAGCGACAGGTCTGAAGGTTTTTGATGTGCCGAGCATCACCTATTTCAGGAGCGTTGGGCTTTGAGTTCTTCGTAATCAGCGATTGCCGTGAGTTGGGCGCCAAGCGTGGCATCAACCCATCGACTTCCAGCGCCAATGATCTTGTCGTAACTGGCCTGCGGGCCGATCAGTTGTCCAGTGAAGTGCGGCATCACTTGCTCGGCAAAGAGTTCATAACTGCGCAAGGTCTGATGCCAGTCAGCCATGTCGGCGCCCATGAAGAGATAGCAACCAAACCCGCCGGTCTTTTCTTGCAGCCGTTCGATTTGAGCAATCGCCATCTCGGGAGTGCCGATCACCATGCGACCCGATTCGTTGGCTTGGTCGATGAAGTCGTCGATATCAGTCGGCGGGGGAGGACCGTTTGGATCACCCAACGGAATGATGTGACCGAGGTAGTCCCAGATCCATTGCAATCCGTAGCGACAATTCTCGCGCGCCTTCTCCATGGTTTCAGCAATGTGCATCGGACCCATGAGCCGGGCTTTCGAACGATCGACAACATGACCATGGCGTTGCGCTTCGTCTTCCCAGACTTTGAGGTTGTAATCGAGCATCTGAAACGCAGCTGGTTCGGT
>JBAXIP010000022.1:0-20675 GCA_037138315.1 Actinomycetes bacterium
ATTCACGGGCGAGCCCGTAGCCGAAAGTCAGCCTGAAATGAAAGTTTGCTCGAGATGATCGGTTCATTGCGTGGATCTGTTCTTGAACGCCATGGCGAAGGAACAACTCTCATTGAAGTTGGCGGAGTTGGCTATCTGGTGACGGTAACGCCGCGCACTTTGGCCGAACTCGAACCGACATCGCCCGCATTTTTGTATATCCATCATCACATCCGCGAAGATGCGCAAACTCTCTTTGGCTTTCTCACTCGTGACGAGAAAAATACTTTTCAAATCCTCCTCGCCACTCACGGCGTTGGTCCCTCATTAGCGATGGCCGTCCTTGGCACCTTGTCGCCAGTTGCATTATTTGAGGTAGTTGCATCATCAGATCTTGCCGCACTCACAATGGTCCCAGGTGTCGGCAAGAAGACTGCCGAGCGATTACTCATTGAGCTGAAGAATCGATTGTCATTGCCTGTTCTTGACAGTCACGAGCCCTCTATTGGTGCGCGACCGAGTGTCATTTCTGATGTACGCGAAGCGTTACTCGGGCTTGGTTATGTTGAATCAGAAATTCGAGATGTTCTCCGCGATGTTTCAGTACAAGACGGAGCAGAAAGTTTGTTACGAGATGCGTTGCAAGCGTTAGGAGCTCGTCGTGCGGGATGAATTTCTAGATCCGCAAATTCAAGATCAAGATGTCGTTGAAGAGTCTGACGAATCGGGCTTGCGTCCAAAACATCTTGAAGAGTTCATCGGCCAGCGCGAGCTGAAAGAGAAGCTCGGCATTGTGCTTGAGGCGGCACGTCGTCGTGGCGAGGCAGCCGACCATTTGTTGTTCGCCGGTCCTCCAGGCTTAGGTAAAACCACACTGTCAAGCATCATTGCTGCTGAGATGGGCGTGCGTTTACACATCACGTCCGGACCAGCCCTTGAGCGAGCGGGCGACCTCGCAGCGATTTTGACAAAACTAGAACCGTCCGATGTTTTGTTCATCGATGAAATTCATCGACTCAGCCGAGTGGTTGAAGAGATCTTGTATCCAGCAATGGAAGATTTCAAACTCGACATTGTTGTCGGCAAGGGGCCAGCCGCTTCCAGTATTCGTTTGGCGCTTCCGAAATTCACTTTGGTTGGTGCAACGACGCGCACCGGAATGATCACTGGTCCATTACGCGATCGTTTCGGGTTGGTAGCTCGACTCGATTACTACGACGATGACGAATTGCATGCCATCGTGCGTCGTGCTGCTGGAATCCTTGATGTCTCGATTGACGAAGAAGGTTCGCATCAGATCGCTCGCCGTAGTCGCGGAACACCACGTATTGCCAACCGACTCTTGCGACGCGTACGCGACTTCGCCGAAGTGCGTGGAGACGGCAAAATCACCGGAACGATTGCCGATGAAGGTCTCGCGGTGTTTGGCGTCGATCATCGCGGCCTTGACAAAGTTGACCGGTCGATTTTGATTTCGTTATGTCAGCAGTTCAACGGGGGACCAGTCGGGCTCTCAACATTGGCGATCGGAATTGGTGAACAACCCGAGACCGTTGAAGACGTGTACGAACCTTTCTTAATCCAACAGGGTCTTATAGCGCGCACGCCACGTGGACGAGTAGCGATGCCCGCTGCATGGGAGCACATTGGCTTACCAGCACCGAATCAAGTTCCGGGTTTGTTCTCCTAGAATTCGTCAGGTGCAGCTATCAGATTTCGATTACGACCTTCCTCAGGAACGGATTGCCCAAGTTCCTGTTGAACCTCGTGATCACGCTCGCTTACTGGTTGATCAGGGTCGCCACAATGGCAAGACCGGCATCGCAAACCGCCAAGTGTTCAATCTCCCTGAGTATCTACGAGACGGCGACTTACTTGTCGTCAACGACACCCGAGTCATTCCTGGTCGACTACGCCTCAAACGTTCGAGCGGTGGCAATGTTGAAGTCTTGCTTCTTGATCCTTTAACACCAGATTCTCGGCGTTGGTCTGCACTAGTCAAACCCGGTGGAAAATTGAAGGAAGGCGAAATTCTTCGTCATGTAGACACCGGAAGCGAATGCATCTTTCGTGGTCGCCTCGAAAGTGGTGATTCATTTGACATCGAATTGTGTTTTCACGACGATGCATTGACATTCCTCGATCGGATCGGCGAGATACCTCTCCCACCGTACATTACGACTGCATTGCCGCAGTCCGACCGTTACCAAACGGTCTATTCACGTCGTCCTGCCTCAGCGGCCGCGCCAACCGCTGGACTGCATTTCACACCTGAGCTTTTGCAGAAGTTGCGCGATATGAACATTGATATCGCACGTGTTGAACTCGTTGTGGGGCTCGATACTTTTCAACCCATACAGACCGACGATCCGCTCGATCACAAAATGCACACCGAGTTTTATGCGGTCGATGATGAAGTGATGAGTAAAGTCCAATCCGCTCAACGAGTTGTCGCAGTCGGTACCACTGCAGTAAGAGCCCTCGAAAGTGCTGCATCTAGGAATGAATTATCTGGCCGAACCAATTTATTCATTCATCGTGGCTTCAATTGGCAGTGCGTCGACTTGATGATGACTAACTTTCATTTGCCGAAAACGACATTGCTATTGATGGTTGACGCTTTTATCGGAGACCGATGGCGCGATATCTACGCTCATGCCTTAGAAAATGGCTACCGTTTCTTGTCACTAGGCGACACCATGTTGCTCAATCGTCACGCCGAAGAGAGTTAAGGATGCATCCTGTCACGCTGAATATCACTGCAACCGAAGGTGCGTCACGAACCGGAGTAGCGACAACAGCTAAAGGTTCGTACCAGTTTCCGACTTTCATGCCGGTCGGCACGCGTGGCGCCATTAAATATCTCAGCGCTTCCGACTACGAATTACTTGGTGCAGAAATCGTTTTGGGAAATACCTATCACCTGATGTTGCGACCAGGAGCAGAAACGATTGCCCATTTCGGGGGACTCGCCAAGTTTGCTGGCTGGCGGGGACTCACATTGACCGACTCTGGTGGCTTCCAGGTTTTTTCATTAAATCCAAAAGTTGATGACGACGGCGTCACATTCAAGTCAACATATGACGGAAGTAGCCATCGCTTTACTCCCGAGTCTGCAATAGCGACTCAAGAGTTGCTCGGGGCTGACATTCAAATGGTGCTCGATGTGTGCGCACCATTACCTTCACCACAACCAGTTATTCGCTTAGCTCTTGAGCGAACTTCATTGTGGGCACAACGGGCTCACAGCGCACACCAACGCCCCGATCAAGCCCTGTTCGGAATCGTTCAAGGCGGAACCGATATCGCGATGCGGGCTGAAAGCGCTCAACGCACAGTTGCAATCACCACTGGTGATCGTTCGGGTTTTGATGGATACGGAATTGGGGGCCTCTCGGTTGGGGAAACGCGCGAAGAAATGATTCCAGCTTTGGCATCGGCGATAACTCATTTACCGACCGACCGACCGCGTTATTTGATGGGAGTGGGCGACCCTGCATCATTGGTAGAGGCGGTTTGGCTTGGTGTCGATCAATTTGACTGCGTGATGCAAACACGGATCGGGCGACATGGAACAGCCCTGACTAGTACCGGCAAATTGCATATCAAGAATCAGCAACATGCCTTGAGCAACGACCCCATTGACTCGGCGTGTTCGTGTGATGTCTGCCAGCGCCACAGCAGGGGATACTTACGCCATCTCTTCCAGGTCAACGAACCCACCGCTGCCCGGCTCTTGAGCCTGCACAACATCGCCTTCACTCTCAATCTGATGAAAGACATGCGAAACGCCATCAGCCTTGGGCGACTGCACATTTTGCGCCAAGAAATTCTCTCGATTTGGGGCTAGGGACGAGATTTGGCTCATTTTGGAGCTCCGTGAGCCCCCAAATTGGTGCCCTGAGCACTAGAGTTCAACGGGTTATTTGACCCTCGAACTTAGGGAACTTCATGTTTACTCTTCACTCTTTTTCCATCTTGTTGGCAGCAGATACCGCAAAAAAAAGCGGTGGAAGTTTCGTTGTCACCCTCTTGTTCATGGGCGCCATCGGTGCAGCCATGTACTTCTTGATGATTCGTCCGCAACGTCGCCGCTTGAAGGAAAGCCAAGAACTACAGCGCGCGATTAGTGAAGGCGATGAAGTGATTACTAATGCCGGAATTTTCGGATTCGTCAACGCGATTGACGGGGACATCGTATGGCTCGAAATCGCCGAAGGTACCGAGATTCGAGTCTCACGGGCCTCGCTCTTGCGCCGAATTAATCCAACGGTTGAACCAGCAGGCGGAGAAATCGCCGCAGGGTCAACCGAACCCGACAGCGAGTGACCGTCACTGCCATGACACGTCGTCTCGTTATTTCTCTTGTCGGCCTTTTGGTGGTTGTACTTGGCTCGTTCGCTGGCAACCTCGTTGCCAACAACAAGCCCTCGCTTGGCCTCGACCTTCAGGGTGGAATTTCTGTCACTCAAGAACCAGTCGGTGAATACGATTCTGTAAGCCTCGACCTGGCTGTTGAGCGAATTCGTGATCGTGTTGACTCTCTCGGCGTCGCCGAACCCGAGATCATTCGGCAAGGTGACGCGATCGTCGTCAATCTTCCCGGTGTCGACAACCAAGATGAAGCTCTTCGTTTGGTGCAAGTGACCGGAGCGGTTTTGCTTCGTCCTGTTCTTTTAGCAGCGCCGAATACTCCAGCCGATACTTCAAGCACAACTGTTGCTGATGGTTCATCAACAACTTTGACCGACACCGCATCGACAACAACTACTGATGGCTCGTCGACCACGACTCCAGTCACGACACTGGAAACGTCAACGACGGCACCTGGTGGACCATCTCGCCACATACCTCAGGCTGCCACATCAGTTCCGGTCGACGCCTCAACAACAATTCCTGTGGCACCTACTGGCGCCGTCTCGAGCGACTCAACTTTGGCGACGTCAATCACCGAAGCCCCTTTGGGTGCTGGATCACCTACTGGTTCAGATGTCAGCACCTCAAGTTTGGCCCCGGCAACAATGGGCGATCCCGCCGATCCCACCGCAACCATCATCGTGCAAAACACTGACGGCTCAGAGATCTATCAACTCGGACCATCATTTGCCACGGGTGAAGTTTTTAATAATGACGCCAAGGCCGACATCATCTCGGGTGGTTGGGGAGTGCGGGTCACCTTAAAGGGTGGTTCGACTGGCGCTGACTTGTGGAATGTTGGTGCTGCCCAGTGTTTCGCAAAATCAACAATTTGTCCGACTGGCCGAATGGCCATTGTTCTTGACGGTGTTGTGCAATCTGCTCCTAACGTCAATCAGCCGTCGTTCTCAGGTGGCGTTGACATCACGGGAAGCTTCAAAGAATCTGAAGCCAAAGACTTGGCTCGAGTTCTCAAGAGCGGCGCTTTGCCGGTTCGTCTAGAAGTTCAAGCAGTGCAGATCGTGTCACCAACGTTGGGTGATGACTCGCTTCATGCCGCCGTGGTGTCGGGACTCATCGGAGTGCTCTTAGTGCTGCTGTTTATGTTGGTCTATTACCGACTTCTGGCCATCGTCGTCGTCGTCGGTATTACGTTGTCGGGCCTCGTGCAATGGAACGTCATTTCGTTGCTCTCAAGCACGAATGGACTGGCATTGAGTTTGGCTGGAATCGCCGGAATCATCGTGTCCATCGGTGTCACCGTCGATTCGTACGTGGTGTTCTTTGAGAAACTGAAGGATGAACTGAAGTCGGGACGAACGCTCAAGAACTCCGCAGAACGCGGCTTCAAGTCAGCATGGCGAACCATTTTGGCTGCCGACATCGTGTCGCTAATTGGTGCATTCACCCTGTGGTATCTCACCGTTGGATCAGTGCGTGGTTTCGCTTTTTTTCTAGGCCTATCAACTTTGTGTGACATCATCATCGCCTGGTTCTTTACTCGCCCGGCAATGTTGCTGTTGGCACGAACCAAACGCTTTCAGCGTGGCCGAATCTTTGGTATCGATAACACTGTGAATGCAACTGGAGGTGCAGCATGAGTAACGAACTCGTCACTTCACGTCGCGGAATTCTCGGACGTCTATATCACGGAGAGACTTCTTTTGACTTCGTCGGCAAACGCAAAATCGGTTTCGCCATTTCGCTGATCTTGATCGTCCTAACTCTCGGTTCATTGTTCAGTCGAAGCCTCAACTTAGGCATCGACTTTAAAGGTGGAGTTGCTTGGCAGGTACCGAGTAGTGCGACCATGAATGTTGACGCTGCACGAGCCGTGTTGAGCGACAATGGAGTGCCGACCGAAAACGCCAAGGTTCAAACCTTGACCAATGGAACGACTTCGTCTATCCGAATCCAAGTAGGCGATCAAACTGCCGAAGTTCGCGCCAAAATTCAGAGTGATCTGGCAACCAAAGCCAAAGTAGACGTCAATGAAGTTTCAGTAAGCTCAGTGAGTTCTTCTTGGGGTCGGTCTATTACTGAAAAGGCCGTTCGTGCGCTTATCGCGTTCATGGTGCTCGTTGGTATCTATATCGCGTGGCGTTTCGAATGGCGGATGGCACTCGCAGCGATCTTGGCAATGTTGCACGACGTTTTAATCAGCGTTGGCGTGTACTCAATTATTGGTTTTGAGGTCACCCCGGCAACTGTTGTGGCCTTCTTGACCATTCTTGGTTTCTCGTTGTACGACACGATCGTGGTGTTTGACAAAGTCAAGGACAACATCGACAAGTTCGGGGTGTCACGCACGTCAATGGCCGACATCACCAATGTTTCGATGAACCAGGTTCTCATGCGTTCGTTGAACACATCGTTAGCAGCAGTTCTGCCAGTGCTGTCTTTGTTGGTACTCGGATCGGGTGTCTTAGGAGCAATTGCATTACGCGAGTTCGCCATTGCTTTGCTCGTCGGATTGATTACTGGTTCCTATTCATCGATTTATATCGCGTCTCCGTTGTTATCAATTTTTAAACAACGCGAAACCCGTTACAAGAACCTCAAGGGTATTCATGCCACTGGCGCTGAACTAGCCCATATGGTGATCACTGGTGGGGCTACTGGAGCCAAGTCGATTCGTCGCCAAAATGTTGACTCCGATGACTCATTGGTAGCGGCCCAATCTTCGCCGACATCAACAGCGCTCTTGACTCATCCGCCCCGCCCTCGTAAGAAGCGCCGCCGTTAATCATGAGCTCAGAGTCAATGCAAGAACTCATCCGCTCAATCCCGGATTATCCAAATCCAGGCGTCACCTTCCGAGACATCACACCGTTACTCGGTGATGGACCAGCTTTTCAGGAAGCGATTTCGCAGATCACCGAACGCTTTGCCAATTCGAAAATTCATCGGGTCATCGGTGTTGAGGCACGTGGTTTCATTCTCGGTGCACCAATCGCCGTAGCACTCGGAGCAGGATTCGTTCCTGTCCGTAAGGCCGGCAAACTTCCATGGGCCGTAGTGCGTGAGGAATACGACCTCGAATACGGTTCGGACAAGCTAGAGATTCATCGCGATGCCATTCACCCCGGCGAGCGAATTTTGGTGGTCGACGATGTTTTGGCGACTGGAGGTACGGCAGCGGCTACTTGCCGTTTAGTCGCGGCCCTCGGTGGAGAAATTGTGGCTCTCGCAGTTTTGATTGAATTACCCTTCCTCGAAGGTCGTTCCAAGCTTGATGGCATCGCCGTCGAATCGCTCTTTACCTACTGAGTTCTCCACCTGGTAAGAGCAGGGCATAACCACCCGTTACAGGTGACTTCCTGCGATACTTAGCCCATGGCAACGGTGACTCGGCTTCTCCCGTGGAGGAAACATCACAGTTCGCCCGACGACGAAATGGCTCCTGTGTTGCAGTCGTTTCGTCGGCGCCACCCCAAGGCATCCACAGCCTTGATGACGAAGGCTTTTGAAACAGCTCGCGCGGCGCACTCCCAACAGACCCGTAAAAGTGGAGAGGGGTATATCAACCACCCTCTTGCAGTAGCCAAAATCGTTGCAGACATCGGGCTTGATGAAACGACGGTCATCGCAGCCTTGTTGCACGATGCCGTTGAAGATACCGAAATCACCGTCGCCGATGTCGAGCGTGACTTCGGGCCAGAGGTGGCTGCCATTGTTGACGGTGTCACCAAACTTGATCGAATTCGCTTCGACTCCAAAGAAGAACAACAAGCCGCAACGATGCGCAAAATGCTGGTCGCGATGGCCAAGGATCTACGCGTACTGATTATCAAGTTGGCCGATCGTCTGCACAATATGCGCACAATTGCGGCAATGCCACTTGAAAAGCAACAGCGTATTGCCAGCGAAACTCTCGACATCTACGCACCGCTTGCACACCGTCTCGGCATGCAAGGACTCAAACAACAACTTGAAGATTTGGCTTTCGCTTCGATGTATCCAAAGCGCTACGCCGAGCTCGATCACCTGGTGAGCAGTCGAAGTCCTGAACGAGATGTGTATCTCTCCAAGGCCATGTCGGATGTTCGTGCCAAATTGTCCGATTTGAATATTGATGCAGACGTCACCGGTCGCGGAAAACATCTGTGGAGCATCTACGAAAAGATGATTCAAAAAGGTAAAGAATTTGATGAGATTTTTGACATCGTTGCCATCCGCGTCGTTGTTGATTCAGTGAAAGATTGTTACGCAGCTTTGGGATGTATCCACGGAACTTGGAAGCCCATTGTTGGACGTTTCAAGGACTACGTTGCAATGCCAAAATTTAACTTGTATCAAAGTTTGCACACCACTGTTATCGGTCCCGGTGGCAAGCCACTCGAAATTCAAATACGCTCGCGCGAAATGCACCAAAGAGCCGAGTGGGGAGTTGCCGCTCACTGGGCCTATAAAGATGACAACGAAGTACCAGATATTGATTGGTTGAATCGGATTATCGACTGGCAAAGTGATATCGCTGATCCGGCGCAGTTCATGGAAAGTTTGAAAACCGATCTCGACCAAGACGAGATCTTTGTATTTACTCCTAAAGGTCGCGTGATTGCCCTACCACTCGGGTCATGCCCCGTTGATTTTGCCTACTCGGTACACACTGCTATTGGTAATGCCTGTATTGGAGCTCGCGTTAACGGTCGGCTCGTACCATTGACTCACCATCTGAAATCTGGGGATACTTGCGAAATCTTTACATCGAAAGTTGAATCAGCGAGTCCGTCCCGTGAATGGCTCGAATTCATTTCGTCACCGAAAGCACGCAACAAGGTGAAGCAATGGTTCTCCCGCGAAAAACGCGAAGATCTTGTAGAAGCAGGTCGCGAAGATTTGTCGAAAGAGCTACGTCGGGTGCGATTGCCAGTCAACCGAGTCATGGAGAGTTCACATCTCATCGCCGAAATGGAGTCATTGAATTATCTTGATCTCGAGACTTTGCTCGCAGCAATTGGCGAAGGCCACGTTGAAGCCACTCAATTTGCGCAAAGAATCGCTGCACGTTTTGAAGATTCAAATTCTGAAGAACGATTGCCAGCGTCGGTACGAAGACCCGATGACCTACGCCGCCGGGGCAACAACGTCGGAATTCATGTTGAAGGCTTCGATGACGTTTTAATACGCCTCTCCAAATGCTGTACTCCCGTCCCTGGAGACGAAATCATGGGTTTCATTACTCGAGGTCGCGGCGTCAGCGTCCATCGATCTGACTGCGCAAATGCCGGAACATTTGCCGACGATCAATCGGCGCGCCTTGTTGACGTTGAGTGGGATGGTTCAGCCACTGGAACAGTTTTCCGTGCCAGCGTTGAAGTTGTGGCTCTAGATCGCTCTCGACTACTACGCGACGTTGCTCACGAGCTCTCTGAACAGCATGTGAATATCGTTTCCTGTAGTACTCATACCGGGGGAGACCGAATCGCCAAAATGCGCTTTGAATTTGAATTAGCCGACCCTGGCCACCTTGAGGCAGTGCTTCGGACAATCAAAAAAATTGATGGTGTCTACGATGCTTACCGTTCGGGGGCCGGTCGCCCGCTCGACGAAGAAGATGATTGACCGGGATGAGTGACCCCGGATCACAAGACGCTGATTACTCGGTTACAGGCTTTCACAAGTCCTAATCTCCCTGAGCCGGGACGCTGTGACCGCTATCCTGAATACTTGTGCCTGAGTTCCAAACCAGCCCAGGGATGCGTGACATCCTTCCTCCCGAATCTGCCCGTTGGCGGCGGTTCGTGGCTGCATTCGCCGAAACCGTGACCGCGGCTGGGTACGGCCAAATTATTCCTCCACTCCTTGAAGACATCGGTGTTTTTCATCGAGTGGGCGAAGCCACCGACATCGTCACAAAAGAGATGTACGACTTCGTCGACAAGGGCGATCGGCATGTGGCACTTCGTCCAGAACAAACCGCCAGTGTGTGCCGAGCCTTTGTGCAACACCGTCCTGCGACTCCTTGGAAGGTTTGGTATTCGGGACCAAACTTTCGTTACGAACGACCACAACGGGGCCGTTACCGCCAGTTTGATCAAGTCGGCATTGAAGTCCTCGGGGCCAACGACCCATATCTTGATGTTGAAGTCATTGCCTTAGGTTGGAACTTCTTTACACGTCTTGGTTTGCAGCAAGTTCATCTCCATCTCAATAGTTTGGGCGAACCAGAGGATCGCCAACGCTTTGTCGCTGCTTTGCAGACGTACTTCAACGAAAACATTGATCGTCTTTCTGACGCCAGCAAAACCACACTCTCGAAAAATGCGTTACGCGTTCTTGACTCAAAGCGTTCCGAAGATAACGAAGTCATCGCTGGCGCTCCGAAAATTTCTGAGTTCTACAGTGACGACGCTCGTTTACATTTTGAAACGGTTCAATCTGGTTTGCGCGCCCTCAATATTCCGTTCGTTGTGAATGAAAAGTTGGTCCGAGGCCTCGACTACTACCGTCATACGACTTTTGAATTCGTCGGAGGAACGCTTGATTCGGCGCAAAACGCCATCGGTGGAGGCGGACGTTACGACGGTTTAGTTGAAGACCTAGGAGGGCCCTCAACGGGCGGAATTGGTTTCGCTCTCGGTCTCGACCGAACCTTGATTGCTTGCGACGATGAAGGGGTTTTCGCTCCTGAACCGTCGCCTGTCGATGTGTTTGTAGTTGACACTGCCGGTGGTCTTGAAGCTCTCATCATTACTCAGCAGTTACGCCAAGCAGGTATTTCAAGCGACCGTACTTATGAAAATAAGAGTATGAAAAGTCAAATGAAGGCAGCTGACAAAAGTGGTGCCCGTATCGCCATTATTATCGGCTCCGATGAGGTCTCAGCAATGTCATTCGTCTTACGACCACTACGCGGCGACGAGCAACAGTCAACAATTTCTCGAACTGAATTAATCCCCTCAATAATGAAAGCACTCTCATGACTATTTCACAACGACAAACTTCTATGCGCACCCATATGTGTGGTGAGGTCGGAACCAGCGATGTCTCACAATCGGTGACTGTTTGTGGCTGGGTCGCTAAACGTCGTGAACACGGCGACAAGTTGGCTTTTGTTGATCTTCGTGATCACTCGGGAATTATCCAATGCGTCATTGACAACGCGGTCGATGTTCGAAGCGAATATGTTGTCAAGATCACCGGCGTGGTTCGACCACGACCTGACGGAACCGTCAATGCGAACCTAAGCACGGGTGCAGTTGAAATTGGTGAATGCGTCGTTGAAGTGCTGCGCTCAGCCGAACCACCGCCGTTCCCGGTTGACGCTCGTGCCGACGATGTTGATGAAAACGTACGTTTGCAATATCGCTACATCGATATTCGCCGTGAGCGCATGCAAAAGAATCTGCGTACCCGCGCCAAGGTCAACTCGGCTGTCCGCGCCGCGATGGAACTACAAGGTTTCGTCGAAGTTGAAACTCCCATGTTGGTGCCATCCACTCCAGAGGGTGCCCGCGAATTCTTGGTTCCTTCCCGCAAAGAGCCAGGTTCGTTTTACGCTTTGCCACAAAGCCCTCAGTTGTTTAAACAACTCTTGATGGTCGCTGGCATCGATCGTTACTACCAGATTGCCCGCTGTCTGCGCGATGAAGACCTTCGTGCCGACCGCCAATACGAATTCATGCAACTAGACGCCGAAATGAGTTTCGTCAATCAAGACGATGTTCTTGCGGCCATCGGTGAAGCCGTTATTGCTGCTGCCGAATCTGTGACTGGCGTGAAGCCCGATCCGATTCCACGAATTACCTGGCGTGAAGCAATGGAACGTTTCGGTGTTGATAAGCCCGACTTGCGTTTCGGTATGGAACTCACTGAGTTGACCGCAATTTTCTCGGGCACTGAATTCAAAGCGTTCACGGGCGCAGAGTCGATCAAGGGCATACGAGTTGAAGGTAAAGCCGAAGAGTTTGGACGCAATAAACTTGATGCGTTAACCGATCGCGCCAAGAAGATGGGCGCTAAAGGTTTGGTGTGGCTCAAAGTTGCCATCGATGGCACTCTTGAGTCACCGGTCGTCAAATTCTTGTCGGCTGACGAACAAGCCAAATTGATTTCGACATTGCAAGCAACACCTGGTGACTTGCTATTGATTGTCGCCGACGAATGGTCCATGACTTGCGAAGTTCTCGGAACATTGCGCAATGATCTCGGTCGTCCGCCAGTTCACCAAGGTCCGTACCGTTATGTATGGGTGACTGAATTCCCGTTGTTCGTTGGTGTTGACAAAGAAACCGGTCAGCCGAAGCCCGGCCACCATCCTTTCTGCCAGCCCCATCCAGAAGATCTGGACAAGTTTGAATCCGACCCGATGTCAGTGCGCTCATTGGCATACGACCTCGTCCTCAACGGTTGGGAATTGGGTTCTGGCTCCATTCGAATTCACGAACCCGAGATGCAGCGCCGTGTCTTCACTGCTCTCGGAATCAGTGAAGAAGAAGCCAACCGCAAGTTCGGTTTCTTCTTGAAGCCATTTACCTACGGCGCACCACCACATGGTGGATTTGCATTTGGACTTGATCGCCTCGTCGCTATTTTGGCTGGCGAAGAGAATATCCGTGAAGTCATTGCGTTCCCGAAAACTCAAAGTGGGCAAGACCCGATGACGAACGCTCCAACCCGTGCCGAGAACAAACAGCTCGACGAGCTCGGCATCAGAGTTCTCCCACCTAAGGTCTGAACCAAGGTCGTGTCACTCACATGAGCTCGCAATCCTTTCGTGCCGGAGTGGTCATTGTTATCCGACGTGAAAATGGCGACTTGATGGCATTTGAACGCAAAGATGTTCCTGGATCATGGCAGTTACCACAAGGTGGCATAGATATCGATGAAGAACCACTTGATGCGGCCTGGCGTGAGCTCGCTGAAGAAACCGGACTCACAAGTTCTGATGTGGTGATGGTTCTTGAATTGCCTGAGTGGATTGCCTACGAGTGGCCAGCCAACATACGAGCCAACATCAAAAACGGTGACAAACGACGCGGACAAATTCAAAAGTGGTTCTTGTTCGGAGTCTTAGACGAAGCAAGCATTTCACCAACGCCTGATGATCATGAGTTCAGTCGTTGGCAATGGATGGAGCCTCACCATCTTTTGCATCATCTCGTGGAATTCCGTCAGACTGCGTACGCTCGAGCGTTTTCACGGATCTTGCCGTGAGCGATCTGTTTAGCGCTGCTGCCGAAGAACAACTTCGTTCACAGTCACCGCTTGCGGCGCGACTGCGCCCGCGCACAATTGATGATGTTGTTGGCCAAGAGCATCTGGTCGGAGTCGGCAAACCACTTCGTCGTCTGGTCGAACAAGACAAGTTGAGTAGCGCGATTTTTTGGGGTCCTCCCGGAACCGGGAAAACCACATTGGCTTTGGCGGTTGCTGGGACAACCAAACGAGCTTTTGAACAATTGTCGGCAGTGACTGCTGGTGTCAAAGATGTACGCGAAGTCATTGAACGGGCCCGTCAGCGACTCGGCATGCATGGTCAAGGAACGATCCTGTTTCTTGATGAGATCCATCGCTTTTCAAAGAGTCAACAAGATGCACTTCTCCCTGCCGTTGAAGACGGAACATTGACCCTGATCGGGGCTACGACGGAGAACCCATTTTTTGAGGTCAATGCGCCACTACGTTCTCGCAGCACCCTCTTTCGTTTAGAGCCACTTTCTCGTGATGCAATTCGTACTCTGATTGAACGTGGACTCGTGGCATTAGGTACAACCTCAACTCCCGACGCTGTCGACCTGCTCACTGAAAGATCTGGGGGAGACGGCCGTCAAGTGTTGACTTCCCTCGAGGTGGCGGCCGCTCTTTCGCATCCGAACCAAGTACTTGTTGAGCATGTTGAAGCAGCTCTTGGTACGAGCGCCTTACGTTATGGACGAGACGACCATTACGACGTTGTCAGTGCATTCATCAAAAGTCTGCGCGGCAGCGATCCACAAGCGGCGACGTACTATCTAGCGCGAATGCTTGAGGCGGGCGAAGATGCTCGGTTCATCGTTCGCCGAATGGTCATATTCGCGAGCGAAGACATTGGCCTTGCCGATCCAACATCACTCATGATCGCAGTTGCCGCGGCTCATGCACTCGAACATGTTGGACTACCTGAAGCTGAACTAAATTTGGCCCATGCGGCTATTCATCTTGCGACGGCCCCCAAAAGCAATCGAGCTGCCCTTGCTATCTGGGGGGCACGAGCCGACATCAAGAATGGCGCAGTAGGCGAAGTACCAGCACATTTACGGGACGCTCACTATCAAGGAGCCTCCACCCTTGGACATGGCACGGGATACGACTACCCTCATGATGATCCACGTGGATGGGTTCCTCAGCAGTATTTGCCCGATGAACTTGTCGACAAACGGTGGTACGAACCAAGCCAGCATGGGCGTGAGCGAGAAATCGCCCAACGTCTCGCGAACCAAGACAACGAACTCGGCAAGGAGGAATCATGACAGCAGGAGATTTGGCCATTGTGCTTGCCGCAGTTTTGCTGACTCTAGGTTTCGCTGCGCTCATTGTCGTTTTATTGAGAGTTCTTGACACCCTCCGGTCGCTTCGACTCGAAGTCGATTCGCTCCGACGTGAAACTGGACCGCTCCTTGCCGAACTGCGAGCGTCGACTGATGAAGCGCGTTATGCAGTTGAAGAAGCCCGAGAAGACCTCGATCGTTTTGATCGCGTTCTTGGATCTGCTGAGGCAATCAGCGGGGCAATGGCCAATACCGGGCGCATGACTCGCATGGCTCTTTCAACTCCTGTGATCAAAGTGGCAGCTCTTGCTACTGGCACCTCACGTGCAGCCCAGCGGTTGAAACGAGATAAGAAAAGAATTGAACGTCAATCTCGCAGATCATCTTCGAGTCAAGTAGTAGTCAGGAAGAACAGATGATCAAGCGCATCGTGTGGTTTATTTCGGGAGCGATTGCCGGAATCGGTGGCGCACTATTTGCTGGCAAGAAGGTGCGCCGAACTGTGACTGGTTTTGGACCAGTCAAGGTCATCAATCGCGCTGCCAACTTGACTCGTTCACGATTCTCTTCGTTAACTGATGCCTGGACCACTGGCAAAGAAGCGATGCACGACAAAGAGAATGAACTGAAGGCTCGGCGTGATGGGCGAGTAGAGACCTTGTCATCGCATTCACATCTCGATCCATTGCAGCCCGGCGACGAAGTATTGGTTGACGGCGAACGGGTTGAACCAGGTCGGGTGATCGTGCTTCGCCAAGTTGACGATCCTAAACAGCCTCGCCGCTCACGTTTAAGCCGACACCGTCGTCCGTAGTCGAATCAGTTTGTACCTCTGATGAAGAGTGACGTATTCGCTCAACCAATCAGTCAAACTTTGGTAACACGGTTACGCCAAGTACTTGAACCACGACGAGTTCATACCGATGCTGCAGATATCGATTTGTACAAACGCGATGCTTCAAATATTGAGGGTCGGGCCGGAGTCGTTTGTTTCCCGGTCACAACGACCGAAGTTCAAGACGTCATTCGAATTTGTGCCGAGTTCAATCAACCATTCGTAGCTCGTGGATCAGGCACCGGACTCGCTGGGGGAGCAACTCCACTTGATGGAGCAGTGGTCATCTCGACTGCCAAAATGAACCGGCTCCTTTCGGTTGATCCAATTAATCGCACCGCCTGGATTGAACCAGGCATGCTCAATCTTGATCTCACTCGTGAAGTTGCCCATTGGGGCTTGCACTTTGCTCCTGATCCCAGCAGTCAACAAAGTTGCACGATTGGTGGGAACGTTGCCAACAATTCTGGGGGGCCACATTGTTTGGCCGATGGAGTGACATCAAGTCATATCTTGGCTTGCGAAATTGTCTTGTCCGATGGGTCTCTCGTGGTACTCGGAGGAGAAGAGCCTGAACCAGTCGGTCTTGATCTTCGCGGCGCATTTATCGGTAGCGAAGGCATGTTTGGAATCACCACCAAAATTTGTGTCCGCCTCATGCAGAATTATTCAGCGGTAAAAACCATGTTGATGGATTTCACATCAGTACAAGCAGGAGCCGAAACGGTGAGTGCAATCATTGCAGCTGGCATGGTTCCTGCGGCTTTAGAAATGATGGACCAACTGTGCCTCAAAGCGGTCGAAGCGTACATTCACGCTGGATTACCGACTGATGCTGCTGCTGCACTCTTGGTTGAAGTTTCAGGTTTACCTCACGCAGTCAATGAAGAGACCGATCGCATCTCTGAAATAGGCCGTGCTCACGGCGCTCGAACAATTCGAGTCGCCCAAGATGAAGCAGAGCGCGCGCTGTTGTGGAAAGGTCGCAAGACGGCCTTTGGCGCGATCGCCCGAATCAAACCTAATTACTACCTACACGACACCGTGGTTCCTCGACGCAAACTGAATGAAGTTCTTCAAGAGGTGTATCGCATCGCACAGCGACATGACCTCTTGGTCCTCAACGTGTTTCATGCGGGTGATGGCAACTTGCATCCGCTTTTAGTTTTTGACAAACGCGAGCCCGGAGTGATGGAACGAGTCCACGCCGCTGGAGAAGAAATAGTTCGCGCCAGTGTTGCAGCCGGGGGAGTGCTTTCCGGAGAGCACGGCATTGGTCTTGAGAAGCGCGATTTCATGCCACTGATGTTCGGACCCCACGACCTTCAGGCTCAATCGGCAATGCGTATCGCGTTTGATCCACTCGGAATCGCCAACCCCTTCAAGGTTCTGCCGAGTCCTTCGAGTTGCGGAGATGCTCACAACATTGGGGAGGACATGTGGGTCTAGACCTCAGTCCTTTCGCAGATGTTGTTGGTTCAGCAACTAGTGGTCCAGTGTGGATTGCTGGTCAGCAGTCACGCGTGACAGCGCCCACGTCGATCCGACAGGTCACAGCTCCATCAGGAATCTACGACCTTCAACCCGACGAGATGACGGTCGTCTGTGGAGCAGGAACTTCGATTGATGAACTACAAGATGCGCTGCGAGCTGTTGGCCAATATGTCAATCTCTCGCGCAGCAACTCTGGTTCAGGCACAGTCGGGGGAGCACTAGCCACCGGACGTAGCGATATCTATCGACTTGGTCGTGGAGCGATTCGAGACACATTGCTACAAGCCCGCTACGTCAACCATGATGGCCAGGTTGTTAGCGCTGGCGGACCCACTGTTAAAAATGTAAGTGGTTTTGATTTGTGTCGATTACTAGTTGGATCGGTAGGTCAACTCGGATTCTTGGGTGAAGTGATTTTGCGAACTCGCCCAATACCGCAGTCGTCACGTTGGTTCATGATCAATGAAGCGCGTCCTGAAACCGTTGAGGCAATTCTTCGTCGGGTCTATCGACCAGCATCGGTGTTGTGGGACGGACGCAAAGTGTGGTTCTGTATTGAAGGCAACTCACGCGACTGTGACAAAACCATTCAACAATTATGCGATCTCGAAGAACCGAGTGAGGTTGCTGGCCCGCCCGAACTTGGGAACTTTCCATTTCGACAATCAGTCCCACCTACAGAACTTGCTGGGTTAGTACAAGGTCATCTGCATCAGGGGACTGTCCAGTTACTCGTCGAGGCTGGTGTCGGAATTATTCATCGACAAACCCCGGCCGAACCGAAGGCCACCGACAAGACCATCGAACTTCTTCACCAACGAATGTTGCAACAGTTCAACCCGACTGGACGTTTGAATCCTGGAGTCAGTCTCACAGCAGGTTCGACGGTGTGATGCGGTTCGCCAATTTACCTCTCGTCGCCTCACCAATATCGGTCGTCGACGACAATGTGATTGAAGAAGGAATTCTGCACTTTGCTTCGGACCAGAAGTTGAGCGAAATCCAGTTGATTCGCCGATCAATGAACGCCGTGTACAAAGTGACGTCGCCAAATGGGCCCAAGATCATGCGCGTCAGTCGACCGACCAACACAACTTTGCCGGCAATCGAGTTCGCTGATTATTTACGCCAAAACAACTTCGAAGTACCCGCGCCAATGAGTCACGCACCATTTCGTCATGACGAAATAGAAATCACGTTATGGGAGTTCGTCGAACCTAATCCCGATCAACTTGTTGATTGGCAAGCAATCGGTTCGTTCGTTCAGCGTTTACATGACATTGATCCAGCAGTCATTGCAAAGTTTTATCCATTACCAAAGGCCACATCATTTCCGTGGTGGAATTTTGATGTGCTGTTATCCGAATTAGGGCCGACTCTCGACACCAACGATTGCGACATACTTCGAGAACGTTGGCAAACACTTCGCCCCTACTTCACAGCAGCTCAAAGTATTGATCTCGAGTCATCAAACAATCGCCCCGTGCTGTGCCATGGAGACATTCATCCCGGCAATGTCATCGTCAGCCAGACCACCGGTCGTCCGGTTCTCCTTGATTGGGATTTACTCTCGGTCGCTCCTCGTGAATGGGACCATGCCGCCTTGCTGACTTGGGCAAGTCGTTGGGGTGGTCAAGCATCAACATATTCAGATTTTGCTCAAGGTTATGGATCAGATTTTTCGACGAACGATCTGGCTCAAGCCCTTGCCGAACTACGTCTATTATCTGCCACTCTTATGCGTTGGCGGGCGGGTCTTTCAACTTCTAGCGCTCGGGACGAAGCCGAAAACCGAATGAAATGGTGGAGACAAGATCCGACCGCACCAATGTGGCAAGCCGTCTGATCAATCTCGGCGAAAAATTACGGAGCGAAGTTCAACCATTGATCGGAAATCGTAGAGTCTCCAAGGACTTCGATTCCGGTATGAGATCGGCCCCAGGCCGACAAGATCAAAGCCACTGCCGAACCTCGCCAGGCAACGTCACCCTTGGCATGTTCATGCGAGACGATGACGCGGTCTTCGGTCGGAATGATCAGCCATTCGCCCTCACCATCGGTGCAATGTAGATGCAGCGATCCCTGAGGAAAGGTTTTACCAAAACGTTTTGCCCAACCGGTCATCATGTCGATGTACAGCTCGTCAATGCCATCACAAGCTAAAGCACGATCCATCGAAACAGGTTGGGACAATGCCCGCTGAAGATCGCACACATGCACTGCCACTTCATTGGCTATTCGCCGATAGTAGAAGCCAGCATCTTGGCGATCGGACCACGTCCACAACGTTTCTGAAGCATCAATATTTTCTAATGACCGAACGACCGACTCTGACCGAGCCATGAACCACTCCAAGAGGTCTTGTCCGTCAGCAGGTTGACTCTCAGGGCCAGGTCCGACTCGTACTTGCGAACGCGGGATGACGATGGCATCAACCATGGCGAAAACCTGACCAACGTGTTTCAGTAGATCGGCCACTTTCCACCCTGGACAATCGCTGACATCAACATCAAGATTGCCAGTGGAAATCTCGATTACTTCGCCGACCGACCGTTGGAGTGATTCAAGATATTGCGGGGGAGTCAATAAAGCCATATCGCTCAGACTAGACGCAGCCAAGGTGGGCTAGGAAGGTACGGTATAGGGGATGTCTGCGCGGCCCCTTGCACTCTCTGACGATGAGTTATCAACGTGCGTGGGCTGTGGCTTGTGCTTACCCCATTGTCCTACATTTCGCGTGACCAACGAAGAGGCGCTTTCTCCTCGTGGTCGCATCGCCACCATTCGGTCGATCCAGTATGAGGGGCTGCACATTGACGAGCAGGTGAGTGAGATTCTCAATACCTGTGTCCAATGCCGCGGTTGCGAACCAGCATGTCCGAGCGGAGTTCCCTACGGTCGATTAATTGAGGCAGCAAAAAATGAAATGGCCGCCCAACACCGATCGGCTCCTTGGTGGCAACGATTTGGTTTGCGCCTCTTGCCTCATCATCGACTGTTACTCATCGGCACACCAATTTTGGCAGTAGCCCAACGACTGCATCTGATCCCCAAGAGAGCCGGGCTGTCATCTCTTCCACTTCGACTCGGATCTCCAGTGGTCGCCACGTCACCGACACCAGATGTTTGGTTATTCACCGGATGCGTGATGGACGCGTGGCAAAGATCAACCCATCGATCGGTTGCCGCTCTCATTAGTGTCGCTGGTTTTAGCTATGGAATTCCAACCAAAGCCGGCTCATGTTGTGGAGCCCTTCACTCACATGCGGGACTCTCAGCTGAAGCGCAAGCCCTGGCCAAATCCGTCATGACCTCGATGCCCGGTACAAGTCCGATTGTTGTTGATTCGGCTGGATGCGGTGCAGCCCTGAAGGACTACGGACACCTTCTCGGTACACCCGAGGCACAAACTTTTAGTCAACGAGTTCTCGACATTCACGAATGGCTCGAACCGCACATGGCCACCATCATGCAAT
>JBAXIP010000023.1:0-20667 GCA_037138315.1 Actinomycetes bacterium
GTGAAGTCTGACGAAGCGTTGCGCATTGGACTCGTTGACGAGGTTGTTCCGAATGACCAACTGCACGAACGCGCTTTCGCACTTGCTGCCGAAGTTGCGCGTGGTGCATTGCAAGCCCATGCAGCAATGAAGCGGGCAATTGATGAAGGTATGTCTTCAACATTGGCTGATGGATTATTGCTCGAACGCCGACTGTTTACTGATGTTTTCGCAACGGATGACAGTCAGATTGGCGTGAAGAGTTTCTTAGAAAATGGTCCAGGAAAAGCGACTTTCACTGGCAAGTAATTACAAGCCAGTGCGGGCAATTTCGTAAGCACCGATTGTTGCTCGGGCGATTGCATCCCACGAAAATCGTGAATGCAAAACCTCTGATCCCTGAACCTGCATTTTTTGTGAGATACCAGGATTCATCAAGACACGCTCAATGCGAGTTGCTA
The DNA here is from genome assembly GCA_037138315.1 of Actinomycetes bacterium. GTDB lineage: Bacteria > Actinomycetota > Acidimicrobiia > Acidimicrobiales > Ilumatobacteraceae > Casp-actino8. The sequence continues at coordinate 441 of JBAXIP010000023.1, forward strand.
ATTCTTTGGCATTGCCAGGCTCAAACATCAAACTTGTTTCCGTACCTTCCATGATTTCGGCAAGGCCACCAGTTCGTGCGACGATCGTTGGTGCATTAGCCGCCAATGATTCAAGCGCAACAATGCCGAATGGTTCGTATAACGAGGGGATGACTACGCAGCCTGCTTCGTGCAACAACGAACGTAATTCTTCATCCGATACGTAACCAGCAAGATGCACAAGGTCGCTGACACCTTCAATATCAACCTGGCTTTGTAACTCTGGCAAATACGGACCACGTCCGGCAATGACACAACGTATGCCAGGTACACGACCACGTAGTCGACCAATCGCCTGAGCCAATACCTGAAATCCCTTTTCGTATTGCACGCGGCCCCACGCGAGCACCAACATATTGCGTTGTTGCTCACCGTGAGGCGCCCACTCAGATACATGAACGCCATTAGGGATGAGTTGCACTTGGTCAGGCATCAATTCAAAACCGTCAATCACTTCGCGTTGCATAAATCGCGAACAACAAATGACGCGATGCGATGTGTTAGCAATCCATGACTCAACTGAATGAATTGATGCGGGGTTGCCATCGGGAACATTTCCACCGTGACGCCCACTCTCGGTTGAATGAAACGTGGTGACTAGTGGAACTGTGCACATTGTTGCAAGTGATTGACCAGCCCAGGCCGCACGCCAATCATGAGCGTGCACAACATCGGGTCGCCACGTACCAAGATGTGCAAACAGCGATGTGAGGTGATGATTACCAGACGACACGAATGCAACAGAGTCAGAATCGGGTATCCATGGCAAATCGACATTGGTGCGAATAATGCGCACGCCAGCAACAACCTGGTCATCAACAACACCGTGCGCAGCCAAGGTGAAAATGCAGACCTCGTGGCCCTCTTTGGCCAACGACTGCGACAGGCCATCGACATGAGCCCCGACTCCACCAATGGTCTCGGGTGGGAAGTCCCATGTCACCAGCAAAATACGCACAGCATGACGGTAGCGCGCTTGCGCTCGTAGCCTTGCGAACGTGAATGAGTCAGTGCCCAACCTGCCATGGTGGAAAGACGCAACGTTGCGTCCCGCCATTGCAGCCTGCCTCACATTGAGCGCCGCGGTTGGGGTCTTTGGTTTTTCTTTTGGCGTCGGTTCGGTAGCGGCAGGTTCAACCGTCTTGCAAACATGTGCCTTGTCGTTGTTGGTATTTACCGGCGCATCACAGTTTTCGGCGGTGAGTGTCATCGGCGCGGGCGGGTCAATTGGTTCTGCCCTTGGGGGTGCATTACTTCTTGCGGCGCGCAATGGCGTGTATGGACTCGCAATGTCGCGCCGACTTGATGGCGGGCTCGGGCGCAAACTTCTCGCGGCACAATTAACGATTGATGAAACGACTGCAATGGCAGTCGCGCAACCCGATCGTCGTTCGCAACAAGTTGCTTTCTGGGTGACCGGTGTTTCCTTGTATTCATTTTGGAATCTCGGCACGTTGATTGGTGCATTAACCGGAAGTGCAATCGATCCCAAAACATTTGGACTTGATGCAGCGTTCCCCGCCGGTTTCATTGCCATGGTGTGGCCGTTGTTTAGTGATCCACGAGCGCGAATGGCCGCCGTCATTGGTGGCGTTGTTTGTTTGATCACAGTTCCGTTCACGCCGATTGGTGTTCCGATTTTGTTGTCGGTGTTCGGAGTGCTTGTCGGTCTGCAGAAACCAGTTGATGCACCAAAGATTGAGGTTGCGTCGTGACCTGGACACTCATCATCTTGCTCACGCTTGGTGCTTACGCATTTAAAGTCACCGGACTCGTATTTCTTGGTGGTCGTTCACTTCCGCCAATATTTGAGCGATGCTTGGCGCTCATTCCTGCTGCTGTTGTCACCGCGCTCGTGATGAAAGATACTTTCACGAATGGTCAAGATCTTGTGCTTGACGCGCGCGCGTTAGGAATTGCTGTTGCCGGAATTGCCGCGTGGCGCAAAGCACCACTTATCGTTGTGATTGTTCTTGGCGCCGCAGTGACTGCATTAGTGCGCCAGATTTAGTTATTTCTTTTCAACGAGAGCTTGCAGTTTTTTCAAGTTGCGTCGCCAAATTGCTTTCATCACAATATTTCCGCCGACAACTTCGCCGATTGGCCCACCCAACCACCACGGGAATGTGAGTTTTTCGCTCCACGTGAATTTTGTGTACTGACCGTTACCTAATGGTTCGATAGTGAAGACGCCAGTGCCAGTCACAATGCCGACATGTTTGACACCCATCGACTTTTCGGGAACCCATTCGGTGATTTCCATGCGATCGGTCAACTTGATCGGGCCAACCTTGGTATCGCAATCAAAAGTGGTGCCAACTCCACGCGTTTGTGAGTTGGTGAAACGAATAGCGACGGCATCGGCCATCCAATCAACATGACGTTCAACCGGCTCAACGATTTCCCACACTCGGGCGGGACTAGCGGCTAATTCGATTGACACGGTGATTCGGCTCATGCCGACAGTGTTACCTAGATTGGGCGCTTGTGCCTACTCGGCGCAATTCGGCGGCGGCTTGTTCGGGCGGAACAATGTTGATCATGACGCCCGTACCGCGTTCGAAACCAGCAACGGTGGTCAACTTGGGGAACAAGTGGATATGCCAGTGGTACGTACCATTGTGGTGGTGCGGAGCAGTGTGAAAGACTAGGTTGAAGGAAACATCGTCAAACAAGTTGTTGAGATACACCAATGATTCACGGATGGCACGACCGACACCAGCGAGTTGTTCATCGGTCGAGTCGGGCAAATGCATGTCGTGATGGCGCGGGATAATCAAAATCTCGTACGGGCCACCGCTCCACCATGGGCAGATAGCAACCGCATCTTCGGTAGCAAACAAAACTCGTTCGCCCGACACCAATTCGGCCTCAACGGTTGCACACAAAATGCAGCCACCTTCGAAACGAACAAAGGCTCGCTCTTCATCAAGAATTTCGCCGGGCACGAAAGGTAATCCGAGCAACTGGCCATGCGGGTGGGCGAGTGATGCGCCAGCTTCACGACCATGGTTCACGATGACTTGGGTGTAACGAATATTGTCGGAAGAAGCGTGATCAAGAAGGCGCTTCTTGAGCGTGACCATCATGTCGGCACACGTGGCATCGGAGAATTCGATGATGTTGCGAGTGTGGCTTGGGGTAAACACGAAGACTTCGTGAGTGCCACTGGCTTCGGCCATGACATGCACGGGGCCGAGATTGCGCACAGCTAGTGAATCTTCACCAGCAAACGCCGGATACAAGTTGGGCAGCACGCGCATGCGCCAGTCGTCTTCGTTGCCCGTTGAATCAATCGGAGGAAGTGAAATTTCTTCGCTGCCTGGGCAGAAAGGGCACGGACGACTTGGGTCGGACTCGACTGTAGGTGTGCGAGTAGCGAAATCGGTGGGGCGCATGGCCCGCTCGGCGACGATGGTGACCCATCGACCCGTCAGAGGATTCAGACGTAGTTGACTCACGGTGCTTTCAGGATAGGAGATCTCGGAGCGATTTATCGTTCATTACGAAGATTGAGTGTAAACCGAGACATGAGTCTCGGCATCGGGCGTGAACGGTTCTTGGTTCATATTCATCCAACGGTGGCTCAGTTGTAATCCGACAGTTGCCGCCATGTCATCAAGTTCGTGGGGATACGAATACCGAATGCTCCAGGGGCGAAGACGAACTCCGCCAGCTTCGGTGAATTCAACGAATTGCCCATCGACTTGTTGAGCATCGGGGTCGTGCATATCAACTGACAACACAACTCGATCGGCCTTCATTGACCGCACACCAACCGTGCTCCCGGCGGGACGTTGGGGATCGGGCACGATGGCTTCCACGACAAAGACGCCTCCAGGTGCGAGGTGACCAGCCACATTGGCGAACAAAGTTTGCTGGCGAGCGAAAGTCTGCAGACTGAAAATGGTGTTGTAGGCAATAAAAATCGCGGCAAAATGGCCAGTTGGGATGTCATCAACCATGTCGCCCTTGATGGCCTCAATAGTGAGGCCGCGGTCGGCGGCTTTTTGTTCGAGCCGTTGCAACATGAGAGCACTTGAATCAATTCCCGACACAGTTGCTCCGGTTTGCGCAAGTGCAAGTGCCAAGCGCCCCGTACCGATACCTAATTCGTGAAAGGGTCCATTGCCAGCGAGTTGCTGCAGGGTGCGAACGGTGGCATTGACGTCGCTGACATCTTCGTACCAATCGTCGTACACATCGGCGAATGAATCGCCGTATGTTGAATCGTTGTAACCCTTCACACGTACTCCTTCACCCACTGAACGGTACTCTGAAGGGGTGACTTCTCGCCTTGTCTATCTCGATCATGCGGCAACAACGCCCATGCGTCCCGAGGCGGTTGAGGCGATGTTGCCCTTTATGACTGAGGTCTTTGCTAATCCGTCGGGCTCGCACCGCTTTGCGCGTCAGGCGCGAAAGTCAATTGACGAGGCCCGCGATGTGATTGCCGATGCCATTGGTTGCAAGCCTGGCGAAATTGTTTTTACTGGTTGTGGAACCGAAAGTGACAACACAGCAATCACGGGTGTCATTCGCCGCACGCCTGGTGTGGCGGTGTGCTCGGCAACCGAACACCACGCCGTGTTGCATTGTGTTGAACATGCCAATGGTGTCGTCGTTGGCGTCAACGAACTCGGCACAGTTGATCTTGAAGCATTGCAGGCAGCTCTCTCATCAGAAGTTTCAAGTGTTTCGGTGATGGCAGTGAATAACGAAACTGGAGCGATCACCGACATGGCTGCAGTTTCAAAGATCGTGCGGCGCTATGCACCGCAAGCGATGTTGCACACCGATGCGGTGCAAGCCGTATGTTGGATTGACTTGCGAACCATTTGGCCGCTTGTTGACACCATGGCGCTGAGTGCCCACAAATTTGGTGGTCCAAAAGGCGTCGGCATTTTGGTGGTGCGCGAAGGAAAGTATTTTGAACCCATCGTGTTGGGTGGCGGACAAGAACGTGATCGCCGCAGTGGTACCCACAATGTGGGCGGCATCGTTTCGGCTGCCGAAGCATTACGTATCACCGATGTCGAGCGAGGCAACGAAGTGGCGCGCATCAGTGCACTGCGCGACAAGTTGTTTGCTGGCTTGTTGGCCATTGACGGGTCTCATCGCACGATTCCGGTCGATTCAAGCGTGCCCGGTATCGCACATATCTGTTTGCAGGGGATCGAAAGCGAATCGCTGTTGTACTTGCTTGACGAAGCCGATGTCTGTGCTTCGGCCGCCTCGGCCTGTGCCAGTGGCGCCATGGAGCCCTCGCATGTTTTGGCCGCCATGGGGCTCACATCTGATCTCACCATGGGTGCATTGCGCCTGAGTTTGGGGCACACCACAACCGATGGTGACATTGATCGGGCAATTGGGGCAATCACCGATGCGGTTGCTCGAATCCGAGCCGTGCAGAATCGCCGTAGCCTCTAGAACTATGAAGGTTTTGGTCGCGATGTCGGGTGGCGTTGATTCGTCGGTTGCCGCTGCATTGTTGCTTGAGCAAGGTCATGAGGTCGTTGGCGTCACGATGCGCCTCTGGGGTGGCGACAGCGACACTGGTTGTTGCAGCGTGAGCGATGTTGACGATGCTCGTCGAGTAGCCCAACAACTGGGTATCGATCACTTGGTCTTTAACTTCACCGAAGATTTTCATCGCAATGTTGTTGAGCCCTACATCAACGATCATGCCATCGGTATTACGCCAAACCCGTGTATTGAATGTAACCGTCACCTGAAATTTGATCGATTGCACGAGCGTGGCATTGTTTTAGGTTTTGACGCAGTTGCAACCGGTCACCACGCACGTGTGGTTCAAGAAGACGGTGTGTGGAAACTTCTGCGCGGTCATGACATGGCCAAAGATCAGAGTTACGTCGTACACATGATGGATCAGCATCAGTTGTCACGCACATTATTTCCGGTTGGTGAAATGACCAAGACCGTTGTGCGTGAACACGCAACGCGTCTTGGTATGCGCACCGCCAACAAACCTGACAGTCAAGATGTGTGTTTCATTACTTCGGCGAAAGATGACGAAGGTCGAAGTGGCCGCGTGAGTTTCATCGGCCGTCGTATCCCGTTGAACCCTGCTGTCGTCGTTGATGAATTGGGTAACGAACTTGGTTCAGTTGAGTCAGTTGAACTCGTCACGCTTGGTCAGCGTCGTGGGGTTGCTGGCGGTGGCGGCACTAAGCGTTTTGTCGTCGATATCGATGTTCCTGGTCGAAAAGTTGTTGTCGGGCCCGAGTCAATGTTGATGGTCGATCATGAAGTCATTGAAAACGTGGTCTGGAGTAACGAGGCATATGTTGGCCCGGCCCGCGTGCAGTGCAGCGCTCACGGCGAACCCCGTTTGGCGGTTTTGTCAGTAGACAATGCTGGGCGAGTAATTGCCACCTGGACCGAACCCCAGCGACGTATCTCGCCAGGCCAAAGCGCAGTCTTTTACGATGCCGATGATCGATTTGTCATGGGTGGCGGTTTAGTTACGCGCTCGGTGCAGATGTCAAATCAGTAAGCGCGCGCCCTGGTCGGTTGGGGCACACTCGTATCGACTTCACATGAATAGCTGAGCCGCCGGGGGTCTTGGGAGTTGCAGCAAGAACCACGGTGTCAAAATCTTTCAGCGTGATCACTAATCCAACGCCTGCACACTGACCACTTAAGTCGGCTGCTTCTGATTGCGCCGTTTCAATGCCAATTTTGATGACTGCGTTATGCATAAACATCGCAGTTTCGGCGAGTACGACATGATCGTGAATCACCAGGCCCGATGGCACCGAAACCAGCCAACGTCGAGAAAAGCGGTGGAAGCGCCGAGGCAACACAATGGTGAGCAGTAATACGACGATTGCGAGGATGGCACCGAGAATTAATGCGGCGCTGGCCAGCAGATTGATTGCAACAATGGCGAGCGCAACCCACATCAACCAACTGAGAACTTGTACAACCAACATTGCTGGAGGGCAGCGCAGCAGAAAACGACGTTCGTCGCCGTATGCCGCAAGTTGCACGAATGAATTACCGATTTCGGCACTCATGACTAACAAACTTGCGAGAACCGATATTGCCAATGCGCCTGCAACCCCACTCGATATACCGACGGCGATAGCCACGGCACCCACGATGACCGTCATTGATGGAAGCGCAAGCCGAATTGCGGTCAGTGCCGTACTTGATGGCACCAATGTGCTCAACAGCGCGATTGACCAAAGCGCCCAAATCACAACTGTGGAACAGGTTCCAGTGGCAGACGACATTTGTTGAAGTGCATTGTTCAGAAATGGAACGGTGAGGCCCGTCGCAACAACGCTCAGTCGACTGGCCCACAAGAGCACAAGAGTCAGGTTGTTGCCGTCTTTCCTTCCCATATCTCAAGCGTTACCGATAGACGAGGCGTTCGTGCAATTTGACGGATGGGCCGAGCACAATTTTTCAAGAAAGCGCAAGGTCGTTCCTCCAACTGCGTTCACAGCGTGTGATCCTGCTACGAAAGTGGAGTGGAAGGGGGTGAAACAATGCAGATACCAACAGTGCACAAGCATCTACTGGGCGGAGTCGCCACCGGAATTGGCAGCCTTCCGCACCGTGATGCTCGAGAAGCCGCCGAGTTCGCCTTCTTCGCAACTCCCGAACTTCCGTGTATCCCAAGCCTGCCTCGTCGCTCGCCAGCCGAAGCAATGATCGCTCAGGCCGTCGTTGGTATCCGAGGAATCAGCATTGGTCAATACGGTTCATTGATGGTTGATGTGTCGCGCATTGATCCTTTGGCTGATGTAAAAACCGATCTTGATCATGATGCCTATGTCGGTCTGCGTACCTTTCTTGAATTCGCGCAGGGATACACCGGTCCGGTGAAGTGGCAGTTCACTGGTCCCGTCACGTTGGGTCTCGCGCTCATTCGAGCTGGCGTACCGATGCACACGGCTTTTGAAGTTGCAGTTCGCACAGTTCGCACTCATATCCGCAATATCTACGATGCAGTTGAATCGGCTTTGCCATCAAGTGCACAAGTGGTGTTTATTGATGAACCCGAACTGGGCGATCTGATGGACGATGCTTTCCCTATTGCGCCCGACACGGCCATTGATTTGATGTCTGGCGCATTGGCTGCCGTTGAACGTGAAGGATTAGTTGGATTGCACTGTTGTGCAGATGTTGATGGAGCATCTTTGTTGGCTTCGGGTCCGGCGATCTTAAGCGTGCCAGTGAACGAAAATTTGAAAAGCTACGCCGGCTTCTTAAGCAAATTCTTAGAGAGTGGCGGTGTTATTGCTTGGGGGGCTGTGGCAACTGATGGCCCCCTCATGCCAAACGCCGATCGCGCCTGGAAAAAGTTGTCGGCGTTGTGGTGCGAATTGGTGCAAGGCGGTTGCGATGCTCAAAAATTGCGTCAGCAGTCATTGGTGACCCCAGCATGCGGTTTGGCAATGCATTCCGAAGATTCGGCAGCGCAGATTTTTATGCAAGTCCGTGATATTGGCGAGCGCGTTCGTACTCAGGCTTTGGCGACCCGACTCACCGTCGGTGCATGAACCAGAGTTTCATCCCCGAACTAGAGTGTGAGCGTGAGCGCTACTGAACGACATGCTGAGTTACGGTCGCTCATTGCATATCACCGCGAGCGCTATTACCGCGACGACTCACCCGAAATTAGTGATGCCGAATACGACGAACTCGACCGCGAAATTCATGAACTTGAATTTTCCTACCCCGAGCTTCAAAGCAGTGATTCCCCAACGCAAACCCTAGGTACTGAAATTGCTGAGACTTTCTCGACCGTTGAGCATCGCATCCCGATGACCAGCCTCGACAATGCGATGGACAGCAGCGAATTGTCGGCGTGGGGCGAACGTGCCGCCAAAGGATTGGCCGAAGGCGCAGTTATCCAATATGCATGTGAGTTGAAAATTGATGGTCTGGCACTCAGCTTGCGTTACGAAAATGGAGCGCTCGTCCAAGCGGCAACGCGCGGCGATGGTCGTTTTGGTGAAGATGTCACGGCCAACGTTTTAACGATCGGTGTCGTGCCTAAAAAATTAGTTTCGAAAACAAAAGCAGTCATTCCGTCGGTTCTAGAAGTGCGTGGCGAGGTGTATTTGCCGATTGACGCTTTTGAAAAACTTAAGGCCGCCAAAGAGGCCGAAAACGTAGTGCGTATTGCCGCAGGTAAAAAACCCGATGCCGTTCCTGTCAATCCGCGTAACGCTGGCGCCGGCAGCTTGCGACAAAAAGATTCGACTGTGACAGCTGGTCGCGGCTTGGCCTTTTGGTCGTATCAATTAGGTGAAGTGATAGGTGGACCAGAATTCACATCGCATCACGCGACCCTTGACTTCTTGCAAGATGTGGGTTTCCCTGTGAACCCGAATATTGCGTTAGTCAATTCAATGGATGACGTCACGGCTTATTGCGAAAAGTTTCAGAACGATCGTCATGACCTGCCTTACGAAATTGATGGCGTGGTCATCAAAGTTGACGACTTGGCACAACGCGAAACATTAGGTTTCACGGCGCGTGCTCCGCGATGGGCAATTGCCTTTAAGTTTCCCCCCGAAGAACGGACGACTTTGCTCAAAGACATTCAGATTTCAGTGGGCCGAACTGGTCGCGTGACGCCGTTCGCAGTTCTTGAATCGGTGTTTGTGGGTGGCTCAAATGTTGCAATGGCCACTTTGCATAACGAAGATCAGGTTCGACTCAAAGATGTGCGTCCTGGTGACACCGTGACGGTGCGTAAAGCGGGCGATGTCATTCCCGAAGTTGTTGGGCCAGTTTTGTCGTTGCGACCAGAAGGTTCGGAACCATGGGTTTTCCCGTCGGTATGTTCGTGCCCAATGAAAGGTGAACTCACTCGCCCTGACGGCGAAGTAAATATGCGTTGCATCGAACCAAACTGTCCGCAGCAACGTGATCAACGCATTATTTATTTTGTGTCGCGTGGCGCAATGGATATTGACGGCTTTGGTGAGCAAACTGTCATTCAACTTTCTGATATCGGAATTCTGAGTGATGCGGGCGATATCTATTCATTGACCGTTGAACAATTGCTCACGCTTGAAGGCTTCGCCCAAAAAGGCGCCGAGAAACTCATCGTTGCGATTGATGGTTCGAAGACTCGTCCGTTACCAAAACTTTTAACAGCGCTTGGAATCAAGCACCTTGGACCAGCGGCTTCAGAAGCATTGGCAATTGCCTTTGGCAACTTGGATGACATCATGAATGCCACCGAAGACGATTTGGCAACCGTCGATGGTGTTGGGGGAGTCATCGCCAACTCGCTCATCTCGTGGTACTCGCGGTCTGACAACAAAGCGATCATTGAAAAGTTACGGGCGGCCGGAGTCGAGTTTGGCAACGTTGAAGTTTCGCGTCTGCCGCAAAACTTGGTCGGCAAAAATATTGTGGTCACCGGTGCACTAGTTGATTTTGATCGTGATGGTGCCGAACGTGCCATCAAAGATCGCGGTGGTAAGAGCCCGGGCTCGGTGTCAAAGAAAACATTTGCTCTCGTCGTTGGTGCCGAGGCTGGTGCGAGCAAACTCACCAAGGCTCAAGAACTCGGTGTGCCAATATTGAATGAAGAACAGTTCAATGTGGTTTTAGAAACTGGTGAACTTCCCGCTTGATTACAAAACTTCAAATGACCATTCGTAGCTATGTGCTGTAGGTCGTCCTTCTTCGATCTTCCAAAAAATGCACTTCACTTTATGAATGCCAACGGTGTACTTCTCGATGACGGCGCCTTTGGTTGGCTCAAAACGAATCAGTGAATTTCCTTGGTCGTAAATTGCCGTTGGTGGTAATTCAATTTGTTGGCCTGGCTTGGCGGCCAGGGGAACGAAATCTTCAAGACGGGTTGTGGGGACTTCAATTCCGTCAAGAACAAGTACCGCTTCAAAACCATCTTGCAAGTTGACACTGATTTCTGTTTCGGACAAAACCTGTCGATCGTTGGGGGCCGGCGAGATGTCAATGATTTCGTTCGGGTAGCCCAATGCGTCGCGGCCGGTGGTCGCAGAGTTGAGCCCGTAGATCACAAACATCACACCGACGAGGATGCCGAGGCTGATGAGCACTGTCTCAAGTTTGATCCGACGCCGCTTGGTCGGCTGGATTTCGGGGGCTTGGTCGAGAGTCACATGCCTATTCTCACCGCTAGAGCAGGGACTTTGCACTTCGGGCGGTTGCCGATGGTCACACATTCGCAACAAAACGCTAGTTTCGGAGCGATGTCAGTCTTCGAAAACCATGATCCCGAGTCTTTGATCGGCACCGTCGTTGACGGTCGCTTTGAGATTGAAAGCGAACAATCGCGTTCCTCATCGTCGACGTCGTACGTGGCCCTCGACCAGCGCTCTGATGCCTTAGTCATCTTGCGACTTTTCTCCGTTGACGCCACCACCGAGCATGGCGCCGAGATCCTTGAACAGGCGGCTATTGCTTTTGAGATGTCGCACCCCAATGTTTTGCGCCTCACCAGTTTTGGTCGAGCCGCAATACGCGGCATTGAACGGGTGTACATCGTTCATGAACGCCTCACTGGTGGTTCGTTGCAAGACATGATCGACCGCAGTCGATTGCTGACTCCAAGTCAGGCTTTAGTCGTTGGCCTCGAAGTGTGTCGAGCTCTGGACTATGCACACAAGCGCGGCATGCTGCATCACGATCTTCGGCCGTCGTCGATCGTCTTTGGCGAAGACCGCAAGGCTCGTGTGGCCGATTTCGGCGTGTCGTCAGTGATCGCCGAACAAGCCTGGGCCGATGTCACCACAGTGTCGCAAGAGCGGGCGCGTTATTGCGCACCCGAACAGGCCCAAGGCGAACCTTTCGATGAAAAGGCCGACGTATACGCCTTGGCTTTGATCTTGGTTGAAGCCGTGACCGGAACAGTTCCCTTCTTGGCAGATTCGGTCGTGGGTACTTTGTCGGCCCGCGTTGACAAGTTGTTCCCGGTGTCTGCCGACTTGGGCGGCTTAGCTGCAGTACTCGACAAAGCCGGACGAGCAGATCCGCTTGAGCGTGCCAGCGCTGCCGAAATGGGTCGCGCACTTGTGCAGGCCGGCCCAACGTTGCCGCGTCCGACCCAAATTCCGATTGTGTCATCAGCGGCACTGAGTGGGCAGAGCGAAGAAGATCGCACCGGTGATCTCACCAAACCACGTGAGTTCAACGAATTGTCTGATGATTCACGATCGTTTATTGCTTCAACATCTGAGACAATGACAATCCGCGCCGATGAATCTGCAGTTGCGATTGTTGAGGCCGAAGATAAGCCGTTGATTGGTCGTTGGATTGTTGCGGCAGTTGCGGTGTTGGCATTGATTGTCGGCGGATACTTCTTGTTCAGTGCATTACAAAAAGAATCGCATCCAATTCCTGACTTGATTGGTCTCGATCAAGGTGAAGCCACCAACTTGGTCACTGAGTTCAAGTGGGACATTGTCATTGTTGAAGAAGCCAATGAAGAGTTGCCCGTCGGAGCAGTGATTCGCACCGATCCAGAAACAGGTAAAAAACTTGAAACTGGGAAGACGCTGACATTTGTGGTGTCAACTGGTCCGCCGCCGGTTCCGCTTCCTGATCTGAACGGTCTTGATGCAGCGTCTGCGTTAGCGGCGCTCACCGAAAATGGTTTGGTCGTTGGCGTTGAGACCACTGAATACAACGAAGATATTCCCACCGGAGTGATTATCCGCTGGGCCGTTTCGTCGCAACCCACATTGGTGGCTGGCCAAGAAGTCATCGAGGGCACTGCCGTAGACACATTTGTGTCACAAGGTCCAGCGCCACGTGTCGTTCCTGATCTCACCGGAATGTCGATTGAGTCAGCGACTACCGCACTCACCGATATCCAACTCACGATCAATCGTGGCGATGATCAATTCTCGATGATTGCTGCTGGCGGAGTTGCCACACAAACACCAGCCGCTGGTGATTCGTTAGCCCGCGGTACTGCGGTGACTGTGGCGGTTTCGAAAGGCCCCGATCTGGTCGCAGTTCCGCAGTTGTTGAATCTGAAGTTTGACAAGGTCGGAACCGCGGTGGTCAACGCAGGATTCGTTTTGGGCGCTATTTCTGGGAATACCAAGGGATTCCCGATCGCGATTTATGCAGCCGGACAGCCTGTGGCAGTTGGTCAATTGCTATCGCGTGGCACAACTCTTGATCTTGTCTATTACGGAAGTTGATTGACTTTCGTGTCATCACCGACCTTGGCGTAGGCTTCAGGTCTACAAAATCTGAATAAAACACATCACTGAATAACTTGAAGGAGTTGTCATGGGAACACTTGACGGACGCGTTGCAATTATCACTGGAGCAGGTCGTGGGCTTGGTCGCGAACACGCATTGTTGTTCGCCTCCGAAGGTGCCAAAATTGTCGTGAACGATCTTGGTGGTGCCAACGATGGTTCGGGCTCAGACATGACACCTGCGCAGCAAACCGTTGCCGATATCAAAGGCATGGGCGGCGAAGCCATTGTGAACACCGACAACGTTGCCGACTGGGACGGGGCCAAGCGCATGATCGATAGCGCCATCGAAGCCTTTGGTGATCTTGACATTCTCGTGAACAACGCCGGCATCTTGCGTGACCGCGTGTTGGTCAACATGAGCGAAGCCGAATGGGACTCGGTCATTCAGGTGCACCTCAAGGGCCACTTCGCACCGACACACCATGCTGCTGCGTACTGGCGTGAACAAGCCAAGGCCGGAATCAATAAGCCGCGCAACTTGGTGCACACCAGCAGTACTTCAGGTTTGTTCTCGAACCCAGGCCAGGCTAACTATGGCGCTGCCAAGTCGGGTATCGCAACCTTCAGTCAGATTTGCGCAAAAGAGTTGTCGCGTTACAACGTGAAGAGCAACGCAATCGCGCCAGCTGCACGTACTCGTCTCACGATGGCGACCCCTGGACTTGAAGACGTCATGGCAGCCAAAGATGGCAAGTTCGACGAATGGGATCCTGCAAACGTGAGCCCGCTCGTGGCGTACTTGGCTTCGGACTTGTGTGAATTCTCTGGCGAAACTTTCTATGTGCAGGGTGGCCAAGTCACTCGTGTTGCAACATGGGCAATGGCAGAAGAAATCAAGCAGGACGATCGTTGGACAGTGACTGCACTGGCTCAAGCGATTGCTGCACTCGCACCTAAGTCCTGAGTCGTGGGCGAAGAAGCCCGCGAAACAACCCCACGTACGCTCAACGTTGATTCAGTAGGCGTTGACGAACTCGGTGTTGTTCCTTGGCCAATTTTGTTACGTCGTTGGATAGGTCAGCGCGTCCCGATTGGGCGAAATTGGGCGGTTCTACTTGTTGTTTTGTCAGCCCTCTTTACCGTCGGTTTCACAATCACTATCTTGGTCGTGTCACTCGGCGACATTGCTGACGAATTTCATTCAAGTGTTTCAGTCATTTCGTGGAGTATTACCGGACCCATGTTGGCCTTCGGAGTTGTGGGCCCGGCCTACGGCAAAGCGGGCGATCTGTGGGGGCACAAGCGCATCTTTGTGTATGGCTTGTTAGGTGCCGGAATTTTTGCGGCGTTAACGGCCGTTGCATGGGACGCGCCAAGCATGATTGCGTTTCGCATTTTGTCGGCTTCGGCTGGAGCGGCAACAGGTCCAGCGACGATGGCGTACATCAACCGCTTATTCGCTCCCGACCAACGCGTTCGACCGTTGAGTTATTGGAGTTTCGTGAACGCGGGCGCGCCTGTTCTTGGTGTCGTTGCGGGAGCGCCGCTAGTGAGTGCATTCGGATGGCGAGTTATTTTTGCTTTTCAAGCACCACTGTGCATTATTGGCGTGATCATTGCGGTGTGGCTTTTGCCCGATACCGAACGCAAGAAAGATGTGCACTTTGATGTGGCTGGCTCAATCACATTGGGCGCGGGCGCATCAATGATGTTGGCTGGAGTCAACCAAGGTCCGAAGTGGGGCTGGGATAGTCCGTACACAATTGGTTTGCTCATGGCCGCAACGTGCTCGTTAGTTTTGTTTATTCGCATTGAACAACGCGTCAGTGACCCATTGTTGCCGTTGCATTGGTTGAAGACACGCAACGTTGCGTTTCCAGTGATGTCACAAACGTTGGCAAACTTTGCTTACATGGGAGGCTTCTTGTTGGCCCCGCAAGTTTTGCAAGAGGTTTTGAATTACGACCACAGCAAGATTTCGTTTGTGGTGATTGCTCGGCCGCTCACATTCGCCATTGTCGCTCCTCTTGCAAGCTTGATCACGATTCGTATCGGTGAACGAGCAATGGGAATGGCCGGCGGACTATGCGTGGTGGCATCAATGTTGTCGTTCGGAATAGTTGGACCAGGAACTGGTTTGATGCTCATGTTGTTTGCCCTCGGTTTGTCGGGTGCTGGTATTGGCATGGCCAGTCCAGCGATGACGTCACTGGTTGCTAATGCTGTGAGCACAAACGACTTAGGTGTGGCAGGAGCGATGCAGCAACTCATGACGCAAATGGGCGCAGTGTTTGGATCGGTCGTGATGACAACCGTTCAGCAAGGTGTTGGCGGAGGAGAGCCCACGCCGGCTTCGTATCGAGCAGCGTTTCATGTGGCTGCCGGAGTCGCCTGCGTCGCAGTCTTCACTGCGTCACGCGTGCGCTCAACACCGCGCACATAGTCACATTTCATTGTGATTCTGGTGTCGTTTTATTCGGTAATACCGATGAAAACGACACCAGAATCACGAGGGGTTATTCGGTGATGGCCTTGATTTCGTCGGCGACCTTGGCGGTGATGTCGCTCTGCGGAATAGCCGTCTGCATTGCCATCATCTTCATCATGTCGCCAGCGACCTTGATTTTGCCGCCCATGAAAGCCTGCATCGCAGCAGCCTGATCATTGAGTCCAAAAATCTGTCGCGCAGTTGCCCAGTCGGTGGTGACGACAGCATCGGGGTTTTCGAGCTCGCCGAGTTCAACTTCCATCTCGCCAGACGAGGTGTCCATGTAACTCTTGATGGAGCCGTCACCAAAAGGAACATCGGTGATGACCTGATTGATGCGGATTACTGCGGTGATCTTGGGAGCCTGGCCTTGGTACTTGGCACGGATGGCCTTGGCGGCATCCATCCATTCATCGGAAAGAAAAGGAAATGTCATGTTTGAGACGATAGTCCCGACTTCTCTTTATGGACGCAACGTGATCGCACTTGTCGAAACATCGTTGAGGAACGACTGGTCAATCTGCACGCCGGCACCCGAGCCTCTAGGCAGGCGGACCTGCCCGTTCTCGAGACGAATGGGGTCGGTGACAATGTCTTTCTTCCAGAAGCGTTCTGACGCCGAAACATCGCCCGTAATAGTGAAATTAGGCAACCCTGCCAACGCCAGATTCATGGCCCGACCAATGCCGGTCTCGAGCATGCCTCCACACCACACCGGAATTCCGCGCTCACGACACACATCGTGAATACGCACGGCCTCGAGATAGCCCCCGACGCGGCCAGCCTTGATATTGATGATCGAGCAGGCACCACGTTCAATCGCATCGATAGCGGCGAGTGACGACACGATTGATTCATCAAGACAAATTGGCGTACCAACTTGTTTGGCAATGATTGCATGACCCGTGATGTCATCTTCGGGAAGCGGTTGTTCAATGAGTAACAAGTTGAACGGATCGAGTTGAGCGAGTAGTGGACCGTCGTTGCGTGTGAACGCAGTGTTGGCATCTACCTGAAGCGGAATGTGATCACCAAATGTTTGGCGAATCACGCGCACGGGTTCGATATCCCAACCAGGCTCAATCTTCAACTTGATACGGGCGTAACCTTCATTGAGATATCCGCCAACAGTTGTGACGAGTTCATCAATTGAATTAGCAATACCAACTGAAACGCCCGATGGAATGAGTTCATTCACCGAACCCAAATGTGCAGCAAGTGAAACATTATTGGCACGCAGTTGGGCATCAAGAACCGCAGCCTCAAGAGCGGCCTTCGCCATGCGGTGATCTTTGACTGGTTCAAGAATATGTGCGACATCGTGAGCCGACATGCGGCCACCATTGAAAGCAAACAAACGCGGAATGAGGTGATGAATCATCACATGTTGCGAGCCCTCAACATATTCGCTCGAATACAACGGATCATTTCCGGAAACGCATTCGCCCCAGCCAACATGCGAATCGGTTTCAATCCGAACCAGCAAAATGTCTCGTGAGTTTTCGGTGCCAAACGAAGTACGAAACGGAGTCACTAAAGGCAATGAAATACGGCGTAATTCAATGGCACGAATGGTGATTGGTTCAAGGTTGTCAATCATGACTGGCCCTTCATGTTGTGTCTTGGGGTGAGTACATACGAACCGTCTTTGTTGAAGCCGGTGACTTCATGAGTTTCAAATGATTGTGAGAGCTGCTCGCGCATTGTCAAACGCCAAGCACGAGCAGCATCGGGGT
The DNA here is from genome assembly GCA_037138315.1 of Actinomycetes bacterium. GTDB lineage: Bacteria > Actinomycetota > Acidimicrobiia > Acidimicrobiales > Ilumatobacteraceae > Casp-actino8. Next base: position 17,900 of record JBAXIP010000023.1, read on the forward strand.
CGGCGCGGCGTAGCTGCACGATGTCTTCGGGTGTTGCCACGACAATCGCCTCAGCTGCATTTCCGCGAACGCGTTCAGCGCCGATATCCCATCGAGCAAGTAATCGATCGGTTTCATCGTCGCCGTTAATGTCGTCATTAAGTGGTCCGTAAAAGTTGATATGAAACTCAACAGCATTCGCACCAAGTCGTTCAATGTTGAACCAAGCGTTGCGGCGAACAAGCGGATCAAAAGTCCATGTGATCGCACTGAGTCCAGCATCGATGGCCCATTGTTTCTGATGCTTCTTCATTGCGGTGCCAAGGCCCGAGTTCTGTAGCGTGGGCACAACGCCAGTGATGTGAGAATGTAAACACCAATCGTCTCGGTGCCGTGCCAACATGCCAAACGAACACGCAACCATGGTTTGATCATCGTCGGCACTGAAGGCGCCTGAAATGTAGCCACCCGAGTGTGACAGGGCCATCAGATAGTCGGCACTGACCATGGCTCCTGTGCCCGACCCCCACACCAAGTCGGCACAAGCCTGAAGATGTTGCATCTCGTCGAGGCGATGCAACACGCGGATGGCCAAAGAACTCACATTCCGAGCCTAGAGGGTGACGAGAAACCACCCTGTGACGACAGTTTTGAACGAAATGTCAAATGCATTCGTCAGTAAAGGTGGCGACCGACCAACATGATGGTTACCTATGGCACGCATTCTCGTTTCCGAAGAAATCGCCGACGGCGGTCTTGACCGCCTGCGGGCAGCTGGACACACCGTCGACGTACAACTCGACCTCACCCCAGAGACGCTTCCAGCGGCTCTTAAGGGGGCTCATGCGCTCATTATTCGCTCAGCAACTCAGGTCACCGCTGAAGCCCTTGAGTTCGCCGACGAACTCATTGTGGTTGGTCGTGCTGGCATCGGACTCGACAATGTCGATGTTGAGGCTGCCACTCGCCGCGGTGTCATGGTTGTCAATGCTCCTCAAAGCAACATCGTCTCAGCAGCCGAGCACACCATGGCTTTACTCATGGCTTGCGCGCGAAATGTGCCCCAAGCTCACGCAGCGTTGAAGGCCGGTCGTTGGGAGCGCAGCAAGTGGGAAGGTGTCGAACTCGCCGACAAGACCCTTGGTGTCATCGGTCTTGGTCGCATCGGCAAATTGGTCGCACAACGCGCGTTGGCATTTGGTATGCGCCTGGTTGCCTACGACCCATTTGTCTCTGAAGAGCGCGCTCGTCAAATGAATGTTGAAATGATGAGCCTCGATGACGTCATTGCGCAAAGCGATTTCATCACGGTGCACTTGCCTAAGAACAAAGAAACTAAGGGCATCATCGGCCGCGAAATTTTGGCCAAAGCCAAGCCCGACTTGCGCGTGATCAACGTTGCGCGTGGAGGCATCGTTGATGAAGCCGCTCTTGCTGAAGCAGTAGCTTCTGGTCAAATCGCCGGGGCCGCTCTCGATGTGTTTGATGTTGAGCCGTGCACCGACAGCCCGCTGTTTGCGCTTGACAACATCGTTGTCACACCGCACCTTGGTGCGAGTACTCGTGAAGCACAAGACAAGGCTGGAGACACCATTGCCGACATGGTGAAGTTGGCTCTTGCCGGAGACTTCGTGCCGTTCGCGGTAAACGTGTCGGCCGCAGAAGCTAACGAAACACTTCGTCCGTACTTGCCTCTTGCTGAACGCCTTGGTGGTTTGTTCGCGTCGTTGGTTGGTCAGTTGCCTAAGCAACTTGAAATCACTGCCGAAGGTGAAATTGGCCAATACGACAATCGCATCTTGACGCTCAGCGTTTTGAAGGGGTTCTTTGGCTCGATTAGTGACGAACCTGTTTCGTACGTGAACGCTCCGCAGTTGGCCAAGAATGCCGGAGTTGAAATTCGCGAAACATCGTCCCGCGATTCGCGCAATTTCGTGAACCTCATTACCTTGCGTTGCGAAGGCCACAGCATCTCGGCAACTTTGACTGGTCGTAACGGCGAACCGCGTCTGGTGATGATCGACGATCATGCAACCGATGTTCCGCCAGCCGAAAACATGTTGGTCGTGCGTAATGACGACCGTCCTGGAGTCATTGGTGTTGTCGGAACTGTTCTTGGCAACGCGGGCGTCAACATCAATGACATGGGAGTCGGTCGTAGTTCGGTGGCAGGTTCGGCATTGATGGTGATTGCCTCATCTGGTCCAGCCCCCGATGTAGTTCTTGCCGAATTACGTGCCGCGCCTGGCATCACCAGCGTTCACGTTTTAACTGCCTGACAATTACTTGCGTGAAGTAACGGCCTGAGAAATCTCGTCACGAGTTGCCAGTGCAACTTCGCGAGCGGCATCGGCAAAATCTTCGCCGCTTGATGAGTACAAGATGGCGCGTGATGAGTTGATCATCATTCCGGTGCCATGTGCAGTTGTTCCGGCATTCACTGTGGCAACTACATCGCCACCTTGAGCCCCGATACCAGGTACGAGCAACGGCATGTCGCCAACGATGCCGCGCACTGTGGCGAGTTCGGCGGGATACGTAGCGCCAACGACCAGCGCGACTTCGCCCATCTTGTTCCACTGCTCGGCGGCCATGTGAGCGACGTGTTGATACATCGGGCGACCGTCGGTAGTAAGCATTTGTAAATCGCCACTTCCGGGGTTCGACGTACGACACAAAACGATGACACCTTTGCCGGTATGCGCCAAGAACGGCTCAAGCGAATCGGTGCCCAGATACGGGTTCACTGTGACAGCATCAGCGCCGTAACGCACAAAAGCTTCGTGGGC
>JBAXIP010000024.1:0-20525 GCA_037138315.1 Actinomycetes bacterium
TAGCCCAAGTCTTTACGGGGTGGCGTTGTCGGCAACAATGAAGTCATGACAAACTCGCTCCCTCGTCGCCCAGGTATGACTGTTCCGTTGCCGGGTCATTTGCACACGCATCGTGAACGTCTGAACGAACTGGCCGATATGGGCTACACCGATATTTGGTCGGCCGAATCAGATGGTGCCGACGCGTTTACTCCGCTCGCGATGGCTGCTGCATGGGAACCGCGGTTGCGCTTAGGAACCGCCATCGTTCCGGCATACACGCGTTCACCAGCCTGCTTTGCCCAAAGCGTCGCCAGCATGGCCGACGCTGCTCCTGGACGTTTTGCGATTGGCATTGGTTCAAGTAGCAATGTCATCGTCGAAAAGTGGAACGGAATCCCGTTCGTCGAGCCGTACAAGAAAGTTCGCGATGTTGTGCGTTTCTTGAACGATGCATTGTCAGGGGAGAAAGTTGCCAAGTCGTACGACACGTTTGAAGTCAACGGTTTCAAGTTGGGAGTTCGTCCCGAAGTGAAGCCAAAGATTTTGGTAGCGGCCCTTCGTGAAGGAATGTTGCGTCTTGCTGGTCGCGAATCAGATGGTGCCATTATCAACTGGTTGTCACCAACCGATGTGCGTCGAGTTGCCGAAGTTGTGAACGATGCAGCGGGTGGCGAAGAGCGCGAAATTGTGGCGCGAATTTTTGTGTGTCCTAGTGAGAATGCCGAAGTGGTGCGTGCGGCGGGCCGGTTTGCGATTGCTGCGTACCTCAATGTTCCGGTGTACGCCGAATTCCATCGTTGGCTCGGTCGTGGACCGCAGTTACAAGGCATGTGGGACGCCTGGAAGGCCGGAGATCGCAAGGCTGCTCTTGCTGCTATCCCTGATGAAGTTGTCGACGACATCTTGATTCATGGTTCGCCAGCCGAATGTCGGGCCAAGATTCAGTCGTACTTCGACAATGGTGTGACCACGAGTTCGCTGGCAATTCTGGCCCTTGATCCAGAATTGAATTACTGGGAATCAGTTAAGGCCTTGTCGCCAAGCGCGTATTAATCAGGCTGCTTGTACTTGCCGTTTCTCGGCGAGGTAGCGACGGATATCGGCGATGTGCCGAAGTCCGTTGCGACATACCTCGTCGGACAAGATGAATCGCGGGTCAATACCCACCGGTGTGGTTTCAAGGCCGGCGAGTTGGAGTTGAACAGGAGCTTTAGTTTCGGATTGCGCAGTCTGGTGGTTGATGTCCATGACACGACTCTGACCAAGGGGTCAGGCATAGTTTCGGTAGCAGTGCTGTTCGGTCCGCCCATGACTCTGAATGCAGAAGTTTCTGCTGGTGAGGGCTAATTTTTGACAGTGACCTCAGAAACTCAACAAGACGACACCCGACAAGGGTGGCGCTTATTGAGACTTGCTCTTGGTCAACAACGAGGTGGACTGGCCATCGGGGTCATTGTTGGTTTGTTCTGGGCGGTCGGCAAAGTGTCGGTTCCGCAACTCACCAAGATGGGGATTGACCGCGGAATTGAAGGAAGCGGAAACCTTGTTTTTTGGTCAGGCCTTGTTGTGGCTGCCGGTGTCATCGCTGGTCTGTTTACTGCGATGCGACGCTGGTATGCGTTCCGTGAGAGTCGCTGGATTGAGACGCGACTACGAGAACAAATCTTCAGTCACCTGTTGAAGTTGCATGTCGGATATCACGACAAGATGCAAACTGGCCAGTTGATGAGTCGAGCGTCATCAGACCTACAGCAGTTACAGGCCTTTGTCGTGATGATCCCGATCACACTGTCGAACTTTGCAATGTTGATAGCCGTCGTCGCCTTGCTGATTGCTTCGCAACCGATGCTTGCACTTTTTGCACTTGCACCATTGCCAATTGTCAATGTGATGGCAAGTCGTTTTTCACGGCAGATTCACCCGGCAGTTCTGGCCGTGCAACAAGAGCAAGCACAACTCGCGACCGTTGTTGAAGAAAGTGTTTCGGGAGTGCGGGTCATTAAGGGTTTTGGTGCTGAACAAGTGCAAGCCCGCAAACTAAAAACTGAAGCCGATGACATCTGGAATGTGTCATTGATCGCTGCCAAGATTCGCAGCAAGTTCTTGCCAGCCCTTGACTTGCTTCCTTCAATTGGCTTAATTGCAGTCCTTGGTATCGGTGGTCATCGCGTGATCAATGGGCAAATGACGGTAGGTGATCTGGTTAAGTTCAACGCATACATCACCATGTTGATTTGGCCGCTGCGTAACTTGGCGATGACAGTCGCGCTAGCGCAACGTGCCTCGGTTGCACTTGTACGTATTGATGAAGTGCTCAGTACTCCAAGTTTGGTGATTGATCCCTTGAGCCCAACCTCGTTGCCCGCACCAATGGCGGATCGCCCAGTGGGTGAAGTCATATTTGATGACGCTGTTTTTGCCTATGAAGGCGCGAGTCCAATCATCAATCACTTCAGTGTGAATATTCGCCCGGGCCAGGCCATTGCTCTTGTTGGTGCGACTGGTTCAGGTAAGTCAACGGTCGTGCGTCTGTTGACGCGTTTTCATGATGTACAGCAAGGATCGATTCGTCTTGATGGCATTGATGTTCGGCAGTTGACATTGAATGATCTTCGGAACGCGATCGGCATTGTTTTCGAAGAGACATTTTTGTTTCATGACTCAGTTGCTGACAACATTGCTTTTTCACGGCCAGATGCGACTCCTGAAGTGATTGAACGGGCCGCACGATTGGCAGGTGCCCATGACTTCATCTTGGAGCTGCCCCACGGATATCAAACGATTCTGGGCGAGCGTGGATATTCGTTGTCTGGTGGACAGCGCCAGCGAATCGCAATTGCCCGAGCGATTGTCTCTGATCCGCGTGTGCTCGTACTTGATGACGCGACGTCAGCAGTTGATCCATCGAAAGAGCACGAAATTCGTGAGGCAATGGCCACGGTCATGAAGGGTCGCACGACAATTGTGATTGCCCACCGACCTGGAACTATCGCCTTGGCTGACACGGTGATCCTTCTCGATGAGGGTCGGGCGGTAGCGGTTGGTACGCACGAAGGATTGTTGGCTAATAACGAGCGGTATCGCCAAGTTCTTGCGGCATGGGAAGTGCGTGAGTCTGATGGCGATGATGATGAGGTGACTGTCTGATGTGGGGCCTATCGGCAGTCAGCGACGAGGATCGCCTTGATCGCGTGCAAACGCTCAAAGTTCTGCGTCGCGCTTATTCAATGGCCCGCTCGCAACGTCGTCTCATTCTTTCGTCATTGGGATTTGTACTTATCGGCACCTTGGTGACCCTTGCCGGGCCAACCTTGGTGAGATTTGCTATTGACCATGGAATCAAAGTCAAGGATGGGAGCGCACTTAATCGCGTTGTCGTGCTCTATGTGATCGTAACGGTGATCGGGTATCTGTCTGGCCGTTTGCAATACATCACAATCAACCGTGCTGGCGAGGGTTTCTTGCGCGAATTGCGTATCAACGTATTTGACAAGCTGCAAAAACAGTCAATGTCTTATTTTGATCGCGAAAAAACTGGCGTATTAGTTTCGCGTATGACTGCCGACATTGAGTCAATGGCTGAGTTGATTCAATTCGGCTTACTGCAATTCGTTTCTGCATTCCTGTTGTTGTGCCTTGCCACCATTTTGCTCTTCGTGATGTCGTGGCAACTGTCGCTAGTGACTTTGCTTGTTTTGCCGATGTTGATCATTGCTTCAATACGGTTTCAACGAACTTCAAATCATGCGTATTTGGACGTCCGAGAAAAAGTTGGTAATAACCTTTCATCGCTTCAAGAAGGAATTACGGGCGTTCGAGTGATTCAGGCCTATGGGCAAGAGGCAAATCGCTCCGAACGTTTTCGCCAATCAAATCGGGCACTCTTTGACTCGCACATGTACAGCGTCAAGATCAGCACCTGGTATTTCGGACTTGTCGAATTTGCGGGCATCGCCGCCACTGGTGCGATCATTGGTTTTGGTGGATGGCTCGTGCATCGAGGATCAGTCACCATCGGCACAGTCACTGCATTTGTCTTGCTGCTGGCCAACCTGTTTGATCCCGTTCAGCAATTGAGTCAGCTGTACAACACTGTGCAATCATCGACTGCAGCCCTACACAAATTGATTGGCATCATCGATGCTGTCCCAGATGTCGCCGAAGCGGATCAACCGATCCAATTGCCAGAACGTGGGGCCGTTGTCGTTGACAAGGTGACTTTTGGATATGCGGGTAGCGAGCGGCCAGCACTGAGTGACGTGACTATCTCGGTAGCCGACGGTGAACGTTTGGCATTGGTTGGTCCAACCGGGGCAGGAAAGTCGACCTTGGCGAAATTGATGGCGCGCCTGTACGACCCCAGTTCCGTGAATGGAATCACGGGCAGTGTTTCGTTTGGGGGAGTTGATCTGCGATTGGCGTCAATGGTTGATCTGCGTCGGCGCATCATTGTTGTTCCACAAGAAGGATTCTGCTTCGGTGGAACGATTCGTGAAAACATCCGTATTGCTCGTCCCGAAGCAACAGATGCCGAAGTTGAACACGCGCTCGAGTCGATTGGTGCGCTGAATCGCTTCACAGAGTTCGCTGAGGGTCTCGACACCGAAGTGCGTGAACGAGGTTCGCGTCTCTCTGCCGGCGAACGTCAGTTGATTGCTCTTGCTCGCGCAGCACTTGTCGATCCGGCCGTTTTGGTGCTTGATGAAGCGACGTCAAACCTTGACCCAGGAACAGAAGCCGTTGTTGAACATGCCTTGGAAACTTTGATGACTGGACGAACCGTTATTGTCGTAGCTCACCGCCTGACCACAGTGAGGCGGGCTGATCGTATAGGTGTGATCGATCACGGGATGCTTGTTGAACTTGGCTCGCACGACGAACTAGTGGCTACTGGTGGACGTTACGCAGCCTTGGCCGATGCCTGGCAACGCAGTCAACCAGCCCGCTAACAGCCAGCCCGCTCAGGGGACATCAAAAGAGTCCGTCAGCCTTTTTGAAAAGCCAAGACGAATTCCAGCAATCCGGTGTCGCCCGTGGTGACGAATGCATTTGATGGATTAGTAATTCCGTAGTCGGCAAAAGTGATGTCAATAGAACCAAGTACACCGATGATTCCATTAGCGATTTTCGCCGTCACCTCAAAGGAAACCGGTTGTGTGACTCCGTGCAGTGTCAGTTCGCCATGGGCGGTCGCAGTGATGCTTTGGTCATCTGCTGGAATGGAGCCGAGATCAATAGGGGTCAGAAGGTTGAACTTTGCGGTCGGATATGTTGCGGCATCCATGATGTTGCCCGTGAATTGCGAATCTCTTTTTGAACTGTCGCTCTTGATCGAGGCAATATCAATTTCGAAAACGGTGCTCAATAAAGTCGTCTCCTGAATCGTGAGCGATCCGTTGACTTGATTGGTGCGTCCGACGCCTTCGGTGTCAACTCCTCCGAGAACTTCTTTCACTCGGTAGCCAACTGTGGATTCGCTGGTTGCCAACCATGTGCCGGTGATACCAGGATCTTGTGTCGGTGTTGAAGAAGGGGCAACTGATGAGTCGGCATCTAAGGATGGTGCCGTAGAAGAGTCACTCACAATCGCCGACAGGTCGTCTTCATTGAGCTTGCCTTCAGGTGGATTGATGACTTTTGTGTATAGCAAAATTCCGCCGTAAACGAGTCCAACAACAACGACAACAGAAATCGCAATACGAATGAGAATTTTCAACATGTTGGGTGTCTATCAGAATTAATGACCGAGTGGTCAGCGAGCGACGAAGTATTTGGACTGCGGGTGGTGGCAGATAATGGCCGACGTCGTTTGCTCGGGCTGATACTGCCAACCAGTTTCTTCGCTGACTTCAATACCGAGTCGTCCCGCTTCAAGCAGTGTTGCAACCGTCGCGTTGTCTTCAAGATCGGGACATGCTGGGTATCCCCATGAATAGCGGCCACCGCGGTATTGCTGACGGAAGAGTCCACCAATCGATGGCCCATCCTCATTGACAAAGCCCCATTCTTCGCGAATGCGCTTATGCCACAACTCGGCAAGAGCTTCGGCCATCTCAACACCCAGACCATGAATGATCATGTATTGCTGGTATTCATTACCTGCAAAGAGTCGTGCTGCTTCAACACTGACTGCTTCGCCCATGGTGACGATATGGAAGGCCGCGTAGTCGGGGCCTTTGTCAAATGTGCGATAGAAGTCGGCGATGCACATAAATGGCGCTTCGCTCTGACGCGGATACGAAAAGCGCGCCAATTCGGTGCTGCGTGATTCGTCACTCCAGACAACGACATCGTTGCCGTCGGCGTTGACGCAGTAGTAGCCGTACACAACTTGAGGAATTAAGAAACCAGCAGCCTTCGCTGTTGCCAACTCGTGACGGAAAGTCGCACGAAGGCGTGACTTGAAGTCTTCGTCGCTTTCGTCTTTCTCGGGTCGATACTGCCATTGATTGCGATACAGCGCAGTTTCGTTCACGTATTGAGCAATGTCGTCAAGGCTGATGCCTTTGACGATCTTTGAACCCAAGAACGGTGGCTTAAAAACTTGATTGTCATCAACGACGTCGGGTGAACGTGAAGGAATTTCAACTGCTGGCTTATCGCCAGAACCAGTTCGCTTAGGAAGAACTCGTCCAGATGGGATACGTCCGAGTTCGGGATCGTCGACACCAGATTTTTTCATCGCCATCAACTTGTCGAGGGTGTGCAATCCCTCAAAGGCATCTCGGCCATAAAACACTCGTCCGTCGTATACCTCGCGCAAGTCTTTTTCAACGAAAGTACGGGTAAGTGCTGCGCCACCAAGAATGACTGGTACTTCAGAAACGCCCGTGCCATTCATCTCGAGCAAGTTTTCGCGCATGATGAGCGTGCTCTTCACCAGCAAGCCACTCATACCTAAGGCGTCTGCTTTAACTTCCTTAACCTTTTGGATCATTTCGGAAATTGGAATCTTGATGCCAAGGTTGTGAACTTCGTAGCCATTGTTCGTGCAGATGATGTCAACAAGGTTTTTGCCGATGTCGTGTACGTCGCCCTTGACGGTCGCGAGCACGAGAATGCCCTTAGCCGAACTCTCCCCAGTCTTTTCCATATGTGGTTCGAGATAGGCAACGGCAGTCTTCATGGTTTCTGCTGACTGCAGAACGAAAGGCAATTGCATTTGGCCAGAACCGAACAACTCGCCAACGACTTTCATGCCATCAAGCAGGACATCGTTGACGATTGCCAACGGTGCCAGACCTTGTGCCATTGCGAGATCAAGATCGGCAGTCAAACCTTCGCGGTCACCGTCAATAATGCGCTGCTTCAGAATTTGTTCAACGGTCCAGTCGGTGCGATCTTCACGGACGGTTTCAATCACGTTCACGTCAGCGAAGATTTCCAACAATTTCTTGAGCGGGTCGTAGTCCTTGGTGCGGCGGTCGTAGATGAGATCGAGGCACACTTGCTTGTGCTCTTCGGGCATGCGCGACAACGGAACAATCTTGCCAGCGTGCACGATTGCTGAATCAAGTCCGGCTTGAACGCACTCATGTAGGAAAACACTGTTTAACGCATGGCGTGATGACGGCTTGAGACCGAAGCTGACGTTTGAGACACCGAGTGTGGTGAAGCAACCAGGGATTTCTTCTTTGATGCGCTTGATGGCATCGATGGTGTGCTTTGCATCAAGGCGTAATGCATCATCGCCAGTTGACAGAGGGAATGTCAATGCATCAAAGATCAGGTCGCTGGCGCTCAGGCCATAGCGATCGACGGCAATGCGATGAATACGGTGCGCGATTTCGAGTTTCCATTCGACGTCGCGAGCTTGGCCCTTTTCGTCAATCAAGAGGCAGATCACTGCGCAGCCGTATTCGCGAGCGAGGCTGAAAACGCGGTCCATGCGACAGCCGGTGTCTTCACCATCTTCAAGGTTGGCCGAGTTCAATATGGCGCGACCACCGATATGCATGAGGCCAGCCTCAAGTACTGGTGGCTCGGTTGAGTCAAGAACAAGCGGAACGCTTGCTTGGGTGGCGAATCGACTGGCAATTTCATCCATGTCGACAGCGCCATCGCGTCCGACGTAGTCAACACACACGTCGAGAACGTGAGCACCTTCACGAATTTGCTCGGTGGCAATCTTTGAACAGTTGTCCCAGTCGCCAGCGATCATTGCGTCGCGGAATGCTTTTGAGCCATTGGTGTTGGTGCGTTCGCCGATAATTAAGAACGACTTGTCTTGGACCATGGGCACCGACGAATAGATCGAAGCAACGCTTGGCTCAATGATGGGCGTGCGCTTGGGTGCAGCCATACCACTGACCGCATCGACGACGGCCTTGAGGTGGGCCGGGGTTGTTCCACAGCATCCGCCAACAATTCCGATTCCGAGATCGTGTACGTGGTGATGATGGAACTTGGCGAGTTCGGCGGGCGTGAGATCGTAATGAGTACGACCATCGACGATGCTCGGCAAGCCGGCGTTTGGCAAAACACTGATTGGCATTGAGGCGTTTTGACTGAGGTAACGCAAGTGCTCTTGCATTTCTGCTGGACCAGTGGCGCAGTTGATGCCGAAAACGTCGGGCTTCATGGCACTGATTGCTGTGAGTGCTGCGCCAATTTCAGAACCAACCAACATGCGTCCGGTTGTTTCCATTGTGACTTGCACCTGAATCGGGATTTCGCGTCCTTCGGCGATCATTGCACGACGACATGCGATCATTGCGGCTTTGATCTGCAAGAGATCCATGCATGTTTCGATCAAGAAGAGATCGGCTCCGCCAACGATCAGACCACGTGCTTGTTCGATGTAGGCATCACGAAGTTCGGCAAAACGAATATGTCCGAGGCTCGGCAACTTGGTGCCTGGTCCGATTGAACCTGCGACATATCGGGCTTTGCCATTTGATTCGTAATCGTTAGCCGTTTCGCGAGCGAGGCGAGCTGCTTCAACATTGAGTTCGTACGCCTTGTCGGCGATGTTGTACTCGCTGAGCACTGTCGAGAAACTGCCGAAGCTTGCAGTCTCGAGTACGTCAACGCCCACATCAAGGAAGGCCGAATGCATCTGGCGGATGACTTCGGGGCGAGTAATACAGAGATACTCGTTGCAGCCTTCGAGGTTTGCACCACCGAAGTCATCTGGCCCAAGGTCGAGATCCTGCACGAAGGTGCCAAAAGCACCATCAAACACAATGACGCGTTCGTTGACTGCAGAAAGGTAAGGCTGTCGTGACATTGGATGTAACGCTACCGTTCGGGCACCATTGCCTGAGGGAACGTGGTTCAATGTAAGTGGTCAAAACCGATGTGACAGGTGTTGTGCCAGTCCCTCGTCGCTCAATTGAAGGCACTAAGGTCACTCGTATGGCTCGTCGCAGTATTTACACCCGTGATGGAGATGACGGATCAACGGGTCTTTTCTATGGTGGCCGCGTGCCCAAGGACAGCGTTTTGCCGCGTGCCTACGGAACGGTTGATGAGGCTCAAGCAATACTCGGTGTTGTGCGTGCCGAAGCAGGCCAAGGTTCGGAAGTCGAAGCAATGTTGATCCCAATCATGCGTGACCTCTGGGTGCTCATGGCCGAGTTGGCAACGTTGCCCGAAAATCGATCAAAGTTAACCCCTGGAGCGTCGTGCGTTGAAGCTTCGATGGTGACTCGGTTAGAAAATCTGATTGACGAGCTTGATACTCGCTTTGAGCCCCCGACCGAATTTGTGGTGCCAGGTGGGAACAAGGTGTCGGCTTGGCTTGATGTTGCTCGTACCGTGGTTCGCCGTGCCGAACGACATTCACTTGCGGCCGCTTTAGCGCCGTCGCAAGCCGTGCCGTACCTCAATCGCCTGTCGGACTTGTTGTGGACAATGGCTCGTTGGAACGAAGGAGAAAGCCTTCCCGTGCGCGGCGTGTCATGATTGACACATGGCCTTAACTGTCGAAACATCCCGTTCCATTCCCCGCTCGGCTGACGCAGTCGGATTCGCGGTCGCAACTACCGGTGTAGTGCCTCGTCAACTCGGTCTCAGCCGAGCCGCACTTACTGCCCATGGCTTTGATGGCAAGGTCGGACAGACGCTGGTCGTGCCATCGTCAACTGGTCCGACATATATCGCTGTAGGTATTGGCGATTTCCGTAAGGCCGACGCCAATGATGTTCGTGATGCTGCGGCAGCACTTGCTCGCGCGGGTTCGCGTCGGACCCATGTGGCAACCAACTTGGTTGACAGCGTTGCACTTGATGCGCGCTCGGCAGCACAAGCAGCCGTTGAAGGCTTCACTTTGGCGACTTATCGCTACACCGATCTCAAATCAGCAAAAGGTTCAGTTCCGACGACGTTGACGTTGACCGCGTCAAGTGCGCGGGCTCGCAGCACCGATGCCGGAGTCGAGCGCGGACGTACAACTGCTGCTGCAGCGACGTTGGCTCGCGATTTGGCAAATACTCCGCCCGCATATTTGACCGCCCGCATCTTGGCCGATCGTGCCGTTGAAATTGCGCGGGCAACTGGGCTTGGCGTTGAAGTATTTGACAACGACAAGTTAGAAGTGATGGGTTGCGGTGGCTTGCTTGGCGTGAATCGCGGATCAACCGAGCCGGCCCGTATGGTCAAGTTGACGTACGCGCCGTCAGACCCACAGGGCCATCTTGTGATGGTTGGCAAGGGCGTTACCTACGACTCGGGCGGAATCAGTTTGAAGCCAAGCGATGCTTCGCACGGCATGATGAAGATGGACATGTCGGGTGCAGCGGCAGTGTTGTCGGCCATGAGCACACTTAAGGCATTGCGTTGTCGTACTGCAGTAACTGGTTACTTGATGTGTACCGACAACCGACCATCAGGAAGCGCCGTTGCAATGGGTGACGTCTTGACTTTCCGCAACGGTAAGACATCTGAAATTTTGAATACCGATGCTGAGGGTCGTCTGATCTTGGCTGATGGTTTGTCATTGGCAACTGAACTGAAGCCAGATGCCATCGTCGACATTGCGACGTTGACTGGTGCTTGCATGGCTGCACTCGGAGCCAAAATTGCTGGTGTGCTCGGAACGAACCAGTCGTTTGTTGATCAAGTCAAGAGCGCCGCTGACAAGGCCGACGAGCCGGTTTGGCAGTTACCGTTAGAGCGCAGTTACCGACGTTTGCTTGATTCAAATGTCGCTGACATGAAAAACATTGGTGGGCCATATGGCGGTGCTATTACCGCAGCATTGTTCTTGTCTGAATTCACCGGCGATGTTCCGTGGGCTCACCTTGATATCGCTGGACCGATGAATGTTGATGGCGATGACGGTTGGTTAAGCCGAGGTGCGACCGGATTCGGTACTCGACTTCTCATCAACTTGGCTCTCGGATTCACGAAGCCAAAGGTGAGTCGTTAGTCGTCGGTTGTTTGACGGTGCGTCCGCCTGAGTAGCCCTCAACCAGAGCGAGTTCGGGATCGGACTCGGCCCACTGTGCATGGGCGCGTTGCAAGTGCTCAGGTAGGCGGGCGAGTTGTTTCATGGCGAGTGGTGGAACGACCGATCGAATTGCAAGGCGATCGCCAACGGGCTGCGCTAAACCGAACATCACCAATCGCTGCACGGCGCGGGCGAATGGGTTAGCCCGACCTGATTCATAGCCGAGACCGAGACTGGCGGCCGTTGCCGCTAGATCGATGGCAAAGCCATCGGGGTTGTTCACCACAGTCACAGCAAGGCGACGCAGCAACCATGTCGCAGTCGGCCCAAGAGTGCTCAACCAAAAGAGTTCGACGTAATCGCCACAAGCATCAAATCCAACTCGTTCAACGATGGGGTCACGCCACGGGATAACAACGAGTTCGTCGGTCACCCGATCAAGAACTGTCGAATATTTTGGTGAGTGGTGATTGGTACTTGTGCTCATGGCAACCTTTCGAAATTTTGATAGCACAAAGTTGTGAGCGCAGATCGTTCTGGTACGGCGACGAGTGCGATACTTTTTGCATGAAAGCAGGAGACAAATTTCGATGCCGATGCTGATCAATGACATACATTCACCCGAATTCGCTCTGGTGCACCAGTGGGTTGTTGAAGCGCGCCGCATCACAATTCTGACCGGTGCTGGAATATCGACGGCTTCTGGTGTTCCGGACTTTCGTGGACCGAACGGAATCTGGACGAAGAATCCTTTGGCGGAGAAATTTTCGAATATTCAGACGTATAAGAGCGACGAGAGTGTGCGTATCGCTGGATGGAAAGCGTCAAGTGAGCGTCGATTGCAAACTGTTGAACCAAACGTTGGACATCTTGCACTCGTTGAACTTGAACGTCGCGGGCAATTGCGTGGCCTTGCGACGCAAAACGTCGATGGACTGCATTTGGTTGCCGGCAACTCGCCCGAACTTGTTCACGAGGTTCACGGAACCTGGCAATACACGCGTTGTATCGGTTGCAGCGATCGGCTTCCGGTTGAAGACACCTTGCGGCGAGTTGATGCTGGCGAAGCCGACCCGAAGTGTTTGAAGTGTGGGGGGCTGATGAAGCGTGATGTGATTTTGTTTGGTGAAGCTCTCGTGCCCGATGTTATTGCTGGAGCGATGGCGGCTGCTGAAGACGCCGACTTGGTGATGGCGATTGGGACGCAACTGAATGTGACGCCGGCAGCCAATGTGGTGACCCGTGGCAAGGCCGCCGGAGCAAAAGTCATCATCATGAACAATCAGCCCACCGACCGCGACCAATACGCCGATGCATTTTTGATGGGGGACATCACCGAGATGCTTCCCGTCCTCGTGGCAATTCCCGACTAACTAGGTAGGCTTTTGCCATGGCTACCTTCAGGGACTTACTTTCTGCCGCAAAATCGGTCATTACCGAGATCGACACCGCAACTGCACAAACGCAGATTGCTGCTGGTGGAGTCACGGTTCTTGACGTGCGTGAACCCGATGAATACGCCGAAGGGGCTCTCGTTGGTGCTGTGCATATCCCTCGCGGACACCTTGAAGCCCAAATTGAAGGTCGCATTCTTGACAAGGACGCGCCAGTCATTGTGTATTGCGCTGGCGGTGTGCGGAGCGCATTCGCCGCTAAGACCTTGGCCGAACTTGGTTACACCAATGTTTTGTCAATGGCCGGCGGTTATGGCAAGTGGAAAGACGAGGGTCGCACCTGGAAAGCGCCAGCATCGTTGACTCCCGAGCAAATGAATCGCTACAAGCGTCACTTGTTGCTTCCCGAAGTTGGAGTTGAAGGTCAATCTAAATTGCTCAATAGCAAAGTCTTAATGCTGGGTGCTGGTGGCCTTGGTTCACCAGCAGCGTTGTACCTTGCCGCCGCTGGTGTCGGAACCATCGGCATCGTCGACATGGATGATGTCGATGCCAGCAACTTGCAGCGTCAGATTTTGCACAACATTGAGCGGATTGGTGATCGCAAAGTTGATTCAGCAAAGAAGACGATCAACTTGCTCAATCCCGATGTCAAAGTCATTACGTATGACACGCGTCTTGCTGCCGAAAATATCATGGACATCATCGCGGGTTACGACGTTATTGTTGACGGCGCAGACAACTTCCCATCGCGCTACTTGTTGAACGACGCAAGTGTGAAGCTTGGCATTCCAGTCGTGCATGGTTCGATCTTCCGCTTTGAAGGAATGGTCTCGGTGTTCCATCCCAAAGAAGGTCCGACATACCGTGACATGGTTCCCGAGCCGCCGCCGGCCGAACTTGCTCCCTCGTGCGCCGAAGCTGGCGTACTAGGAGTTTTGCCCGGAATCATTGGTTCAATTCAGGCCCTTGAAGTCATCAAGATTCTGCTCAATCTTGGCGATCGTTTGATTGGACGCATCTTGGCAGTCGATACGACCGAGATGTCATTTCGAACTTTCAAGTTAAAGCCCGATCCGACGAACCCAGTGACATGGGCGAATCGCGACAAAATTCAGGTACTCGACCTTGACGGTCTGTGTGCTCCTGGCATGAGCCACTGAACTAGTTGCTGAGCGTTTCGCGTTCTTGAATCACGACGCCGGCAAGAACGAGTGCCATACCGAATAAGTCGATGGCATTGGGTCGTTGATCAAGTGCTATAAATGCAACGACAGTTGCAGTGACGGGCAAGAGCGCGAGCAACACGCTGAACCTGCGAATCGGAATTCGTCGCAAGACCGATTGATCAATTCCGTAACCAATGGCGTTTGACAAAACGCCCACAAACATGCAGGCAAAGATCAAATGCGGGGCATGCCACACTGGTCCGCTTGTGGGGGCGCCAATGGGTGTAATCACAAGTGCACCGATGACGAGACCTAAACCAAGTCCTGAAACACCGCGGTTTTGTTGGGCAACTCGCGACCCAACAACGATGTAGGTTGCCCACATCGCAGAGGCCAAAAAGATAAAGAGCAATCCCAAAGGTTCGCCAGTGATCTCAACTCCAGATAACACGGCGACGCCGATGGCGGCGCAACCAAGCGAGAGAGCATTTCGACGCGAACGGGTTCGGACTGCTGCAACCAAAATTGGTCCGATGAATTCGATAGCGACGCCTTTGCCCATGGGCAGTCGGTCGATAGCTAAATAGAAAAACGTATTCATGAGTGCTGTAGCAACTCCGAATATTGTCATCGCGATGAAATCTTGACGGGTCCACTTTTGCCGATGGTCACGGTGTAACAGGCGACGACTCGAGAAGATGAGCAGAGCGATCGAAGCACCGATCACCCGCAGCCAAGCAACTGTTGCAGGATTGACTTGATCAAACAGGTCGACAGCAATCACGGCGCCGATGTATTGCGCGGTTGCGCTCAGCACAAATAGCGCTTCGGGTGAAGCGGTGTTGAAAAAGCGTCCGACCGAGTTGTCAGGACCCTGCGGGGCGAGTGCTGAGTTCAGTCGAAAAGTTCGGGGTCGGTGCGACAAATCTCTTGCCACAACGGCTGGAACTGAAACCAACCAGCCAATGAATGGCCGGTCTGTTCGCGGGTGTATTGCGCGTACTCATGCTTGATGAGTTTGGGGGTTCCGGCTGCCATCGCAAGTAGTTGCGCTTGGCATGAACGATCCATTGACAAGAACCAGAATGCTGCTTCTTCAACAGTTGCTCCAACCGTGAACAGGCCATGATTCTGGTGAATCGCGGCCTTGCCCTTCGGGAATTTCGAAGCGAGTTCTTTGCCGGCTTCGATATCAAATACGACAGCTCCGCCTTGTTCGGATATCACGGTGTGATCGTCGTAGAAGATGCAGGCATCTTGGGTGATGGGATCGAGCGGAATGCCCAATGAACTAAAGGCTTTCCCGTGCACTGAGTGTGCATGGGCTGCAGCGATCACATCGGGTCGCGCCTGATGTACAGCGGAGTGAATAACAAATGCTGCACGGTTCACGGGCATAGTGCCGTGAACAACTTCGCCATGATGATTCACCAATAGCAAGTCGCTGACGCGCATATGGCGAAAGCTCAGACCAAATGGGTTGACCCAAAAGTGATCGGTGAGTTCGGGGTCACGGACGGTGATGTGACCGGCGACGCCTTCACCAAAACCCATGCGACCAAAAATACGCAAGGCGCCGGCAAGGCGCGACTTGCGATAGGCGCGCTCTTCTTCGACATTGTTAAACGTTGGCATCGCCAGCAGATCGGCGTTGCCACCTAGAGCAGCTGCTCTCAAATCAGGTGTTTCATTGGTGGTAGTCACAGTGTTCAGGTTAGACGCTGCCACTATCGGCGCCGATCAGCCAGGTACAAGAACTCCGCTGATGACATGAATCGTGCCGTTTGTGGCCGGCACATCGCCAGCGACAATTTCGATGTCATTGACATAGGTCTTGTCACCCTTTTTGGTGATGGTCAAGGTGTTGCCCTGAAGTGTGGTGAGAACCGTTCCATCAGGCATGTCAGCAAGTTTGAGGTTTTGGCCAGCGACAACGTGAAAGGTGAGGACCGCAGCCAAGAGGGCTGGATCGGCAAAGACCGCGTCCATGGTCGCGGTGGGCACTGCTTTGAAGGCGTCATCGGTTGGTGCGAAGACAGTGAATGGACCAGCAGCTCGAAGTGCTTGCACGAGACCGGCGTCAACGAGCAGACCAGCCAAGGTTGTAAATACGCCAGCGGTGAGTGCTTCTCCCACGATGTCGCCAAGTGGCGATTGGTAAGGAGGCAATGTTGTGGCAATCGTTGTCGTACTTTGGCCAGGTGTTGCAACAGTTGTGGTTGCTGCAACATCAGTTGAATCTGAACTACACGCGGTCATCGCGATGCCGAGCGATACGGCCACGGTGGTAGCAAGTGCTTTGACTAGGCGTGAGTAGGGTGATTTCTTCTGAGGAGTTGTTGTGTGGATATTCAGTTCGCAGGTCACGCTTTGAAACTAAAGCCAGACAACTTCTGATGATCAGGGACGAAAGTCCTCATGGTGGTGCCCCAAGTCCCTAGGTTGAAATTGCGGGGCTGTCACAATCAAGTCATGGATCTTGTGGCAACTCATGAATCTTGAGGTCATGCCCGCGAAGACGGCCCCAACTGCATCGCACTATGCCCATGCTGTTGTGACGACCCAGCCGCAGCGGATGTTGCACACATCGGGGATTGCTCCGATCAATGCCGACGGAATGGTCCCTGACGGAATTGAAGATCAATCGAGGGTCGTGTGGACGAATCTTCTGGAGATCCTTGCTGAATCGGAGATGGACATCACTGACATCGTTTCTGTGACGACCTACGTGGTTGTCGGACAGCCAATTGGTGCGGTTCTGGTTGCTCGCGATCGAGCGCTGAAGGGCCACCGCGCTGCGAGCACGGTTGTGATGGTCGCACAATTGATCCGACCTGAATGGCTGATTGAAATTGCTCTAGTTGCCGCAAAATAGATCAAAAGTGACCGATTTCTGATGCTGTTGCTGGTGCGAAATGGCTCATGGGGTCTGAAACGGCGTACGCTCGTGACCGATGAGTGACGAACTGCGCAATGATTCCGGAATTGAAATTAAGCCGCTGTACTCGGCTGCCGATCTGAACGGCTGGGACCCAGCATCCAAGCTCGGAGCCCCTGGCGAGCAGCCCTACACCCGTGGTGTGTACCCGACGATGTACCGCGGCAAGTTATGGACCATGCGTCAGTACGCCGGCTTTGGTACCCCCGAATCAACTAACGAACGATTCAAGTTCTTGCTCGGAGCCGGACAAACCGGCTTGTCCTGTGCGTTCGACCTTCCGACACAAATGGGTTACGACTCTGATCACCCACGTGCCGAAGGCGAAGTTGGCAAAGTTGGAGTAGCCATCGACTCAATGGCCGACATGCGTTTGTTGTTGAAAGATTTGCCGCTCGACAAAGTCACCACATCGATGACGATCAACTCCACCGGTGCAATCTTGTTGTTGATGTACGAATTGGTCGCCGAAGAACAAGGTGTGCCTGCGTCAGCCATCAGTGGCACGATTCAAAATGACTTGCTCAAGGAATACATCGCTCGTGGAACATATGTGTATCCGCCCCGTCAGAGCATGCGCATCATCACCGATATTTTCGAATACTGCGCGAAGCATGTTCCGAAGTGGAACACCATATCGATTTCGGGTTATCACATTCGTGAAGCAGGCTCGACTGCGGTGCAAGAAATCGCCTTCACTATCGCTAATGGCATCGCCTATGTTGATGCTGCGATTGCGGCAGGACTTGATGTCGACGAGTTTGCGCCGCGCTTGTCGTTTTTCTGGAACGCCCACAACAATTTCTTCGAAGAAGTAGCCAAATACCGCGCTGCTCGCCGCATTTGGTTCAACATTATGAACGATCGCTTCGAGGCCAAGAAAGAGTCCAGCAAGTTGTTGCGCTTCCACACGCAAACTGGCGGAAGCACACTGACCGCTCAGCAGCCCGAGAACAACATTGTTCGCGTGGCGCTGCAGTCGATGGCCGCAGTCATGGGTGGTACTCAGAGTTTGCATACCAACGGGTTTGACGAAGCCCTCAGTTTGCCGACCGAACGGGCAGCCCGTATTGCATTGCGTACCCAGCAAATCATTGGTTACGAAAGTGGCATTGTTGATACTCCCGACCCATTGGCCGGTAGTTACTTCGTCGAAACTCTGACTGACGAAATGGAACGTTTGGCACTTGAATACATCGCTCACATCGATGAACTCGGCGGGGCAGTAGCAGCAATTGAAGCTGGCTATCAGATGAGCGAGATCGAAAATGCGGCATACGATTACGCCAAGTCAATTGATAATGATGAACGTGTGATCGTTGGCGTCAACATGTTTGCCGTGAGCGATGATCCTGAACCCGAAGTATTCCCCGTGAACCCCGAACTTGAACGAGGTCAGAAAGCCCGCCTCGGCGAGTACAAAGCAGCACGCGATCAAGTCAAACTGCAGGCATCTTTGGCTGCACTCATCCAGGCGGCACAAGGAACTGACAATATTTTGTATCCGATGAAAGAAGCGCTACGTGTTGGCGCGACTTTGGGTGAGATCAGCGATGCCCTGCGTGGTGTCTTTGGCCTGTATCAGCCGTAAGGCAGTTATTTTTCCAAAAACGTAATATTTGCTGCGGGTCGCTGGGGCGTTTCAACTGTGCTCCTGGTCCAACCCACATACATGATGCAAACGATTGTGGTGTCTGGTTCGAATCCGCAGAATTGCGCAACAGGGTCATTGGCGCCTTTGGGACACGAACCCCAATAGGTAGCGAGTCCTCGCGATGTTGCACCGAGCATGAAATTTTGCACGGCTGCAGCAGTCGCATCTCGATTTTCTGCAGTGCGCAGTTCGCTATCGCCGACTGCACTACCAAAAACCATGACGACCCGTGTGCGAGCGTACTTCGTGCGCGCCTTTTCAACTTTGGCTGGTTCGTCACCAAAGGCTGCCATCGCTTCGGCAATAGTGTCGCCGAAACGAAGTTGAGCTGGTCCAGTGATAGCGGCGAAGCGCCACGGCCAAGTTCGCTTATGGTTTGGCGCCCATGTTGCTAGTTCGCATAACTCTTCAATGAGTTCATTGGAAATTGGTCGATCTTTGTCGACCAACATGCTGGTGCGGCGCGAACGAATGTTGGTGGCGATGATGTGGTGAAGTTCTTCAGTCACGCGTATTTACTGCTTTTCGAAATGAGCGGCAAGACGGTCAAGGGTTGCAACTATCGACCGACGATTTTTGACTGGATAATTCATCACCCGCATCATGAGATGTGATTTTGCGGTATTCCAGTCAAATTGTTCAGTCACCTGTGTGCCACCTTCGACCGCTTCAAGCTTGTAGCGCCAGATGTGTCCGCCGAAATGGCGCCAAGCGATCTGGTTGGGCTCGTCAAATTCAATAACTTCATTGGTGATCTTGTACTTCATGCCGATCTTCATATCCATGCCGAACTTTGCGCCAAGTGACAATCGCGACGGTGCAGAAGAACTGGCGTTTTTTACTGATCCTGATCCATCAATTAGTTGATGTTGAGCGGGATCAGCCAGCAGGTTGAAAATCTCCTGAGGGGTCGCTGTGACAAATCGGGTTTCTGAAACCACTTTGTTTGGATCTGATGTAGGCATAACTTCCTGCTTCCTTGTTATCTGCGACGTGCGAGAAAATCTGTGACTGAATCAGCGCACCGACGACCTGAGAATAACGCACCCTGAATCGAGGCGGTGTCGCGATGATCACCGCAGACAAAGACGCCGTTATCAAGGTGTTGCTTCTTCTTGGGCGTAAATGGCGGTGATTGGTCGGGTTGGCCGTGCTCAATGCGATAGGTACGCAAGTGCCGCCACGAAGAAACCTGTGAGCCGAACATGGTGTGAAGTTGTTGGCGGGCGACCTCTTCGACATTGTCACCAATTTGTCCAGGTAGGGCTGCAGCAATCAGATGTTGACCTGCTGGCGCATAAGTCGGAGCGATGTTGCTCATGACCGCGATGTTGAGAACTGGGCCTTTGCCAGTGCCATCGAGGATGATCAGTTTCTTGTCGGTGGGTGCCGAGTCGCTCGCGAAGTACACGCAACTCACTGAACGTGATTGCACCGGTGCAACACCGGTCAGCTTTGCGGCAGCAGGACCTTCGACCGCCACGATCACCGCTTTGCTTGAAATAGTGTGCCCCGATTCGGTGATGACTGATTGCGCCGTTACGTTTGCAACGCGAGTGTTGAGATGAATTTTCGCAGACGGCGTATGACATGCGAGTTGTTCAGAGATTGCCGACATACCTGCCGCGGGAACGACTGCATCGCCTTGATTGAGCATGCGAAATACCACATCAAACATGCGTCGTGACGCAGTGAGTTGAGGATCAAGTTGAATTCCGCCAACAAGGGGAGTGAAGAAACGTTGAATCATTTTTGGCGAAAAACCTCGACCACTCAACATCTTGGCGGTGGTGATGTCGGGGTGGGACAGCAGTGCCGCGCCGTTGCCGCGAGTCACTGACAAGCGCAACGCTGCCAGGCGAATTTTGTCAATGACTGAACCGATGGGTGCAACGGCAGTCGCGACGAATGATTTCGGCCGACGCAGTGGATCGGAGAAAACTTTTCCCTTGCCATTTATCCAGACCAATGCACCAGGGTCAAAAGGTTGGAGATT
>JBAXIP010000025.1:0-20083 GCA_037138315.1 Actinomycetes bacterium
GCACTGAACCGTCACCGATAACCACGGCATTGCCGTAATCATCAACATCAAAAAGCTCGGGGGCTAATGCATAGCAACGGTTGTGACCTTGACATTTTTCGGCGTCGACATGAATGCGCATGGGCATCACGATACTCGCTGTCTCCATAGAGTTGAATTTGTACCGTGAGTCGAAAGTCATTTCCCCTTGTGATTTTGCTCCCACCATCAGAGGGCAAGGCAGAGGGCGGTTCGGCACCCAAGTGGAAAGCGTCCTCGGGCGAATTCGGCAAAACTCTTGGCAAATATCGCTCGCAAATTGCAACTGCCCTCGAAGAACTTGGTGGCGGCGACGCCAAATTGCTGGGGGTTGGGGGCAAACATTTGGCTCAGGCCCAAGAAACGAATAGGTCAATCGTTGGCGCCCCAACCATGGCCGCTCACGAGCGCTACACCGGCGTGGTGTGGGACCACATGTCGCCATCAACGATGAGCGCCAAGGTTCATGCCCGAGCAGCTGAGTCGATCATCGTGCTTTCTGGACTACTTGGCCTCGTTGGGTTTGATGATCAGATTCCTGATTACAAATTGAAAATGGGTGCGTCGTTTGTGCCGATCGGAAAGTTGTCAACCTGGTGGCGCGAGCCGTTGTCGAAGGCCTTGAACGCGCGACTCGCTGGTCATCACGTGATTGATCTGTTGCCAAACGAACATCGTGCGGCGTGGACCCCGACGCCCGATACTTACGCAAGTTTGAGTTCGGTGACGTTCGTCGAGAAGTCGGGAAAAGTTGCGGGTCACGACGCCAAAGCAGCCAAAGGTTTGTTGGCGCGTCATGTTCTTGAATCAACGGGCGCGCCAATCGACGCTCTCAAAACTTGGGAACACCAGCGCTTCACACTGACGTACTAATACTTGATTTGTTTTTCTGGTGGCAGAAATGGGAGCTTTTTCACTAGTTTCTGCCACCAGTTTCGCCACTTGTTGGGATGGCCGGTTCTTAACGACGCTGGGTGTGAGGCGCAGCCTGTCGTCGGTCGACAACATCGGATGCCTGTTCCATCAATTCTTTGACGACCGAGTCGGCGGTATCCGGTTGGAGATCGGCGAGCAGGCGACGAGCCTCACAACAACTGGATTAAACCAGACATCACAAATGTTTTACGTTTTGAGAAAAGTTTCGTTACTTCAGTTTTTCGTTGAAGAACTCAATCACGCGTTGAACGCTTGGCTCGTCGCGTTGTTCGGTGAGCACCGAGTGATCTTTCTTGTTCTGCGACGGCAACTCAATCGCAATAAATGCATCACCAATCAACTTGCGCAACGACTCAAACCGGTCCCCGACCAACTTGTCACCGGTGAACCGCAGTCCAAGAACCTGGCAACCTTCTTCGGCACGACGTGCAACTGCAATCTGATCATCAGGTGAAAGGTTCAAATCTCCGGCACGACTCTTGCTCACGTTGAAAGGCATCGACGGCTGGCTTAACACTGGTGCAACGAGATGATCATCAACCATCATGCCCAAAGCGAATCCACCACTGAAGCACATGCCAAGAGCACCAATGCCTTTGCTGCTGATTCCCTTTTCAACGAGCTCATTATTCAATTGACGACCAAGAGCCCGCAACCACGCAATCACTGGTGACGTTTGATTGAGTGCCATGTTGGTGAACTCTTTCGAGATACACACTTTGGCCATTGATGAAGCCATGTAGCTACCGCTAGGCGACTTACCTGGTGTTCCCACCAGGACGGGCATGATGACCGTGAACCCCGCATCAACAAGATCGTTCGCAAAGCGCGTGACTGCCGGCGTAATGCCTGGAATTTCGTGCACCACGATGATTCCTGGACCTGTTCCGCGACGATACGTGTCGTGTGTGATTGATGCAGCGGTGAAAGTTCCCTTTTCCCAGCCGATTAAAACATCTGTGCTCATAACAATCTCCGTTTACAAAAGTCTTCTAATAGATTCAAGCGCGCGCGTTGTTAATCCATCAACACCAGCGCGCATGGCATTCATGTCTATTCCTTCTTGCTGACCCATTGCGCCGTGCAAGTAACGCGCGTACACACCTTCGCTAATGACAGCAAGGCGCCAACACGAAAATGCCACGTAGTAATCAACACCACTCACATCACGACCCGTTGATTTCGCATAGCGATCAACGAGATCTTGATACTTCGCGAATCCACCAGCCGGCGTCGGATCATTGGCGCGCAAAGCAGATGACGGTCCATCACTCCAATACACACCGATATATCCCAGATCGGCGAGCGGATCGCCAAGCGTGCATAGTTCCCAATCGAGCACTGCAGCAATACGACCAGTCTTCACATCGGTCAACACATTGCCAAAACGAAAATCTCCGTGTGCAATGGCCACACCTTGTTGTTGCGGAACCTTTGACGATAACAAACGAACCACTTCATCTATCTCGGGCAAGTCACGTGTCTTTGAGTTCTCCCACTGAGTGCTCCAACGTTTAATTTGACGTTCGATGTAGCCCTCACGTTTGGCAAGATCGCCAAGTCCGACTGCGTCAACATCAACTGCGTGCAATTCAGACAAGACTTCAATCAAATTCATCGACGCATCGATACGCAATGACGGATCAAGTTTGGTGGCTTTTTCGGCGCTGTCTAAAACTTCACCTTCAACGAATGCCATCACATAGAACGGCGCGCCATTCACACTTTCGTCGGTGCACACACCCAATGTTTTAGGTACCGGAACACCCGTCTTACCGACTGCAGAAATAATTCGGTGTTCACGAGCCATGTCGTGTGCAGTTGCTAACACATGACCAAGTGGGGGGCGGCGCAGGACATAGCCAACATTGTTGGCATCGGCGACTTTGTAGGTGAGGTTTGAACGGCCGCCCGCTATGAGTGAAAACGAAAACGGTGCTTGAGCATCAGCAATATTTGCAGCGAGCCACGCCGAAACTTTGTCAAGATCAACGCCCTGAATACTTGTGGGGTTTGAATTGGCTTCGGCAGCCATACTTGCTCCGTTCACGTACTTGTGGACAGAACCGTAGTCCGAATGAACAAGTCGGGGCTCACCCCGGCCGAGTCACACCAACAACTTTGTCAAACGTGACTGCGGCATATCGCACAGTTCGGCCAACGCCAGGCGCATCAACCATCATTCCGCCACCAATGTAAATACCAACGTGACTAATGGGATCATGGAAGTACACCAGGTCGCCAGGTTCGATGTATGACGTCGGAATCTGAGGCCCTTGAGCAAACTGTGCTCGCGATTGATGCGGTATCGAAACGCCGGCCTGCTGCCATGCGAAAGTGGTCAGACCTGAACAGTCAAACCCCACGCCTTCTTTAGACATGAACTTGACGTACGGAACTCCGACTTGACTTTTTGCAGCCGCTACTGCAATTGATGCACGCGAACTTGTTGACGGAATTGACGAAGGATCAAAAACCTTTTTGGCTGCTTCGCCTGGGGAGTTTGGTACACCATCACCACGGGCCGCTACAAATGCTGCCGCTTGCGCACGAGCAGCGGCGGCGGCCGCAGCAGCTCGACGAGCTCTTTCTGCAGCTAGCGCGCTTCCAAGTTCTTTTTCGGCTTTGGCTTTCAACTTGGTGTACTTAGAAATTTCTTTGTCGGTCTTTTCTTGCAGACCGACAATGTTCTTCGCTAAGTCTTCGGCTTGATTTTTCTGCTTAGTGAGTTGATCGGTGAGTTGCGCAAGATCGGTAATTGCTGAATCGAGTTCGTCGGTCGTTGCAAAACCTACGTTGAGCGCGATTTCGGTGAGCGACTGCTTCTGTACTGATTCGTTGGGGCCACCACCAGGGGCCAACAAGCCAGTGATACTTCCACCACGACCGCCACCAACAAAAGCCTCAACAGCCAAGTCAGACATCTCGGTTTGCAGTCCACCAAGTTCGGTTTGCTTCACAGCAATTTCGGCTTCGGTTGCGACAATCCCAATTTCGAGTTGCGCCTTATCGTCGGTGGCAATCGCCAGTTCTTCAGACAAGCGATCGGCTTCAGCTTCGGCGGCCTCGAGTTGGTCAGCCATCTGACGCACTCGGCGCTTGGCATCATCAACCGAGTCGGCAGCAGCCGGGCGTTCAACCGCAACAACCCCGACGGTTCCCAGCAACATGGCACTCACCAAAACCTGGGCGGCCATACGGCGCAAACGGGGGCTTGGGCGAAGACTCAACATGACCCTTGGCAGGCTAGCGAATATGACGAATGTGTTGCAGTCGGGCTATTCCCATTCAATGGTGCCCGGTGGCTTCGAGGTGATGTCATAAGCCACCCGATTGACCCCTTCAACCTCGCTAATAATGCGGCTCGACATGCGCTCGAGCAAGTCAAAAGGCAGGCGGGCCCAGTCGGCAGTCATGGCATCGTCGCTGGTCACAGCCCGAATAATGATTGGATAGGCATAGGTGCGCTCGTCGCCCATCACGCCCACCGAGCGAATATCGGGCAAAACCGCAAAGGCCTGCCAAATCTCGCGCTCAAGGCCAGCGAGGCGGATTTCTTCACGGACAATGGCGTCGGCTTCTTGCAAAATAGCCACCTTGTCAGGGGTCACTTCGCCGATAATTCGCACGCCAAGGCCCGGACCAGGGAACGGCTGACGCCAGACAATCTCGTCGGGCAAACCCAATTCGCTGCCGAGTCGACGCACTTCGTCCTTAAACAAGGCACGGAGCGGTTCGACCAATTTGAGCGTCATATCGGCGGGCAGTCCGCCCACATTGTGGTGGCTCTTAATGACTGAGGCCGTGCCATCGGTGCCACCACTTTCGATGAGGTCGGGATACAAGGTTCCCTGAACCAAGAACTCGGCATCGGTGACACCACCGGTGTGTTGTTCAAAAACGCGCACGAAAAGCTCGCCAATAATTTTGCGCTTAGCTTCGGGTTCGGTGGTGCCTTTCAGACCATCAAAGAACTTGGCCCCCGAATCAACATGAATCAACTCAATGCCCATATTGCGTTTGAAAGTTTCAACAACTTGATCGCTTTCACCTTTGCGCATGAGACCAGTGTCAACATACACACAGGTGAGTTGTGCCCCAATCGCACGGTGCACAAGTGCAGCCGCAACTGCTGAATCAACGCCGCCTGACAAACCACAGATCACGCGCTTATCGCCCACTTGCGCCCGAATCACAGCAATTTGTTCATCAATGACCGAACCCATGGTCCAACTGGCATCGCAACCGGCAAGGTTGTGCAAGAAGTTTTCAAGAACCTGCGCACCAAACGGCGAGTGCACAACTTCGGGGTGATATTGCACTCCCCAAATTTTTCGATCGGCATTTTCAAGAACAGCAACGGGAGCTTCGGGAGTTGACGCAGTTGCCGTAAAGCCAGCGGGCACCTGTGAAATCGCATCGAAGTGGCTCATCCAAACTTCTTGCACATCGGGTAAATCGGCAGTGAGCAAAGTTGATTGTGAGCCAGCAATACGGGTCATTTGGGCGCGGCCGTATTCACCACGCGATCCACGACCCACTTCACCGCCGAGTTGATGGGCAATTAATTGAGCGCCATAACAAATACCCAAGATCGGCACACCCGATTCGTACACCTTGGGGTCAAGCCGAGGTGCACCTTCAACATGCACGCTCTTGGGGCCGCCCGACAAGATGATCGCCGCCGGATTCTTGGCCGCGATCTGTTCGGCCGTGATGGTATGCGGAACGATCTCGGAGTACACCTTGTGCTCGCGCACGCGACGAGCAATGAGTTGTGCGTACTGCGCACCGAAGTCAACAACTAGGACAGTGCGGCGAGTAGTCACCTCACTGATCGTAGTTGTTCAAGCCAAGACCCCGAAAACCCGCTAGTTATGCCAGCGTTTCAGGCAGGAGTGATTGGAGGATTTTGTGCTTCAACGATGCCCTGCCCGCACAACACTTGAATCGAGACTGGCGTCGATGCCGAGAACTGATCAAGCGTTTGACCCACAGCTAACGTGAAGTCGATATCTATGTAACCACCCCTCGAAACCCCGGAGCTGGTCGAATTGAACAATCGAGTACCCACTGAACCTGAAACCGAGCACCTGCTGTGATCCGTAACACCAATTAACATCAATATGCAACGATCCAAATTACATGGGGTGAAATCGTAGGCCCCATAATAGGACCCGCCGTAATACGACCAGTCCCCCAATTGAGTGTCACCTGGAGGATTAGTGCCTACCGAAGCGGGAGTTCCTATCAACCCAGCCATACGTAGCTCGCCGAGTTCAGCACACTTCCAGACGCCGTTGAATTGGGCAATGAACTGTCGATCGAGACAGGACAGTCCAGCCAAAGCGCCGTCTGAGCCTGCCGCACCCTTGTCTCCTGGCACGCCCTTTTCTCCTGGCACGCCCTGCTCGCCGATATCGCCCTTTTCTCCTGGCACGCCCTGCTCGCCGATGTCACCCTTCTGACCTCGCTCACCTTGAATACCTTGCAGACCCTGAACACCTCGCAGGCCCTGTTCACCTTGCGGGCCGCGCTCGCCTTGCGGGCCTTGTGCTCCAGCTGGACCCGATGATCCCGAACCAACATTGGCTACTTCGTAATAACCCGTGATATCGATCAACAATTCTGTTGTCGCAGTGAACGAACCGTAGGCATCAAACAAAACTTTGATTGCGCCAGCACCGCTGCCCACCGTTGGCAACTTGATGGTCACGGCATTGGCGACAGTTTCACCTTTGGACACATTGATATTCGATGTTGACGGCTTACCTGTCGCGTCTCCAGGACGCACCACCACGAAACCTTTAGCCGACGCATCAACAGCGGTCACGGTCATTGCCACGGCAGTCGCACCAACGGGGACGACTGAGCTAACAATCATCACGTCTTGCTCGGTGCCAGAAACAACAGAGTTCAAACCGAGATCACTACGCGTATCAACGACACGTACGGGTGTCACCGCCACAAACAAACTGGCCGACGACGAACCGCCCGTTGCTTTCACGACCGCCAAACCACCCACACCAACCACCGACACAACGAGCGCGCCTGCCACGAAACCCCGAATTCCCGCCACATGTTTCATCCCGCTACTGCCCCTTTATAGCTTGTAACTCACTATTTCAACGAGAAATTACCAAAGGCGATTATCGCTGTCCAATTCTGAAGTCGTGAACTAAACGATCCCTCGTGCTGCCACTAATGAGCACTTGGGGTGGCACGATGGAGAGGTGAACAATCGTCGGATTCTGAGCATTGCCCTACTCGCCATCTCGTTGGTGCTCGGTGGCGGACTCGTAGGTTCGACCGCTGTACTCGCGACAACTCCCCCGATCGACGCGCAACAAGAAACTCAGGCCGACACCCAGCCACCTACAACCGAAAATGACTTCATGAATCTTGGGCGTGATGTCACATCGTGCATCAGCTCTAATCCACTCCCCGATTGTGGTCGTGCGCCAACAAGTTCGAGTGATCGTGGCGGCTGGCAACAACTGTTGTTGTTCCTCATCATGTTTCTTGGCATGGTCGTTATTTTCTGGCGGGTCTATTTGTCAATACGTGCCCGCGATAAAAATCTGAACTGAAAATCAAGAACCAAGTTATTTCAACTACCGAGAAACTTCGGTTTTCGTTTTTCTAGAAACGCTTGACGACCTTCATTGGCGTCATTACTGGCCCATGCGGCAAGTCGTGCGTGTTCAACAGCTTCAAGTGAAATATCTGCGCCACCCAAACGTTCAAGCGCCATCTTGTGCGCCTTGATCGTGAGTGGTGCAAGAGACGACATCTCATTCGCCCACGTCATTGCATCATCGAGTGTTCCGAGTCGATGCACAAATCCACCAACGAGTTCATCGGCGTGAATCGCTTCAGCCGTTAACAACATGTAGCGCGCTGCGCTCCAACCGGCTTCACGCCCGATGCGTTCAACTGTCCATGAATCAACGGCCAGACCCAACTTTGCAGCCGGAACTCCAAATTTGCTCTTCGGTGTCGCTATTCGTAAATCGCAGGCGGCTGCCAATTGCGAACCGGCACCAAGCGCCGGTCCGTCAACGGATGCCAATGTGAGACAGTCCATCGATCCGAATCCGCGCAAAACCGACAACAAGGTCTCGGTGAATTCACCCAACTCAACTCCACCAAGATCGGCGCCACTACAAAAAGCTGGCGGTGTACCTGTCAAAACAAGTACTCGTGCACCGCCCGACACTGCTGTTGCTTGAGCTTTGTGTAAAGCCTGCAACGTCGCTAGATCGACCGCATTGCGCTTGTCGGGGCGATCAATGACCACCTTGCATACCGATTCAAACCATTCCACAAGAACTGCCACATGCGAACGGTAGCCCGTCGTGAGTATGTGAGCCTGCCCCTCTAGGCTAAAAGCGTCATGAGTGCCCCCGAAAGCCCACGTTCGTCCTCCGATCCCGTTCGCGCTCGACGGGCGATGATTGCGCTGTGGACCAAGCGTGCCAATCGGCTCGGATACTTACTTTTTGCGGCAGCCATCGCTCTTTTCATCGTGGCCTTCGTCGTCGATTTCAACGACACCATGGTCACCTTCATCACCATCTGCATGGTGATCGGTTCCATTCTTCTTGCTCCTGCCATCGTTCTCGGATACGCCGTCAAGGCTGCCGAAAAAGATGACCTCGCTCAAGGTTTATGAAGGTACCGTGAGGGCGTTATGTCTTTAAGAATGCCGGCCGCTGAACGTCGCGAACAACTACTTGCCGTTGCGCTTGATGTGTTTGCTCGTGAGGGCTATCACCAAACATCAATGAACGATGTTGCCGAAGCAGCCGGAATCACGAAGCCAGTTTTGTATCAACACTTTGAATCAAAGCGCGAGCTCTACTTGGCACTCATCGAAGACGCTGGTGCACGCATGCTCGAAGTCATTACGACCGACGAAATTGCTCAAAGCAACGGACGTCGTCGCACCGAACTCGGTTTTCGCGCCTACTTCCAATGGGTCTACGACGATCACGACGCATTCCAGTTGTTGTTCGGCGGCGGCTCACGTCGTGACCCCGAATTCAGCGAAGCCGCCGGCAAGTTTCAATCACAAGTCGCCGACGCCATTGAACCTCTCATTACTGCCGACATCGATCCCGAACACCGCCGCACATTGGCGCATGCTTTGGTCGGTTTAGCCGAAGGTGTTTCGCGTCGTCTGCTGCGTTTAGGTGGCGAGTTCGATCCCGAACTCATTGCTCGTCAAGTGAGCGATCTGGCGTGGGCCGGATTACGCGCTGCCCAACGTCCAGTGTGATTCTGGTGTCGTTTTAATTGGTATTACCGATTAAAACGACACCAGAATCACACGCGGCGCAGTACACGCAAACTTCCTGTTGCTGACACATCTTCAAAACGACCGCTATTAATTGCCGGCAAGTAAATCTGTTCGTACGGCGGACGTCCACCGTCGGCAGGATCGGGAAACACATCGTGAATCGCTAATGTTCCACCGACCGCAACATGTGGTGTCCAAAGTTCGTAATCAAGTCGCGCTGGTTCAACACCATGACCACCATCAATAAACAAAAATGCCAATGAACTCGTCCAATTTTTTGCAACGATTAGTGATTGACCAACAACGGCTAAGACGTGCTCTTCTAAATCAGCACGAAACATCGCGTGCCTAAAGAACGGAAGTGTGTCCATCTTGCCGACAACGGGATCGACCAATGTTTCGTCGTGCCATTCCCAGCCTGGTTGATTTTCTTCTGAACCGCGATGGTGATCAACGGCAAAGAGCACCGTGCCTGCTTGACGCGCCGCATCACCTAACCAAATAGTTGAACGTCCGCAATACGAACCAACTTCAAGTAACGGCAAACCAGGTAACGAACGCGCTGCAACAAGTGCTGCTTCATGTAATGCATCACCTTCATCAACGGGCATAAAACCAGTTGTTGCAAGAGCTAAATCGCGCAGTTGCGCAGAGATCACCACTTATCCCAGTGAATGATCGTTTCTGCATCGGGACGTGCGGCGGCTTTGAAGTCTGTTCCCTTGGTGAATGCCAATGGTGACAAGCAGACCTGCTGCACGGTGTCGAACGGAATGCCCAAGATGTCAGCAACTTGCTGTTCCATCATGAGGTGCACGGTTGTCCAAGCGGTTCCCATGCCACGGGCACGAGCAGCCAACATGAAGCTCCACATGGCGGGCAAGATATTTGCCATCACCGAAGAAGCCATCATGCCAAGGCCGCCAGCGGCCTCGGTACGGCCACCGACGTTGCACGGGATCACCAATACGGGTGCATCGCCCATGTGATCGCCGAGGTAGTCAGCCGAGTCGGCTGAACGCTGCTGTTGCTTATTCAGGTCGGCATCACCCTTGTCGATCGTGCGGATGTACACGCCGTCCATGGCCTGATACTGCGAGAAGCACTCGCGATAGACAGCACCGATGGCTTTGCGCTTGGCTTCGTCCTTCACAACGATGAACTGCATCGTCATGCTGTTCGAGCCCGAAGGTGACTGCATGGCCAAAGACACACATTCGCGGATCAATTCGTCCGGGACGGGCTTGTCAAAATCGAGGCGCTTACGTACGGCGCGGGTTGTTGAGAGGAGTTCATCTGGGTTCAAGGGTAAAAGTGCCACGGGCGAGACGCTAGCCAAGAACCACGTGTGAAACACGCTCTTGCGTGTCATGATGTAGGGGTGTTTGACGCCCTTGACGACCTGATCTCCCTTCTTGACCTCGAAGCCATTGAGGTCAATATGTTCCGGGGCCGTTCGCCCCAAGAGAATCGTCAGCGCGTCTTTGGGGGCCAAGTAGCCGGTCAGGCCCTCGTCGCCGCCTCCCGCACGATCGACGACCGTGACCGTCGGGTGCATTCGCTCCACGCTTACTTCTTGCGCCCTGGCGACCCCACCGCCCCCATCTTGTACGACGTCGACCGCATCCGCGACGGCAAAAGCTTCTCAACCCGACGCGTCGTTGCTATCCAGCACGGCCAAGCCATCTTCAACTTGCAGTCCAGTTTCCATGCGCCCGAAGATGGACTTTCTCATCAGGTCCCAATGCCCGATGTCCCCGACGCCGAAAGTCTTCCCGACTTCAAAACGCGCATGGCTCCCCACAAGCATCTACTGGGCGAGTGGTACGACCGCCCGCGTCCGATTGACATTCGTTATGTCGATGGCGACCCGATGTCGCGTTCGCGCACACCAACAGTGCAACAAAAAGTGTGGTTACGCGCCGATGGCACATTGCCCGACGACCCCACATTGCACGCATGCATCGTGACGTACGCAAGTGACATGACTCTTCTCGACACAACAGTTTTGCCACACGGTCTCAACTGGACCGACAGCGGTTTGCAAATGGCCAGCCTCGACCACGCGATGTGGTTCCATCGACCGTTCCGCGCCGACGAATGGTTGTTGTACGACCAGATGACACCAACGACCTCTGGTGCTCGCGGCTTAGCAACTGGTTCGATTTATACCCATGATGGCCAACTTGCAATCACCGTTGTTCAAGAAGGTCTGATTCGTCGCGAGCGTTCGTAATGAAAATTACTCATGTTCGTATCGGATTTTTAACGACCCTCGCGTCACTGTCGCTGATTGCCTGCAGTTCATCTGGCAAATCTGCTGACGTCAGCAACGTTGTTGAATCATCCACAATCGCGACTACCGACATATCAGCGGTTGATGTCTCAACAACTCTTGCTGAAACTTCAACAACTGTTACGAGTGAGCCTACGTTTATGGCAACGCTCGGCGCACCAATCACCGACTACGTAGATCCTGTCGATATTGCTGTTCGCAAGGGCGATACTCCGCAGTCGTACATCGTTGAGCGGGCCGGAAAAATCTTTGAACTATCATCTGATGGCACAAAGGGCCCGCAAGTACTTGATATCAGCGATCTCACGATCGCTCAAGGCGAGCAAGGTTTGCTTGGTCTTGCGTTCGCCCCCGACGGATCTGGCGCCTACGTCAACTACACCAACCTTGCCGGCGACACAGTCATCGCTTCATTCTTGATTGCTGACGACGGATCTTTCAATAAGTCTTCGCAAGGCTTGATCACCACAATCAAACAGCCATACCCAAATCACAATGGTGGCGACATCATGGTTGATACAGACGGGGCGTTGTACGTTTTCATGGGCGACGGTGGTTTTGCCAACGACCCCGAACGCCACGCTCTTGATGTCACTTCGCCGCTCGGGAAGATTTGGAAAATCTCACCAGTTGATGGTCGATGGAATAGTGGCGAAGCCTGGGCCGTTGGTTTGCGTAACCCTTGGCGCGCTGCACTCGACCCAGTTACGAACGATCTATGGATTGCCGATGTCGGTCAAGATCATTGGGAAGAAATCAATGTCGTGCCGTTTGATCAAGCGCAGGGTGTGAGCTTTGGCTGGAGTGCACGCGAAGGTACGCATGAATTCAATGCTGACCAACAAACTCTGCACGAAACCTTCACCGCGGTTGAGCCCGTATTCGAATACGAACATGTCGATAACAACTGCTCGATTTCAGGTGGAGTTGTTTATCGCGGCTCGCAAGTTCCTGTCAGTGGTACTTGGTACATCTTCTCCGACTATTGCACGGGCAAAGTTCAGGCTCTTTGCATTGACGACCAACGCAAGAACTGCGGACTCGTTGAACTTGGAACTGTTGAAAAGTCAGTTGGCGTCGTAGCCGATGCTCAAGGTGAAGTGTGGGTTTTGTCGCAGAACGGCCTGATTGTGCCGATCATTGCTGGCTAAATCACATTCGATTTATTTAACGGCGCTGACCCATAAACATGCGCTTCAACGCGTCATAGTTCTCGATACAGTGGCCAGCTCCAAGCACAACTGACTCGAGTGGCATTTGCGACATGCGGACCGGAACTTGTGTTTCAGTTTCGATACGTTCGGCAAGTCCGCGCAGCAATCCGCCACCGCCAACCAAGTACATCCCGCGAGTCAAGAAATCTTGTGCGAGCTCGGCTGGC
Source organism: Actinomycetes bacterium (assembly GCA_037138315.1). GTDB lineage: Bacteria > Actinomycetota > Acidimicrobiia > Acidimicrobiales > Ilumatobacteraceae > Casp-actino8. The sequence continues at coordinate 12,934 of JBAXIP010000025.1, forward strand.
GCTTTTGCCAAGCATCGAACAACCGACTGCACAATCTGTGACACGACGTCATCGATGGCATAACGAATTTCTTCAGGCGTCAGAACAACCGTCTTCGGAAGGCCCATCATTAAGTCGCGACCACTCACTTCGGCTTCAACTTCGTCAGGCGTCTGAGCAGCCGAACCGATCGCAACCTTGATTTCTTCAGCGGTGCGTTCGCCAATCGCAATACCGTGTTCGCGTCGCACATAGTTTTGAATTGCATTGTCAATGTCGAAACTTCCAACGCGAACAGCTTCAAGAGCGACGATGCCACCCAAGCTGATGACCGCTGTTTCACTCGTGCCACCACCGATGTCGATGACCATGTTGCCAACTGGCTCGTCAATAGGCAGCTGAGCACCAATTGCGGCGGCCATCGGTTGTTCAATTAATTGCGCATCAGCGGCACCAGCACGACGGGCTGCGTCGGTGACCGCTCGTCGCTCAACTTCAGTAATTGCCGAGGGCACGCAAATAACTACTTTGGGGCGGGTAAAGCGACTGACTCCGACTCGCTGCAGCAGCAAACGAATCATACGTTCGGTGACATCAAAGTCGGTAATGGCCCCACCACGTAGCGGTCGTACCGCAACGATGTATCCGGGTGTACGGCCAATCATGTGCCACGCTTCGTGACCAGTTGCGAGTACTTCACCGGTCTGACGATTGAGGGCAATCACTGAAGGCTCGTTCAGTACAATGCCGCGACCCTTCATATACACCAAAGTGTTTGCAGTACCTAAGTCAATCGCAAGGTCACGTGCCATGATTTGGTTCCTCTGTTTCTTCGGTTGGCGACGTCACAACGGGATAATTCTCCACCGTATGTCGACGTGCTTCAGGAGATAACGCATTTAGGTGACGTTGAAAATCTGCAACGCTGTCATTGCTTGTGGGAGTACGTCGGCTTGTCGCGAGTCCTGCAAAAACCACGACACAAATAATCACGACTGCGAGCAATATGTAGACCATCAGTGACCGGCGCCGTCTGACGAACGAACTTCCGAAGCATGAACTGGCGCTGTCGCTCCAGTCCCCCAGTCACTTCCACCATCCCAGGTCTCATGTTTCCAGATCGGAGCCGATGACTTCAGTGCATCAATGGCAAAACGTGCCGCTTCAAATGCCTCGGGGCGATGAGGCGCCGATACGACGGCAATCACCGATGACTCACCAAGCTCAATACGACCCACACGATGGACAAGTGCGAAACAACCAAGATCGTTCCAGCGTTGACGAGCCTCTTTTGCGATTGTGCGAAACCGCGGAATCACTTCTTCGGCGTACGCCTCGTACTCAAGAAATTCAACACCTGAGCGAAATTGTCCGTCTTCAATGGCATGATCGCGAACAGTCCCAGAAAAAACCACTACGGCTCCACAATCGGGACGGACCGCCCAGTCGTACAACTCACCAACCGACAATGGCTCGTCGGTGATGGCAAACCATTCGTCAGCGGACTTCTCAACGAGCACATCTTGAGCGTAGCGGTTACATCCAACATGAACGCTTGAGCGCGTGCCACTCTTCGGCATTCTTTACTAACCTGCCTGATTGTGGGAATGAACAACGACTTCGGAATCGGCCCCGATGACGCCGATCCCGACGATTCGTACGGCCCAGCCCCGCAACCACCCCATGAGCGCATGTGGCGTCATCCTTCCGAAGTCGGCTTTGCCGCCGTCGCCCTGCAGGCTCTGACTCCGATTGATATCGGGCGACGCGGACGGGGGCTTGTCGGTTTTTCGTGCATCGCCGGATTCGTTTTGATCTCGGGACTTCTGCTGGTTCTCATCCCGCGGTCGGGTCACCACAACACATCTGACATCGTCGCACTCACAAATGCCGATCTACACGTCGCCGCAGTTGATAGCGATTTGTCCACTTCGGCGGCGATGGGAATCATCCTTTTCAATAATCAAATTTTGGTCACGACTTCAGCAGCGCTCAGCGAACTTGAATCAGTCTCGGTTCAACTACCCGATCATTCGATGAACACGGCGAACCTTGTTCACATCTTTCCCAATAGTGGAATTGCAGTCTTGCAAATTGAGCAACAATTTGATCCGCTCACCTTTGTCCGAACTATCTCTCGTACAAGCGGAATTAAATACAGTCAGGGTTTTGCGTCGGGTCAAGTTGTCACCGTGTTGCTTGAAAATCCCAAACGACTCGTCGTCGATGAAACCTCTCACGAAGCGATGATTACTTTGCGATCAGGCGATGCCAACGAGATAGATATTTCTGCATTCGCCGAAGGTGCTCCGGTCGTCGATCAAAGCGGTCGACTTGTGGGACTATGTACACATGTAAACAAAGTGCTTGGCTTTATCCCGATTCCGAATATTGAAAAGCAAATCAGTGCGCTCAGTGATAGCGGCGATATTTTCTCGCTACAACTAAAACCGTAATCACTGCTACAAAAATCCCAGTAACCATTGCTCCCAAAGCAATTTCTTGCTTGCGTTTCGGAGTCAACATTGTCCACCATTTGGCGTCAGTTCCCTCAACAAATGCTTGCTCATTGGTGACAGTCGGTGTCCAACCTTCGGCACGTAAGCGCCCATTAGATACAAGCCAAGTTGACCGCACATATGGACGAAGCCCCGGGGGAATCGGACCACGCTGAAAACGCCATCGTAAGTCGCTGACAATTTCGCTCATCCGATCAGGCAAACGTAAACGCGGCGCCATTCCCCATAACGAGCGCACTCGCGCACTGTGTACAAAACCATCAGGCGCAACGTTGTACACACCATTGAGTTTTTTCCGAGTCGCCAGAACTACTGCTTCGGCCAAATCGTCAAGATGCAAAAACTGCGCGGGCACATCGTCTTCGCCAAGTCGTCCGCCCATGCCTGCCGCAAGTGCTCGCACCAAACTTGATGCACCGTCAGCGGCCATTGCTGGCACTGGCCGCAACACTGTTGCACTTCGATCGTCGCCAGATTCGCGCCAATCGTCAACGAGTTGTTCGACCGTCGCCAACTGCCGCGCAAATGCAAATCCAAAGTCAGGGCGCAATGCCGTATCTTCAGTTAATGGAATGGGGTTGTTCGGCCAGGCTCCGTACACCATCGCCGAAGACAACAGCACAATGTGTTTGGCTCCTTGGACAGTCGCCGCTTGCAATAACTCGGGCGTACCAATTACTGCGCTGCGACGACGCTCGACAAGTGCATCATGATCACCTGGAGCCAGATGTATGAAAACATCGAGTGAGGCATCAATCACGTCAGTGCTCTGGTTGACTTCGTGAACTTCACAACCGCCATCAGCCCTGAGAAGCTCAATGACCCGCCGGCCAAGAGGCCATTGCCCGCCGCTCACAACAACTCTGATCACATCACCCGTGGATTCATTAAGTAGCAACCCACCAAATTGTCGCGCCCCAGCAGAACCTAGTTCATCATGCGAAGTCGCAGACATTGTCACGTAGGCGACATTACCGTGACATGAAGCGCTGTAAAAACCTTGGCAATTAGTTCTATGCTCGCAATGTGTCTGATGATTACCCCAACCCATTTGAATCTGACGGCGACGACGAATCTGAAAATAGTGCCGGTAAAGACCCCGGCAACATGTTCGGCAAGATGTTTGGCAACATGCCCATGTTCGGCGACATGATGAAAATGTTTAGTACTCAAGGTCCTATTCAGTGGGATACCGCTCGTCAGGTTGCCCTCGTCACCGCAACCGAGGGTCAGACTGAACCTAATGTCGACCCGTTGGTGCGCATTGAATATGCCAATCTTGCGCGCATTGCAGGCATGCATGTTCATCAGATCACCGGGCTCGGTGACATCAGCACTGCAAGTTCGGTTGAACCAATCATGGTGACACCTGGTGCGTGGGCTCAACGCACACTTGATGATTATCGGCCGCTTTTCACCCAGTTGGCAACAGCACTGAGTTCACAGCAAAACAATTCTTCGGAAGAAGCGGTTGACAGTGATCCCTTCGCATCAATGTTTGCAGGCATCACCAACATGATTGCCCCGATGACCATGGGCATGACAGTCGGCTCAATGGTTGGTCACCTGGCAAAGAAATCTCTCGGACAATACGACTTACCACTGCCACGACCTATCCGAAATGAAATCGCGATCGTTCCGTCAACTGTGGATGCATTTGCTCAAGAATGGGACTTACCGCTTGAGGACGTACGAATGTGGACTCTTATCCGCGAGATCGTCGTTCATCAGTTGTACAGCATCACTCATATCCGCGATGCCGTGACTGACATGGTGCAATCGTTTATCGCGGCCTTTCGCCCCGATCCATCGGCCATCACCGACAAGTTGTCCAATCTCGAGAGTGCCGATCCCAATGATCTCATGGGCTCACTGCAAAAGATTTTGAGTGATCCAGAACTCATGCTGGGTGCCGTTCGCTCTGAAGAACAAAATCGTCTGCAGCCACAGCTTGATGCTTTACTTGGCCTCATCATTGGTTGGTCCGATCACATGACTGATGCAGTCGGTTCACGTGTGCTCGGTAATCCATCGCGAATCGCCGAAGCCGCTCGTCGCCGTCGTGTTGAGTCGGGCGAAGAAACTGTCTTTGTCGAAAAACTTCTCGGGCTACACATCAATCGTCAGCAAGTTGAGCGTGGTCGTCATTTCGTTCAAGGCGTTATCGAGCGCAATGGTGAAAGTGGTCTCGCGCCGCTCTACGTTTCTGCGGCTAATTTGCCGACACTCTCCGAACTTGATGCACCTGGCCTATGGTTGGCTCGACTTGAATTCAGCGCGAACGACTAAAACGCTGGCGTAACTGTGCGATAACCGATGCCGGCGCGTCACCTAATGCAATCTGTCGTAAACCAATCCAATAAATCAAGGCTCCAGAGAATCCGATTCCGGCCACGATGCCAAATCCGACAACTCCTGGGAGTTTGAGCAAGACAGGGATGATTCCGGCTGCGACCCACATCAATTGGAAACGGGTGTAGTAATTCGCGAGTGCGCGACCACGGTTGGCATCAGGAGCATCACGCTGAACAATTGACTCAAAGGCCATGTTGCCAATTGCCGCGGCATAGTTCACGAGTGCCATCAACAACAACGCCGTGATTGTGACCGAGGTGAGAGCGGTTAACAGACCAGCGACCCCAATGATTGCTAATGCGACGACGATCAAATACTCAATACGTTTCAACTTGTTCAATCGCTTGGCGCTCAAGTTTCCAAGCAACGAACCAATTGCTGCCATACTGACCGCAATACCAAACCACATTGTGCCAAATTGTGGGCCGAAGTGATATTTGACTTGAGTCCATAAGCCATTGGTATCTGTTCCGACAATTTCTGCTCGCTGCGGATCGGCGAACCAGAATGCGAGATGAAAAAAAACAAACCCCACACTGGCTCGAACCAAACTCATAGCTGAGACTGCGATGATGACACCAGGTTGATTGAGTTCTCGAACTTCTAATTCTTCAGGTTTGTCTTTTGCCACGGTTTGTTTTGGAAATCGCATGGCATTTAGGGCCGCAAACGCAAAAATAACGGCACCAAAAATCAATGTCGCTTTGGACGAGAGCAAGCTCAAAAGGCCAGCCGGAATCGCCGCCAAGAATCCGACGAGTCCAGCAGTCACGCCCAATTTGGCATTGGCCTCAACAAGGTTGCCTTCGGATTTCAGTAATGCCGGGAGAAGCGCTGATTTTGAGACCATGTATGTCTTGCTCAACACCATTGCCAAGAAGGCCAACGGAAAAAGTAACAATGAGTCAAGTTGTGACACCATCAGAACCATGACGATGGCGCGCAGCGACGCAATAAAGACAATCAACAGACGGCGTCCACCGGGCATGCGGTCAATGACCGGACCAATGAATTTCGCCAAAATCAAGAACGGCGCAAAACTCACTGCCAAAAACAACAGCACGCGACCGCGCGCTTCACCTGGTGTTATTGACAGGAACAATGAATCAGCAAGCGCAACAGCCATGGCGGCTTCACCGGCCGCCATGAGGGCATGCACCCGCACCAAACGAGTAAACGGGCTGACTTGAAATTGGGACTGGTGTTTAGGTGGAACGTAATTTTTGCCTCTACCGCGACCTGGCAATGGTTGTTCGGTCGACTCGGTCACACGACCACTTTAGGTGAGTAGGCGTGAAGCAAAGTGGAAGATCAAGCCTTGGTTCGTTCGAATTTATAACCCAAACCACGAATCGTGACAATCCGTGTGGGGACAGCAGGATCATCTTCAATTTTGCTACGGAGTCGCTTGATATGGACATCAAGAGTCTTGGTATCTCCGACATAGTCGGTTCCCCATACTCGATCGATCAACGTTTCACGTGGCAGCACGCGCCCAGCGTTTGCCAAAAGCAAATGTAGTAGCTCAAATTCCTTCAACGGCATGGCAACTTCTTCACCACTCACCAACACGCGGTGCTGGTCGGGGTCAAGGGCAATGGCACCTATTTCAATAGCGTTGTCATCAAGATCTGAAACCTTAGAACCTTGATCAGCCGCCGAACGTCGCAATACTGCACGCATCCGAGCCACCAATTCGCGCATGCGATAGGGCTTGGTGATGTAGTCATCGGCGCCAACTTCAAGCCCGACAACCGTGTCAATTTCGGCGCCTTTAGCGGTCACCATGATGATCGGGACTTGAGAGCGCTTGCGTAATTGGCGGCACACATCGATACCAGAGATCTTTGGCAACATCACGTCAAGCAAAACCACATCAGGTTGCACGATGTCAAACTTTGCTAAAGCTTCCATGCCATCGCGAGCAACTTCAACACGAAAGCCTTCTTTCTTGAGACCGATGGTGAGAGCATCAATGAAGCTCTCTTCATCTTCGACCAGAAGAACTGTTTGCATACCCATTAGGCACTCTCTTTCATTAACGTTTTATTTTGAACAACAAATTTTGGAATCTTGAAGGCGAAGGTAGAACCTTCACCTTCAATGCTTGTGACAGAAACTTCACCACCGTGGTTATTGGCGACGTGGCGAACAATTGCCAGACCTAGACCAGTCCCACCGGTGTCACGCGACCGAGCACGATCAACACGATAAAAACGCTCAAAAACTCGATCGAGATCTCGCGACGGGATACCGAGACCAAAGTCTCTGACAATGAATTCAACCCATTCACCATC
>JBAXIP010000026.1:0-19341 GCA_037138315.1 Actinomycetes bacterium
TATTGACCGTCTTTGGCGCAATCTTGCGACAAAGTATTGAGAGACCAGTTTTGACCTTGGATCAATCCCATGTCGCGCAAATGGATCATGTGTACTGGCAGTAGAACGTTTGGATCTTCGCACGGGTAACACTCAAAGGCCATGTTGTCCGTAGCAACTGCGGCAACATCGTGATCTCTAAACCAACGAATTGATTGTGTTGACGGACCAGGACAAGCATCGGCATAGGCAAAATTGTCACCAGCGATTCGATGAAGTTCATGACCAGTTCGAAGACAAATAATGTCTCCTGGCGCAATAGTTACTTTGGCCAGTGCAACAGCAGCATCTAGATCTTCACCGGTAATCGCATAACCGCCAGCAAGATATTCAACTCCTTGTGCACGAGCGACATCGAGCAACACTCCTCGCGACACGATTGGTCCAAAAGTTTCAATACCGTGCTCGTGACTACCAGCGGAATCAACAGTTGAGTCAGAAACATTGTTGTACAACAAGTTGTTGTAGCCAGCGTGAGCTAGTGAATCCCAGTGGGTTGAAGACTGAACTCCCATGTTGACCGAATCATCATTGGTGCAAAAGTTGGTTGGGTCACCGGTGTAAGCAAGGTTGAGCATGGTCATGACGCGTTGAGCGTTCTCTCGACCAGGAATACTTCCAGTTTGGGGACCGGTTTCGTCAAATGAAAAGGACAAAGAAATGACTCGGCCCTGTTTGGCAGCATCGAGCCCGCGACGGATAGCAGCAGCATCAATGAGGTTCAAAGTTCCGCGCCGATCATCCGCTCCCCATCGACCCCAGTTAGAAACTTGCTGTGCAAGATCTTGTAGATGTTGCGGAAGTGCCATGATTTTTCCCCTTACGTCAAACGCATGAGCGCGACAGTAACACAGTAAGAACACACACAAAACCAAAGCTCGTCAAGCGTGAACACAAATGAGTGCTAGTTTTCATTATGAAGTTTTCGCTCATCTTCGAAGCTCAGATGAATAATTCTTCACCTGAAAATGAGCAGACCGTATTGCACAATTGTGTCAAACAAGCAGTGTTTGCTGAAGAAATGGGCTTTGATGCAATATGGGCTGTTGAGCATCATGCATTGACTTGGTATGCACATATGAGTGCGCCGGAGATCTTCTTATCGTTTGTAGCTGCTCAAACCAGTCGTATACGTATTGGGCACGGTTGTGTGTTGATGCCTTTTGGCTTCAATCACCCAGTGCGAGTTGCCGAGCGAATCGCAATGCTCGATCTCTTGTCAAATGGCCGACTGAATGTTGGAGCTGGCCGTGGTGCGACCCAACAAGAAATGGGGATGTTTGGTGTCAAGGTTGAAGATACATACCCTCAAGTTGAAGAGACATTAAGAATTCTGAGCAATATCTGGCGTGAAGAGTCATTTGAGTGGGATACCGAGCACATCACAATTCCTCGACGACCCATCCATCCACATCCAGTGCAAACTCCGCATCCGCCACTTTTTATGGCTTGTACAAAAAAAGACACCGTGAAATTAGCGGCCGACCTTGGAATCGGCGCGTTAGTAATGGGCTTCGGTGGTCCAAGTGAAATTGCTGAGTTGCGCAATGTGTATGACGAAGCAATTTCTCATCGAACGAGTGAACGTTTTGTGAGTGACCATGCAAACAATCATCTTGCTGCTTTGTGTCCAAGCATTGTCTTAGATGATGCAGAAGAAGCATTGCGAATTGGCACACGTGGACAAAGGTTTTTCGCTGAGTCAATCCATCATTGGTATGGAACCGGTTTGCCTCCTTCACTGGAAATTGATGCAGGTGACGATCTGGAAGCCATGAAGGATGATGCCAACCGTGTCGTAGCAAGACTGTCAGAGATGAATATCCCTGCCTCGCCTTCAGCGACAACGATCTATGAAGTTCCGCAACATGCGTACGGTGATCAAGATCAGGCATTGAGATATGCACGTGAATTGATCGCGGCAGGAGCAGACGAGATTATGGTGATTTGCCAACTTGGCACTGTGTCGCATGAAGTTTCAATGGAGACGATTCGTCAGTGGGGCGAATATGTCATTCCAGAAATCCGCCAGGAAATTCACCATGAATAAGCGGTATAGGGTGAACAAACATTAAGAACTAAATAGTTCGAGGGGGACAACTATGAACATGTTGCGATTTGATTTGCGCCTGCCAGATTTCGCGACGGTGAGTCGCACCGAGCAATATCACGCGTGCTTAGATATGTGCCAGTGGGCCGACCGCGTTGGTTTCGGTGGTGTAGTTGTGAGCGAACATCATGGAACTCCCGATGGATATCTACCTGCACCCGTGACGTTGGCATCGGCGATCGCCGCATTGACAACCAAACTCACAATTTCAATTTCTGCGCTTCTGCTTCCGATGCATGATCCGGTTCGGCTTGCAGAACAACTTGTTGTGCTTGATCACATTGCACGTGGGCGAATCGTTTTAATTTTGGGCAGCGGCTACCGCCAAGCTGAGTTTGACATGCTGGGAATTAAATTCAGTGATCGCTTACAAATTCTTGAACGCAACGTTGCGGTACTCAAGCAACTCTTTACTGGTGAAGAAGTTGCATTCAATGGACGATCTGTTCGAGTGACTCCTGTTCCGCACACACCAGGTGGCCCAACGATGATGCTTGGTGGTTCAAGTGAGTCAGCAGCACGTTTGGCAGCTCGACTGCACATTGGATTTGCTGCAGCAGACAACAATCCCGATCTTGATACTTGGTATCAAGACGAATGTAAAAAAATCGGTTTCGATATGGGCTTCGCGGTTGTTCCAGAACGCCTCGGCTTTATTCATGTGTCAGAAGATCCTGAACGTGACTGGAGCATCATCGAGCGTCATGCACTGTGGGACGCTCAGTCGTACGCCGCATGGCAGCGTCCAAAGCAAAATTCTGCGGTCACTGTGCGTGGCGCGACAACGCTTGACGATATTCGCAATAGTGGTGTCTATCGGGTGCTCACAGTTGATGAAGCAATCCCCATGGCCCGAGAAGGTCGTTTAATGCTGCACCCACTTATGGGTGGACTACATCCCGATTTTTCATGGGAGAGCCTCGAAAGAATTGAAAAGAAAGTTTTGCCTGCTTTATAAATTCAATGTTGGCGTGAGGCAAAGACAAAACATCGGTCACCCAATGTGCCGAGTGCATAGGTTTCGTAATCAATACCAAAGTCTTGGTACAAGTGGCGACAACGCTCACTCCAATCAAGAGCTTGCGGAGTTGAGATGCGGTGGACTACTTGCATCACACCACTTTCGTAAACGCGGTATTCGGCCCACGTCCCGGGAAAGTCTTTGACACAGCCAATTTCAATAGTGGGGACTCCACATTTCATCTGGCGGACACGATGTCGATGAGTGTGACCTGCGGTGTATCCAATGATGTTTGTGTGTTGTGCGACGACAGAGTTGAGAGCGTCGCTGCTGTCGGGACTAATGCCGAAGTAGCCCTGACTGCGATGACCGTCGGCTTGTGCACCGGGCGTCCATTGTTGGTGATGCCCCATCACTAACACGGGCAACTTGGTTGAAACAGCGTGCTCGGCCAACCAAGTGAGTTGACCTGTTGCGATATCACCAGTTGTTTCTGTAGGAATCGCGGTGTCCATGAGTGCGACACAGATACCGGGCATTTCAATCCATTGATCTTCGTCGTATTTGTGTTGTCCCAAATACGAATCATGATTGCCACGGATGACATGTAACTTTTCTCCGAGTTGGCCGTAGCAGTTTTCGAATGCGGCAAACTCTTCTTCAGATCCAAAACACGTGAGATCACCTTTGACGAATACGTGTTGCGGATTTAATCCAGTAATTTCAGCAACTGCGCCGCGATTCATGATCTCGGGATACGGAGGTTCACCAGGAAGTGAACGCTGAATGGGACCCTTGGGATCATTGTCAATTTTTCCGCACTCAAGTTCACCGAAATGAACATCGTTGACGGTTGCAAACGTACTGAGCAACTCTCCGTGTGGTCGAGCAAGTGTGGTGACTTCAATGCCGCTGAATGTGTACGAAGTGGCAGGTGTCAATCCGTCGTAGCGATACACCGTCAGGCCGTCATGGATAACTACTAGATCATCAGCAACGGTCGTGATTTCCATAAGCGATGATTAGGGACGATCGCGCCGTGCGATGGTTGGTTTTGCCCACCAACGTCCGCTGAAGCGCCATGCATTTTGTCGCGCTGCAACAACATTTTCACCCACGACAGGTCGTGGCCACAGAGCTTCAATGGCAGCCGCAATGACGACTGCTTCTTCGTCGGTAGGTGTTGGTGAAACTTGTTGACTCATAACGGCATATTGCCATGCTTGCGGCGTGGCAGCTCTTCGCGCTTGGTGCGCAACATCCGGAAACCAGCAACAATCTTTTGACGAGTTTCGGCGGGGTCGATGACGTCATCGATGTAACCGCGCTCGGCTGCTGCATATGGGTTGGCATACTTTTCGGTGTATTCAGTAACAAGTTCGGCACGACGTGCAACCGGATCGGCAGCTTGTTGCAATTCGCGGCGATACACGATTTCAACAGCACCATTTGGTCCCATCACTGCGAGTTCTGCAGTAGGCCATGCGTATGACAAGTCGGAGCCAATCGACTTCGAGTCCATCACCACGTACGCTCCGCCGTAAGCCTTACGCGTAATAATTTGAATTCGCGGAACAGTTGCTTCGCAGTATGCGTAGAGCAACTTTGCACCGTGACGAATAATGCCGCCGTACTCTTGATCGACACCAGGCAAGAAGCCAGGTACGTCCACCATGGTGAGCAACGGAATGTTGAAGGCATCGCAGGTGCGCACAAAGCGAGCAGCTTTTTCGGCGCTTTCAATATCTAGAACACCGGCGAGGAACAACGGCTGGTTTCCAACCACGCCAACTGAATGACCATCAATGCGAACAAATCCACACACGATGCTCTTGGCCCAGTGTGGGAAGTATTCAAAGAATTCGCCGTCATCAACAATGGATGCAATGACCTTCTTCATGTCGTAGGGCTGGTTGGGCGATGGAGGAAGAATGTCGCGCAAGTCGGGGCACAAACGATCGGGATCATCACCGGTGTCAATGGTCGGCGGTTCTTCCATGTTGTTTTGCGGCATGAATGACATCAAGAAGCGCACATCCTCAAGGCATGACTTCTCATCGGCTGAAACGAATGTGGCAACACCGCTCTTGCTGGCGTGGCTCATTGCACCACCGAGTTCTTCAAGCGTTACTTCTTCGCCAGTTACGGTCTTCACAACATCGGGCCCAGTGATGAACATGTGACTGCTCTCGCGCACCATGAAGATGAAGTCGGTCATCGCAGGGGAGTACACGGCTCCGCCGGCACATGGTCCGAGAATGACTGAGATCTGTGGAATCACACCGCTCGACTGCACATTGCGGTAGAAGATTCCACCGTAACTCGCGAGTGAAACAACACCTTCTTGAATACGTGCGCCGGCACCGTCGTTGAGTCCGATGACTGGGGCGCCAACGCGCAACGCCATGTCCATCAACTTGTGGATCTTCTCAGCGAATACTTCACCAAGCGCTCCACCGAACACGGTGAAGTCTTGTGAGAAAACAAAAACCTTGCGACCTTCAATGGTGCCCCAGCCGGTGATGACCCCGTCGGTGTACGGGTGTTCATCAAGACCAGCGGCATGGGCGCGATGACGAGCCAACATGTCAAGTTCTTGGAACGAGCCTGGATCGAGCAAATAGTCCAGCCGTTCGCGGGCCAGCAACTTGCCTTTTTCGTGTTGCCGTTCTACCGAACGGGGTGACCCCGCATGGAGCGCCTGTTCTTTGCGCTGAAGGAGGTCGGCGAGTTTGTCTTGCATGGGGTTAGCACTAGTCACGCTGAGAACGATACTCGCAAGTGGCTTAAGGAACCGAGGTGACGACCGTGGCGGTGACCGGTTGGATTCCGGCTGCGGGGGTGGCCGCGCCAGGAACCGTGGTGCCGCCAAGGGGGACGACCACGGTTGCCGGCGAACCATCAACCGAGATGGCCAACGAGGTGGTCGTGATGTCGGTTCCGGAGGCGCCCGAATCGCTGGAATTGGCCATAACCGACACGGTGTACGTCACCGATGGCAATGGGCCATCGGGTCCGTTGCCGGTCACGATGATTGTCCATAGGCCAGGAGCGCCGAACGGGACTCCTTCACTCATCGGAAGTCGGGCTGCTCCGACACCATCGAGGGGGACATTGAGGGTCACGCTTGCGGTGTTGTTGGTGGGCGGATTGAACTGCACCGTGAGATCGGTCAGACCGGTCGGTGGCGAATACACATCAATACGAACTGCGTTGAGACCGACCGTTGCTGGCGTGACTTTGAGTTGAACGTCAAACTCACCACCAGAACGATCGCCGACAAAGGCGTAGTTGGTGCGGTCCGAACCTGGGGGACTCACATTGGGTGGCAAGGTAGCGACCGACCAAGACGTGAAGACTAAGACCAAGATGCCGATACCGATTTCGGAGAGGACTGCTTTGCGAAGTTGTTGAGCAGTGCGACCACTGAGTTCGCGCTTTTTCGCTAATTGATGATTGATGAACTGCCGTGCTGCTCCACCGACATACACCATGCCGGCAACGCCGATCACTTTGACGATGACCAAGCGGCCATGACGACTTGTCAGAATTGAGCTGCCGTCCATTTGGTAAAACTGCACAATTCCGGCAACGACCGTGACGCCGATGTAGATGTTTGCTTGCCGAGAAAAGGTTCGTATGGCGTGCATCAGATCTTCTTCGCCTGGCCCAATCAATACCGATTGAGCCAAGAAAACCAGGCCTCCTAGCCACATGCCGGCCGCCAGAACATGCACAATTCCAGCGATTGTGCCAAGGGCCGAGAAGTCGTCTACTACTCGAGTGAGCCCGAATGTTGCCATGGCCGCAGTGGGTAAGGCGAGTGAAACAATTTGTGATTGCGGATCAAAAATACGATCTGGGCGCAACGCGACGATTCCGCAAGTGCCTATCAACACAACGCGCAAGACGGCCGAAATGCCACTTGCGTTATGGAAGAGCTCGCCCCAACTCAGTGGAATAAATGAACCGAACACCGAGTCGCCCGAGAGCAACGCGGACCGTAATGCGACGACAACGTAGTTGCTGACCAAGGCCACATAGAACGCGTATTTCAGAAATCGATACGTCGCGTCGTCGTTGATACCTTCGGGCCACGTCCAACGAATAAAAGCAATTCCACCGAACAGTGCGGCGAGCGATAAATAGGCGAGAATTCGGAAAAGACTGAGGGGTCCACTCACGGGGGGTGGATCAACGGCCAAGTTGCCGCCGTCGGTGACATCGCCACCCAGATCGCCCGGATCGGCTGTCGCGGGGTCGAGAACTTCGAAGGAAAAACCACCAGTTGCCACTTTGCCGTCGGCTTGAGGCGCCGAATAGGTGACATTGCAGGTGCCAATCGGCAAGGCCGCGGTGACTGTGGCGATGAGTGAAATTCCGTCTGCACCAACCGTCACGGTTCCGATGGGGGCCGGACGACCCTCACATACTGCCTGCATAACGGCGTTATTTGGCACAGCGGCACTAAAGACGGCGACGATCTGAGTGGGCGAAGTCGCTACCTTTTCGCCGTCAGCCGGGCTCGATGACACCAATGTCGTCTCGGCCCGAACCGGCTGGGCGCCAATGAGAAGACCAGCGCTCAGGGCAACAAAGAGACCAACAAACAAACCCTGGACAGCAGTTCGCAGTGAACGACGCGGGCGAGTTGCACAAGAGGTGGCGGGAAGCAAAGACATGATCACTCGTAACGGTAGTTCTCCGACACCTACTGAATATGGGCACTCGCTTCAGGGCGATCTTGGGAAGTCGAAGCATCGTTCGCAACACCTCACCACTACAGTCTCAAGCGATGGCTGTTCAATCTCTCTATCGCCGGTACCGGCCGCAACGTTTCTCTGAACTCAAGGGTCAAGAGCATGTTGTGCGCGCTCTCAAAAACGCGGTCGCCAACTCACGTGAAGGCCATGCTTATCTATTCTCAGGTCCACGCGGTACGGGTAAAACTACGACTGCGCGAATTCTCGCCAAAGTTCTGAACTGTGAAAATTCGAAAGACGGCGAACCATGTTGTGTATGTGGTTCGTGTTTAGCAGTACAAGAGGGCAACAGTTTTGATGTCATCGAACTTGACGCGGCTAGTAACAATGGCGTTGAAGATATTCGTGAAATTATTGCGGCGGCATCACTTGGTTCACCAGGTCGACACAAGGTCTACATTCTTGACGAAGTGCACATGTTGTCTAAGGGTGCGTCGGCCGCACTGCTGAAAACTCTTGAAGAACCACCGTCGCACGTTGTGTTTGTTTTGGCGACAACCGATCCCGAAAAAGTTGCTGAAACAATCCGTAGCCGTACGCAACATTTGCAATTCCATTTGTTACCTATTGACGAACTTGAAGCGCACGTGCGTTGGGTCGCGTCTGATGCCGGCATTGATATCAGCGATGCATCAATCAATGCGGTGCTACGTCAAGGTGGTGGTTCAGCGCGTGACACTTTGTCGGCACTTGAACTTGCCGCAGCAACGGGCGGCATGGTCGATGAGGTCACGCCGGTTGACGAATTCGTTGATGCACTCATCGAATACGACGCCGGCCGATTGTTGGCTGCAGTTGCGCACACCGTTAACTTCGGACGCGACCCGCGCACCATCGTGAACGACTTGGTGCGACATATGCGCGATGCGTTCTTAACTCAGATGGCCCCCGAACTTGTGCAGTTGCCCGAAGATCGTGCGGCTGAAGTTGCCGCGCAAGCTAACCGACTGGGTACACCGCGCATTGTCAAAGTCATCGAGACATTGGGTCTGGCGATTAACGACATGCGCAATGCTCCTGACTCGCGTGTTGTACTTGAAGTTGCATTAGTGCGCCTCGTACATCGTGAGTTGCAAATGGGAATTGAATCATTGTTGGCTCGAGTCGAAAGACTTGAAAAAGAGTTGGAAAATCGGCCGCAAATCGCGCCTGCACCAGTGAATCCTGCAACTGGTCGCGCGGTTTTGGGTGGACGAGTTGCTCAAGATCCAAGTGCGCCTGCCGTACGACCCGAACCCGCCCCTGCTGTTGCGCCGGCGACAAAACCTGCTGCACTCAGTACTGATGCAGCACCGGTTCCTGTTGTGTCGGCATCGACAAGCGCAATGTCTATTGCCGCAGTGATTGAAAATTGGAATGATGGTGTGATCGGTGAATTGAAGGGCATGCGTCGCGCGGTGGCCCTCATGGCCAAGCCCACCGAACGTGACGGTCAATTAATTTTGATGGTAGACAACGAACCATCGGCAAAACGTGTGAATGAATACTTGTCCGATCTCTCGGTGGTCATCTTTAAGGTCGCTGGTGGCAAGTGTTCAATTGTGGTTGAAACTCGTTCTGAAGAACCACGTGTGCCTAAGGCGAAAGTTGTTGAAGAAGTAGCCGAAGAAGAATTTGTTGACATTGAAGAAATTAAGCAGTTACCAACCGTTTCCAATAAGGCAACCGAAACAAATTTGGCTGATGCGTTTCCTGGTTCAGAGATTTTGGCTGAGGACGCTTAAGAGTGGCTGCTTCGTACACCGTTCCTGTACAAACGCTGATCGATCAACTTGGTCGCATGCCGGGTATTGGGCCAAAGTCGGCCCAACGTATTGCCTTTCATCTGCTCAAGCTTCCCGATGAAGATGTTGAACGTTTGGCATCTGCCATAACCGACGCCAAGGCACGAGTTCGTTTTTGTGCGCGTTGTTTTAACTTCGCCGAAGACGAACTGTGTCCTATATGTGCCGACCCGCGTCGCGACCCGTCGGTGTTGTGTGTTGTTGAAGAAAGTCGCGACATCATCGCCCTTGAACGCACCGGTGAATTTCGTGGTCGCTATCACGTGTTACTCGGTGTGATGAATCCCATTGATGGTGTCGGTCCTGATCAATTGAAAATTCGTGAACTTGTGATGCGTTTGTCGAATGAAGAGATCACCGAAATCATCGTGTGCACGAACCCCAACACCGAGGGCGAAGTGACGGCGTCGTACCTCAGCCGAATTTTGAAGCCGTTCAATATCCGCATCACCCGACCAGCCTCTGGTCTGCCCGTGGGAGGCGATCTTGAGTATGCCGATGAACTCACTTTGGGCCGGGCGATCAACGGCCGCCGAGTCATCGAAGACTGAACGCTTTTTCAGAACAGTCGTCAGACGCGATCAAGGCACCAGTTCTGCAAAAGGTGCGGGCGGAAAAAGACCTGTTGCAGGACCGGTGCCCTGATATGACGTTTATGTTACAAATATGACGCAATCATGTCAAGTTCTGAGACGTGAGTTACGGTCTTTTCTATGGCAAAGCCCGGAAAAGTCACGATTTACCACAATCAGCATTGAAACAGCAGCGTCAGTGCCGTGAGCATTGCTGAGGAATTAGGCGTCAACGCCGAGATCGTTTTGTACATCAAGAATCCTCCCGATGAAGCCACATTGCGCGACATCATCTCGAAGCTTGAAGATCCCGTGACCAATCTGGTGCGACGAGACAGTATGTGGAAGAAACTTGGCCTTGAAGAAAAAGATGCTAAGACCGCCGATCAGGTCGTGAAGTTGTTGGTCAAGCACAAGCAACTGTTGCAGCGACCGATTGTGGTGACGGCGAAGAAGGCCATTGTGGGCCGACCCAAAGAAAGAATCCGCGAACTACTTTCCTAACCTCGTGATTCTGGTGTCATTTCATTTGGCAATAGCAAACAAAACGACACCAGAATGACAGTGAAATGTGAGTATCAGACGGTGCGGACGATGATGGCGTCGCCTTGACCGCCACCGCCACACAGTGCAGCAGCTCCAACGCCACCACCACGGCGACGAAGTTCGTGCAACACGGTCAACGCAACGCGGTTACCGCTCATACCAATCGGGTGACCAAGAGCAATTGCTCCACCGTTGACGTTCACGATGTCATCGCTAATTCCGAGATCGGCCATTGAGGCAATCCCAACAGTGGCGAATGCTTCGTTGAGTTCGAACAAGTTGATGTCGCTAACCTTCATGCCAACTTTGTTGAGTGCCTTCAAGATGGCGCGGCTTGGCTGGGTCAACAACGATGCATTGTCGGGACCAGCCACCATTCCGTAACTCACAACTTGGCCGAGTGCCTTGATGCCGCGATCTTTCACGAAACGCTCAGACATCATGACAACTGCCGAACCGCCGTCGCTCAATTGTGAAGCGTTTGCTGCAGTAATCGTGCCGTCTTTGTCGAATGCGGGCTTAAGGCCGCCGAGGCTATCCATGGTGGTTTCGCCGCGTACACCTTCGTCGTTCGCGATCACTAACGGGTCACCCTTGCGCTGCGGAATTGAAACAGCGATGATTTCGTCAGCCAAACGACCAGCAGCAATTGCAGCTGCGGCGCGTTGGTTGCTCTTCATGGCGAGATCGTCTTGTTGCTGACGGCTGATGTTGCCAGCGGTGTAGCGCTCGGTACCGAGACCCATCAAGCATGAGTCGAATGAACACCACAACCCATCGGCGATGATCGCGTCCTTAAGTTCGGTGTTGCCGTAACGGAAACCGCCACGTGCACCCGATGCGATGTACGGAGCATTCGTCATTGACTCCATGCCGCCAGCGATCACGATGTCGGCATCGCCGGCCTGAATCATTTGGTCGGCGAGGTAGATCGCGTTCAAACCTGACAAGCACACTTTGTTGACATTGATGGCAGGCACGCTCATCGGAATGCCAGCCTTCACGGCGGCCTGACGGCTCGGGACCTGACCCTGACCAGCCATCAACACCTGGCCCATGATCACGTGGTCAACTTCGTTCGGTGAAACACCGGCCCGCTCGAGGGCGGCCTTGATTGCGATGCTGCCAAGATCGGCGGCGCTGAACGAAGCGAGTGCTCCGCTCATCTTGCCAATCGGCGTACGGGCTCCAGCGACGATGTATGAACCGGCCATGATGGACTCTCTTTCGTAAGGCGTACTCGGGTGACGCAATTGTCAGATCTCTATTGTGTCGCCAAAGTGCCCTCAGAACCTACTCCTGAGTAACATCGTCGCATGGAAAAAATCCTCGACGCCATCATGAGTGGTGCTGATAGCGCAACCATCGGAGCCCTCAGCATTCCTAACAATTACCGTGCTGCCCATATTTTGGCAAGCGAAGCCACGATGTGGGAAGGAGTGCCATCAGAGAAGAAAGATCCGCGCCAAAGCGTGCACGTGGGCGATGTTGCGACTCCTGAACTTGCCCCTGATGAGGTCTACGTCGCCGTCATGGCAAGCAGCATCAACTTCAACACTGTGTGGTCAAGCATCTTTGAACCAGTGTCAACGTTCGGTCCAATGAAGCGCCTTTCGCGTGAAAGTGAATGGGCCAAGCGCCATGATCAGCCGTATCAAGTTCTTGGTAGTGACGCGTCTGGTGTTGTTGTCAAAGTCGGTTCGGCTGTTCGTATGTGGAAGCCCGGCGATCATGTGACCGTGCATTGCAACCATGTTGACGATCAAGACAACACCGCCCACAACGATTCGATGATGGCCGCGAATCAGCGCATCTGGGGTTACGAAACAAACTTCGGTGGTCTCGCTGATTTGTCAATCGTGAAAGCCAATCAACTCATGCCGAAGCCCGCGCACCTCACGTGGGAAGAAGCTGCAGTGAATGCATTGTGCAACTCGACGAGTTACCGCATGTTGGTCAGTCGCAACGGTGCTGCCATGAAACAAGGCGATGTTGTTTTGATTTGGGGAGCAACCGGTGGCATCGGTGCCTATGCAACGCAATACGTTTTGAACGGCGGAGGCATTCCGGTGTGTGTCGTGAGTAGTGACGAAAAGGCGCAAATCTTGCGCGATATGGGTGTTGAACACATCATCAATCGCAAGACCGCGAACTACAAGTTCTGGAAAGACGAACACACTCACGATGAAACCGAATGGCGTCGCCTCGGAACCGATATTCGCGATCTCGCCGGCGAAGACCCCGACATCGTTTTTGAACATCCGGGCCGCTCAACATTCGCGGCATCAATTTATGTCGCCAAGCGTGGTGGAACTGTTGTGACCTGTGCGGCCACGAGTGGCTTCATGATGGAATTTGACAACCGCCATTTCTGGATGCGACTCAAGAATCTCGTAGGCAGCCACTTCGCTAACTACCAAGAAGCCTGGCAAGCCAACCGCCTCATAGCTAAGGGCATGATTCATCCCGTGCTGAGCCAGACCTTCGATCTGAACCATGTCGGTGAAGCTGCGTACCAAGTGCATAACAACATGCACGAGGGCAAGCTCGGCGTCTTGTGTTTGGCTCCTGAAGCAGGTCTCGGTGTCACCGATCCCGCGTTCCGTGCCAAGGTTGGCGAAGCCAATATCACCCGATTCCAGCGCGCCTGATCTTTCGTGGCATTGTGTTGAGATGATTCTCACCGAAATCGACCACATCGCCATTGCTGTTACAGATCTCGAAGCCGCTATCGATTATTACAAGCGGGCCTTTGGGGCCGAAGTTGATCATCGCGAAATCGTTGAAAGCGACGGTGTTGAAGAAGCGTTGTTGAAAGTGGCCGAAAGCTACATCCAACTGTTGACACCAACTCGTCCCGACAGCCCGGTCGCCAAAGCAATTGAAAAGCGTGGCGAAGGACTTCATCACATTGGTTACCGTGTTGCCGATTGCGGCGCTGCGTTAAACGCGATGTTGGCAGCCGGTGCAACCGCGATCGACAAGGCACCTCGCCCTGGTAGCCGTGGAACCACTGTTGCGTTCATCCACCCCAAGGGCAGTTTCGGAACTTTGATCGAACTCGTCCAAGAATAATTTGTGATTCTGGTGTCGATTTAGTTGGTAATACCGATTTAAACGACACCAGAATCACAAATCAACGTGAGCTTTAGTCGGCTTGCAGTAACAAGCCTTTGAGGTATTCCGATTCGGGAAAGTGCAAGTGCACCGGATGGTCAACTGGTTGACCAAGTCGACGAATAATTCGTAGATCGCGTTTCGCATCTACAGCTGCTCCGGCAACAACCTTCTGGAACAAATCTGTATCCATTGATTGCGAACATGAGAACGTCATCAACTTGCCGCCCGGTGCGAGCAACTTGATACCGACCAAGTTGATGTCTTTGTACTTGCGGGTGGCGCGCTCAATATGTTTTGCGCTTGCCGAATACTTCGGTGGGTCAAGAATGATCAAGTCAAACTCGGCGCGGCGATCGCGCATTCGACGAAGTACTTCAAAGGCATCTCCTTCGATGACTTCGCCAACATTGACACCATTTAATTCAGCGTTCTGCTTGGCAAGTTCGAGGGCAGGACCAGAAGATTCAACGGTGGTCACCGAAGCCGCGCCATTCTTAGCCGCAACAATTCCGAATGAACCGGTGTAACCAAAGACGTTGAGCACACGAAGTCCTGGCGCTAGTGAGGCCACCAATTTTCGTGAATCGCGTTGATCGATATAGAAACCAGTCTTATGTCCGTCTTCAACATTGACGATGTACTTCTCGTTACCTTCGACGGCGTAGATCTTCGCGGGCAAAACACCGGCTGCAAGTCCGTTACGTACAGTGAGACCTTCGCGTTCGCGATCGGCACCTTCACTACGTTCGTACACGCACGTTATTCCTTCAACCTTCATTAACGTTGAAACCACAGCATCACGCCAACGTTCAATACCGACGCTATTGATTTCCATGACTGCGACTTCGCCATAACGATCGACGGTCAACCCAGGCAATCCATCGGAGTCACCAAAAATCAATCGACAGGTATGAGTGAGTTCAGGATCGGCAGTGCGTTGAGCAACTGCCTTATTAATTGTTTCGGCAATAAAGCCGGCATTGATTTCAACATTGGGATCAAATGACCACACGCGAGCACGAAGTGCCGAGAACGGACTGTATGAAGCAGTTGCGAGTTCGGTTCCATTCGCCGCAATGATGCGAACCGTGTCGCCGGGCTGCGGATCTCCATCAACCTTGGCGACGGCACCACTGAGAATCCACGGGTGACCGCGTTTCATACTGCGATCGCGATCGGCTTTGAGATGCAGTGTGGCTGAAGATTCGATTGTCATTGCCTAGAGGGTACGACCTGAAAGAGCCTTGACGTGTTCTTGACAATACAGATATTTAGCCGAGCGTGTCTGTGCCGATATCTAAGGCGTCAATCACAGTCTTCAATTGAAAGGGAAAACAATGAAAATCAACAAAGAAACAACTCAAGCCCGTCGAGATAAGGGATTCACTCTCGTTGAATTGCTCATCGTGGTCGTGATTTTGGGAATTCTCGCAACCGTGACAGTGTTCGCCGTTCGGGGCATCACCGACAAGGGTCAACAGAGTGCCTGCGACACCGATAAGCGAGTTATGGAAACGGCCGTCGAAACTTGGTACGCCGATCAGTCTGCGATTACCGCTGGTGATCCCACCGAAGCCGGTTTGGTGACAGCCAAGTTCTTGCGTTCGCAGTCAACTCTGTACGACGTAGGTGTTGCTGGTGCAGTAAATCCTCAAGTTGGTGGAGCTTGCGTCGTCTGATTCAGTCCCTATAAGAGTGAACAAAAAGGCCGGCCCGCAAGGGCCGGCCTTTTTGCTGTCGTTGTTTTGGTTAGTTATTGACGAGCAGTGAACGCTGCGTAGCGATCTGGGTGACAACTTCCTTGGGGTAAGCACTCTGGCTGCAGGCATCGGCCTGGGTGATATGGCCGGCAATCACCAAACGTGCCAGGTCCATTTCGAGGGTTTGCATTCCTTCGTTTTGGCCAGTGCTGATGACATTGCGCATCTGACGAGTTTTACCTTCGCGTAATAAGTTACGAACAGCATCATTGACCATCAACGCTTCATATGCCGCGACTCGACCACCATGTTCTGAAGCGATGAGTCGTTGGCTGATGATTCCTTGTAACGATCCTGCGAGCTGAATCTGAATCTGATCTCGGCGCTCGGCTGGAAACACGTCAACAATGCGGTCAAGAGCTTGAGATGCATCGTTGGTGTGCAACGTTGCGAAAACTAGATGACCAGTTTCAGCAAGAGTCAGTGTGATTGCAATTGATTCAAGATCACGCATTTCTCCCAACAAGATCACATCGGGATCTTCTCGCAGAGCAGATCGCAATCCGTCTTCAAAAGTGTTGACATCAGTACCAACTTCGCGCTGGTTGACCAACGACCGTTTATGCGTATGCACAAATTCGACCGGATCTTCAATGGTCAAGATGTGGCACGCCCGATCACGATTGATTTGGTCAATCATGGCGGCCAAAGTGGTGCTCTTACCCGAACCAGTAGGGCCAACAACCAAGACCAATCCGTATGGAGCATTCAGCAACTTCGAACAGGCTGCGGGTGCACCTAGTTCTTCAAGTGGACTAATGCGGTGAGGGACAACACGCAGGGCCAGTGCCATGCATCCACGTTGACGAAATGCGTTGGCCCTAAACCGACCGACACCATTGATGCCGAAAGAAAAGTCAACCTGGTGATTGCGGGCGAACTCTGCTGATTTCACGTCGGTCAAGAGACTGCCGATCATGCGGTCAAGTTCGGCGGCACCAAGATCGGACATCCCTTCAATTGGAATCAAGTCACCACTCAGGCGGAGCATCGGGGGGCGCCCAAGGGTGAGGTGCAGGTCGGAAGCAGATGCACTGACAGTTGCTCTCAAGAGTCTGTCGAGTTCTGGATCAATGGTGAGTTGTGCAAACGAAGTCATCGCTAGTGTCCTTTGTTAATGATTTGCGCGAATGGAATTGACATAGCGACACCGGTGTTATGGGTTGCTGTTGTTATGGGGTTACTCATTGGTTCGTTCTTGACAGTGGTGATTGACCGCGTGCCGCGTGGTGTGTCGGTCGTTCAACCTGGATCGGCGTGTGGATCGTGCGGGCTTGAACTTGGACCGCTTGACTTGGTGCCCATCTTGTCGTGGCTTGTTTTGCGCGGTAAATGTCGCAAGTGTCGTCAACTCATAGGCGTTGAGCCGATCATCGTCGAAATTGTGACAGCCACTCTGTTTACGCTGATGGCAATTCACTTCAAGGAAGCAGTCTTGGTAGCTGCATTTTGTGTTTTTGCTGCTGGCCTGACTGGTTTGACCGTCATTGATCTGAAGACTCAGCGTTTGCCCCGCGAAGTGTCGTACACCGTGATGGCCTTGGGGGCACCACTGCTCGTCATTGCAGCATTGATTAACAATGAGCCACGCCGTATCTATATGGCTGTGATCGGCGCTGTCATCGCATTCGCCGTCATGGGAGGGCTGTACGTTGCGAGTCGTGGCGGTCTTGGTGACGGAGACGTGCGACTGAGCCCGTTGCTCGGAATGTACTTGGGTTGGTTGAATCCGGGCCTTGCACTGGTTGGTTTGTTTTACGGATTCATTCTTGGTGCACTCATCGGAGTTGTGTTGATGATTGTTGGCAAGGCCGGTCGCCGAACGCAATTGCCATTCGGACCCTTCTTGGCTGCGGGATCGATCGTCGCGATTTTCTCCGGACAGAATCTCATCGACGTGGTGTTGGGTCACTGAACTCCACGAGCTCATTGCGCACCGTCTTTCACGCCGCCAAGTACTCCGTACATTGCTGAGACTAGAGCTACTGCGACAAAGCCAACCATTAAGCCCACACCAATAATCATGATGGGCTCAAACATCGTGGTGAAGCGTTTGATGCGCACTTCAAGTTCAGAGTCGAAGTACTCACTCGCTGCAGCGAGTTGCTCGTCAAGGGTTCCGGTTTCTTCGCCCACTTTGAACATTTGCTTAGCGGCACCTGGAAAGAGATTGGTGGCTGCGAGCGGACCGGAGAAACCCGACCCACGCAGCATTTCTTCGCGTGCCACTTCAAGGCGTTCGCGGTACACCGTGTTGGCCGTCGCTTCAGTGGTTGTCTCCATTCCATCGGGAAGAGGGACGCCAGCCCGCACCATTGCGCCAAGAATGCGGCAGAAGCGTTCAAGAATGGCGTATTCGATAATTCCTTTGACAACAGGAATCTTGAGAACGGCTCGATCTTTGAATCGTTGACCTTGATCGGTTTTCACCATCCAAACCGCCAGAGCAATGATGCAGGTGAAAAAAGTGATGGGGATATAGATGAGATCGGTAAAGAGTGATGCGACCGCCAACAGCATGCGTGTCGGCAGCGGAAGGTCGGCATTGAGCTCGGCGAAGAGTGGTTTGAATTTTGGTAACACGTAACCAGCCAAAATGATGACAGTGACAACTGCCATCACCATCACGACTCCTGGATACGACAAAGCGCTGACGACTTTGGACCGAGTTTCAATTTCACGATTAAGGTAAGCCGACAAACTGTCGAGAGTTTCGTCAAGTCGTCCAGTGAGCTCAGCGCTGTGCAAAATACCGACGTAATAGTTCGGGAATACTTGCGTGTGCTTGGCAGCAGCCATTGAAAGAGTTCCGCCGTTACGTAACTCTTCAATCATCGCAGTGATTGCTCGACGCAATGCGGTGTCTTGAGTTTCATCGCCAATTGTCTCGAGTGCAGTCGTAATCGGAATGCCAGCGCGAACGAAAACCGCGAGTTGGCGCGTGAAGTGCATCAACTCTTTCTTCTTCACCTTTTCTTTGGTGAGTTCAAATTGAAGAAGTCCGCGCTTCTCGGCCAATTTGGTGGGATAAAGATCTTGGGTCAAGAGATACGCCCGGGCATCGCCGATACTGTCGGCTTTCGTGTCACCTTCAATGGTGACCCCTTCGTTGTTTATTGCGCTGTAAGCGAACCTAGGCATCAATATTCCAATCAGGCCACGTACAAAGTTCTGATGACTTCGGCGACTGTGGTGATGTCGGCTTCGACAAGGTTGATTGCCTCAGCGATCATCGGCCGCATACCTTCGTCAATTGCTAATTGGCGCACTCGTTCAGTTGTCGCATGTTCAACAATGAGTTGGCGAATAGCTGGCGAAATCTTGAGCAACTCATAGACACCGATGCGATCGCGATAACCGGTCTGTGAACAGTCTTGACAACCAGCACCGTGAAAAAAAAGCTTCTTCTTGTTCTTCGGAAGGTGGTGTTGAAATAGTGCCATTTCTTCGGAGTTTGGTTCGTAAGGCTGTTTACATGAATCGCAAATGCGGCGTAACAAGCGTTGACCAATGACGCCCATTACCGATGAAGCGATGAGGAATGCTTCAATACCCATGTCAAGCAGGCGATGTAAGGCGGCGGCCGCATCGGTGCCGTGGAGTGATGACAAAACAAAGTGACCAGTCAGTGCAGATTGGACAGCGATACGAGCGGTGTCGGCATCGCGGATTTCACCAACCAAGAT
>JBAXIP010000027.1:0-18833 GCA_037138315.1 Actinomycetes bacterium
GCATGCGAGGTGTACCGCAACTTCGGTACATCGGCAGTTCCTTGCAACTCATAGGAATGATCCTTCAAAGAAGCTGGAACTGGACGGGTATCGGCCTCGAGCAAGTCTTGAACGCTCGGACCGGCACTGCGCGCCTTGCCCAAATTCTTGATATCTAATCCTGGATCAACAGCAGTCATGATTCCCCTCAATCAGCTTGTGCTTCAAACAACTTCTTGGCAAGTCCGTAGTCGGCCTTACCGTTTGCCGCACGCGGCACTGTCTCAACCATAACGAGTTGTTTCGGAACTTTGTAACTCGACAACTTTGTCTTGGTGTAAGCGATCACTTCATCGCCGCTTGGAGTCTTGACTCCTGGATTCACCGATGCGACTCCGACAACCCGCTGACCGAACTTCTCATCGGGAATACCGAACACCAGACAATCGGCGACGAGATCATGAGTTTTAACCGCTTCTTCTACCTCTTCGGGGAAAACCTTCTCGCCGGCGGTGTTAATGCAGTTTGAGCCGCGACCGAGCAAAGTGATCGTTCCATCGGCCTCAACAACTGCCATATCGCCCGGGAAGCTGTACCGAACTCCATCGAACGACCTAAATGTGCGCTCCGACTTCTCGGGGTCTTTGTAATAGCCAATCGGTACCCCCGATCCACTGACCCCCACCATCCCTTGCTCGCCCGAACCATGAGCAACTTCTTTGCCAGTTTCAAAATTGATGACCTTGGTATTGGGCATCGCCCCAAACTTCGCCGTTGTGTTGACATTGTCTTTGGTCGCCATGGTTTGACCCATGCCACCTTCACTTGAACCAAGAATGTCCATCACCACAGTTGTCGTCATGTATTCAAAAAGTTCGGCCTTGATGTCCGATGAGAACATCGCGCCAGTTGACATAATCATCTTGACTGACGAGGTGTCAAACGGCGTACCACTTTCGGCCTGAGTCTTGAGCGCTTGCACCATCGGACGAGCGAACGCATCACCGACAATGATCAATGTTGCAATTGCATGCTTTTCAACTGCTCGAAACATCTTCGCCGCATCAAATGACTGACCTTCAAGAAGCACCACTTTGCCAGCCATCAGATGCGGAACTAATGCACCGAGCCACACTCCCGTGCCATGCATCAACGGACAGCAGGGCATGCCGACGGTTTGACCCATCGCGGAATGCATCATCTTGGCGAGACCAGTGACTTCTTCAAGACTTTTCAAAGGCGGCAATCCGGCGCCATTGGTGTAAAAACCTAGGAAACCTTCGGTGAATGAACCCATGGGGTACATCACGCCTTTGGGCATGCCTGTCGTACCGCCGGTGTACAACATGTAGACGTCATCGGCACCGCGTTCAATACGCGGAGCGGGATCATATTCATCGAGCACTGATTCCCACGGCAAAGCGCCACGCACATCAGCCGATTGACTATCAAGAACTTCAATCAATAGTTTCAATTTCGGCAAACGATCTTTGATACGCGCGATGCGGTCACCAAGGCTTGAGTGAAAAACCAATGCTTCACAATCGGCATTGTCGAGTAAGTAGAGCAACTCGTCATCGAGATAGCGATAATTCACATTGACCGGAGTGATGCGATTTTTGAAAGCCGCATATTGCGTAATCAGATACTCCGGACAGTTGTACATAAACATGCCAACTTTTGAATCAAGTCCGAGCCCGACATCACTAAATGCCGAAGCGAGTCGTGCGGCCCATTCGTCATATTGCGCCCACGTCACTTCTTGGTCGCCGTACGCAATGGCACAGACTTCAGGAAACTCATCAGCGTGTGCCTCAAAAATATCGGCGAATGTCAACATCGGTTCCCCCCAAAGAAAATCATTCAATTCTTCGGCGCCTCTGAAGATCCAGTTACGGCGAAGGTGTGAAGTCACAATAGGGTAAACGAAATGCCCATGGCGACGCCACCAAAATCTTCAATTACCGCGGTCGTCTTTGATTTCGGCGGAGTATTGATTACTTCCATCACGAATCAACTCCGCAAAATCGCCCAACGCCACTCAGCAGATGTTCCGACCATGCTCGCGATCATGCTCGGGCCCCATGACAGCGGAGACCATCCCTGGCATCGAGCCGAACGTGGAGAGATCGCGGTGGCCGATATTCAAGCGGCATTGCAACCGTGGGCTGGCGAACACAATATTTCTCTACACGGAGACGAAATTGACGCATTGATGACCCCGGGACAATACGCCGTCATTCAACCAATGCTTGACAAGGTCAGCGAACTCAAGAAAAGGGGCTTCAAAACAGGTTTACTCACGAATACCTTTGCCGAGTTCCGCCCCACCATGGAGCAAGACTTGCGTTTCGAGGATTTCACGGCCGTCATCGAATCATTTGCCATTGGTTCTCGCAAGCCCGAACCTGGCATCTATCAAGCCACCGCCGACCTATTAGGCGTTCCCCATCAAGAAATCCTGTACCTCGATGATTTCCCGCAAAACATTCACATGGCCCAATCGTTTGGCTGGTCGACGATCCACGTCTCTGACCCCCTTGCCGCCATCTCGGAGATTGAACTGTTTCTCGACAATTAAGTTTCTCGACAAATAATTCGTGTATTTAGACCGCAATTGCGGTTCGGTACTAGATCAAACTAATCAGACGGTCAATAATGGGTACATGACCGCCGTCGATCCTCGCCAAGCCCGCTCCCCAGGTATTACTTACCAAGAGCTTCTTGATACCGATACCCACCCGGTTCCCGATGTGCTGCGCCTCGAGGCCCCCAAATATTTGGGTAGCGAGGACATTTCCATTGATCGTTACATCACTCGCGAATGGCACGAACTGGAGAAGGAGCGACTCTGGAGTCGCGTGTGGCAGTTCGCGTGCCGCACTGATCACATCCCCGAAGCCGGCGATTACATCGTCTATGACATCACCAATCAGTCGTACATCGTGGTTCGTCAGCCTGACGGTTCAATCAAGGCTTACCCCAACGCCTGTTTGCATCGCGGTCGCAAACTCAAGGACTACGACGGTCATTGCGAAGAAATTCGTTGCCCGTTTCATGGTTTCGCCTGGGCACTCGAAGGAGAGTTGGCCGACGTTCCGGCAAAGTGGGACTTCCCTCATGTTGAAGAGCGACAAGAACAAGACTTCAGCTTGCCTGAGTGTGCCGTTGACACCTGGGCCGGATTCGTTTTCATTAACCCAGACAAAAATTGCGAACCACTCAGCAATTTCCTGGGTGGGATCAAAGAACAGTTTGAAGTGTGGAATCTGGAAGATCGTTGGGTTGAAGCCCATGTCACCAAGATCATCGGTGCTAACTGGAAGATTGCCCAAGAGGCATTCAGCGAGGCGTACCACGTCAACGCAACGCACCCACAAATTCTCCCGTACCTCGCTGATACCAACTCACAGGTTGATATTTGGGAAAACCATTCACGAGTGATCACCGCAGGTCTCTCCACTAGTCCGTTGATCTGGTACGAAGTCAGCCAAGACGACATGATGCGCGGCATGCTCGATGTACGCGTCGATCAAGACAGTCCCATCTCAATCCCTGAAGGTGCTTCGGCTCGCGCCATCGCATCAAGTTCCGCCCGCGATCGTTGGCGCCCGATGGTCGGCGATCGTGTCGACACCATGAGTGACGCAGAAATGATGGACAGCATCGACTACACGATCTTCCCGAACATGCACCCGTGGGGCGCATTCAACCGCATCGTGTATCGCTTCCGTCCGAACGGCGATGATCATCGTTCATCAATCATGGAAGTGTTCTTCTTGTCGCCGTACAAGGGCGATAAGCCCAAGCCGGTCAAGCGCCGCGATCTGACCATTGATGAGCCCTTCACCAATGCAACAGAACTCGGTATGTTGGCCAAGGTTTTCCAGCAAGACGTTTTCAATATGGCTCGAGTGCAGCAGGGCCTTGAGACGACGCGTAAGCCCGGCATCACCTTGGCCAATTACCAAGAAGCCAAAGTTCGTTGGATCCACCAAAAGCTTGGTGACTACATCACAAATGATGAAACGCCGCGAAGCAACGGAGGTCAGTGATGCACGGAATTATTCACCCCTTTTCAAAAGCCCTGTACGAACAAGACGGTGCTGGCCATATCAAAGTTTCACTTGATGGCAAGTGGGGACTCTTCAATATCGATGGCAGTTATATCGAAGGCGAGATTCGCGGCTGCGATCCTCAATTATGCGGCTGGGTTGGCGGACCACAAATTGCCAACCATCGCGTGGCTGCGCCCGCACTTGAACGACACTAAATAGAATTTCAAGCGGGGGGAAATATGCACGATGTAACAGCAATGCCCGATCTCTTGAGCGCATTCTTAACTCAAGAGTCAGGACAAAAAGTCACGGTCATAAGCTACGAGGCAATGACTGGTGGCTACAGCCGCCTCATGGCCCGAGCCGAAGTTCGTTGGCAAGATGGCTCAAGCGAAACTCTTGTTTTGCGCGGCGACCCGCCTCCAGGCAAAGCCATGATGGAAACCGACCGCGACACCGAATGGGCGTTACTCAGCGCACTCGGTCAAGCAGAGAGTATTCCCATGCCGAAAGCTCGTTACTACGACAACACCGGAAGTCGACTCGGCACCAAAGCAATTGTTCTTGATTTCGTGGCAGGACAATCACTACAAGCACATCTCAATGAGTGCACTCCTGAGACGGGCTACGGACGCCATACGTTCGATCTTGTTGACACCATGGCCGCAGTACACCGCATCAACCCGGATGACGTTGGTTCATCGATTCCGCGTCCGACCGATTGGTCAACATATTTGGGCGGGCTCATTGATCGCTTTCGTCAGGCCGACCGCAACCATGCAGAATCAAATCCATTTTTGCGATACGTCGCCGAATGGCTTGATGCCAATCGTCCACCACCGCTTCCGCTACGACTAGTACACAGCGACTTTCAGCCCGCCAACATCATGGTTGGCACCGATGGTTCGCATCAGGTCATCGACTGGGAACTCACTCACATTGGAGACCCTCGCGAAGACCTGGGCTATTACATGATTTATTCGTCGGCCTCTGGTCCCAATCTCATCGTGCCAGACCCTGAAGCCTTCTTGGCTCGCTATCGCGAACAGACTGGCTTCGGCGAAGACACCATCAACATGGCGACACTTGGGTACTTCTCATCACTTGCCGCAATCACTGTCTACGGACAAGTTCTTGCTGGGGCCGGCGCAATGGCTCGAGGTCAAAACTCGGGCATCATGACGACGTACACCTTGAATGCACTTACTGTCGGTCACAACAACTTCCTTGCGGGCTGCATCCCGCCCACACTCTGAAAGGCGCAGCCCATGTTTTCTCGCCCCACCACCGATCAAGTCATTCTTGACTGTCGCAATGAATTACTCAACGCCGTTGATTCGGCAGTCAGTGATCCGGCAGTCAAGATCACTATCCAGATGCTCGAAAATGTTTTACGCAATGTCGCCGAACGGGCCGCCCACGAAATTGCGTGGATGCATGAAGAAACCGATCTGATGATTGGCTTTGCGACCGAAGTTGAAGTGGCTCTTGGGAAATCAAACGAACTCACCGCTGCTTTGAGCGCTTATCACGCTGGCCGATCAGACAGTCTGCATCTTGACGATGTCAGCAAAACGTACGGCCTTGCGGGCGAATGTTTCTCGGTTTCAATGGAGAAAGTTTTCGCCGCATCGCATACCGCTCTTCACCTTCGCAGCCGCGAGATATTGGCCATTCGCTTAGATCACGAGAACAAGATCATGGGCGAATGGGCTTTCGTCGGTCGTGGCTGAACCTCGCATCTCGGTTCAAGTTGTTACAGGCGGACACCCGTTTGTCGCGGATGCATTCTTTGCTGTCTTTGATTCAATTGACAACATCACCTGGACTGCGTCTGACACACCATCAACTGGTTACGACGTCGTCGTTTTCTACGACATGCCAGGGTTGAAATTCACCGGAGGTAACCCCCCAGTTGATCTTCCTGCGCCGACCACTGAGCACATCAAAGTTCTGAATGATCTGCAAGACGCCGGAACTGGTTTGGTGTTTATGCATCATGCACTCGCAAGTTGGCCAACATGGGAAGGGTTCGCCGATCTTGTTGGTGGGCGATTCCATTATCAACCAGCGACCTTGCGTGGGGTGGACTATCCCGACTCTGGGTATGTCTTCGATGTTGAGCACACCATTGAAATCATTGACTCTGGTCATCCAATTTGTGAAGGACTCGGGAGTTCATTCACTCTGACCGACGAGTTGTATTGCTGCCCCGTGTTCGAGGATGAAGTCATCCCGCTTATGCGCACGACGTTCGCAACCGACAACCCAAAGAACTTCTTTTCAGCCGATCTCGCAATTCGCGGACAACGCAACAGTAACGAGAATTGGACTCATCCAGCCGGAAGCAATTTGGTCGCATGGGTGAAGAAAGCCAAAAATGCTCCGCTCGCCTACATTCAGTTCGGCGACGGACCGGTGACGTATGTCGATCCGATGTTCCGCAAAGTGATTACCAATGCGATCAGTTGGACTGCTTCGGCCCAAGCCCGTGCCTGGGCCAGCAGTTAATTAGCTCCAGGTATTCCAGCGCACAAACTTTTCGGCCGGTACTCGCTTAGCCAATTTGAAATCTGTGCCAATCGTGTACGCCACTGGGAACAAACCAGCCTGGGTGTACTGATCGAAAGGAATTCCAAGAAGTTCGGCGGCTTCCTTTTCGTTGGGCAAGTGCAACGTCGTCCATGCTGAACCCAGTCCACGCTCACGCAAGGCCAGCATGAAACTCCACACGGCTGGAAGAAGCGATCCCCACGCCGAAGCCTGACCAAATGTTGGTGTACCAGCATCAAGACGACCAGCGATCAATGGAATCAAGAGCACCGGAACTTCTTCCAAGATGCCGGCGAGGTGCATTGACGAATCAACGATTCGTTCACCTTGAGCATCACGCTTGGGGCGATTGGGGTCGTTGACGTACGGGTAGTAGTTGGCGCGATACATATCGGCCAATGCCTTCTTCTTCACCGGATCATCGATGAACAACCAACGCCAACCTTGCATGTTTGAGCCAGTCGGTGCTTGGTGCGCAATGTCGATGCACTCCATGAGTACTTCTCGCTCGACAGGTCGCGTGAGGTCGAGGCGCTTACGTACTGAACGCGTTGTTGTCAAAACCTCGTCTGCTGAAAGTCCGAGTTTGCCATTTTCAAGTTTTTCACTCATGATCAGTCTTCTTTCTTTGGATCTGCATTAGCGGCCATCCACTCAGACGTCGCTTTACCCATTTTGCCACCGTCATAACCAATTCGTTGGGTGGGCTTGACTTCAAGAATCACCCGACGTGGCGAGTCAAGGAACTTTGTGAAAGTGTCGCGGCGAACAACATCGCTTCCCATGATGGCCTCAGAAAGCGCTGGGTAGAACCAATCTTTAGTTACCTGATCATCATGGAGCACGCATTCACCCTTATAGGTGACCGTCTTGTTGCGAGCCATTTTTGAACCCGTTGATGTAACAACAACGCACACGCGTGGATCGCGACGCACTGCCGAGATTCGGGCGCGCTGCGAAGAGGCCGTTAACCAGAAACTCCCATTGACAAATACGTACGACATGATGACGCCAACAGGCCAGCCCTCTTTGTTTGACCAAATAAAGGTGCACTCGTTTTGCGCAAGCAATAAGTCTTTTTCAACATCATCGTCCAATCCGTAAATCGTGACGTCTTCGTAGTTCTCGGG
This sequence comes from Actinomycetes bacterium, assembly GCA_037138315.1. Lineage (GTDB taxonomy): Bacteria > Actinomycetota > Acidimicrobiia > Acidimicrobiales > Ilumatobacteraceae > Casp-actino8. The sequence continues at coordinate 7,721 of JBAXIP010000027.1, forward strand.
ATGTTCTGCCATGGTTGTCTCTTTCTGTTATGAATTTGTCGTTGTGACTTACTTTGTTAACGGTCGCGGGGTGAATTGACCTGTATTCGCAGTGATGCCACCATCAACTGGCACGACAGCACCGGTGACAAAACTTGATGCTTCAGATGCAAAAAATGCAATCACTGCTGCGACTTCGCTGGCTTTGCCCCAACGTTGAAGGGGCACCGCACGACGCAGACTTTCGTACACCTCGGGTACTTGCTTAATACCAGTCGTCATTCCGGTCTCGGTGGGTCCGGGGCACACCACGTTGACAGTGATTGCATCGGCAGCTAGTTCAAGCGCGGCACCTTTAGCCAAATTGATCGCTGCGGCCTTGGCGGTGTTGTACGGCCACATATTGGGGTCGGCATTAATTCCAGAGGTAGACGCGGTCACCACAATGCGCCCACCACCCCGACGACGAAGTGCCGGCACTGCGGCGCGAATACCAAGCAACACCCCACGCACATTGACTTCAATAACTCGGTCGAATACCTCGATGGGCAAAGTAAGAATGTCGCCACTTGCCGGAAGCCCAGCATTCAGAATCATCGCATCAAGACCGCCAAACTCGCCTTCAGCTAGTGCAACAGCGAGTTCATTGGTTGCAGCATCAGTGACGTCTCCGCCGACTGCAAGAACTCGCGGATGCTGTTCTACTTCACGCAGTGCATCACTCGGGAGATCAACCACAACGACCGATTCTCCAGCATCCAACAAAGCCTCAACTGTTGCACGACCAATCCCCGACGCTCCGCCCGTGACGATTGAAACTCGCGTGCTCTTCATGTGATTCATTTACGTACCGTCACTTTTTAACTGTCCATCTGATAGGGAGAGTCGTGAGTCCGCGAAGAATAAATGGTTGATTCACTTTGACGTCACCAGTGAGTTCAATCGTTTCAAAAGTATCAATCATCCAACGCAACGCCATCTGACCTTCACGGCGAGCCAAAACATTGCCAATGCAATGGTGCACTCCCCAACCGAAAGCTAAATGTGGTTTGGCTCCCGGTCCGAAACGGTCGAGGTTGATGTCGTCCGGGTTCTCCCACACGCGTGGATCACGATTTGCTGCCGCGAAAAGTAATTGCAATTTGGAGCGTTCAGGAATGGTTTCTCCTCGTACTTCGCACTCTTCTTTATTCGTACGAAACAAACCCTGCACTGGTGAATCAAAACGCAAGAACTCTTCAACTGCCCATTGAATCTTGCTCGGGTCGTCGCGAAGTTGCTGCATGAGTTCGGGTTGCTCAATCAAACGCCACAACATCAGGCTCAGCAAACTCGCCGTGGTTTCGTGACCGGCGACAAGCACTTGCTGACACAGTCGACGGACTTCGCTGTATTTCAGTTCGTCAGCAAGATAGGCCTGCGTGAGCACACTCAAGAAATCATCGGGTGGCGTTCCTCCCGCTTCAATGATCTCTTGGCGTTCGGCGACAAGCACATCGACTAAGCCATAGATACCGGCATTGGCCGCTTCAACAAGTGTCAAGTCTCCGCCACCCAGACCATTCACAATGTCGTCCGACCAATGACCGAATTGACCTCGATCTTCTGGACGGATTCCCAACATTTCGGCAATCACGATGGCCGGAAAAGGAAAAGCAAAGAGGTGGACAAAATCACCTTCACCGTCACGGCTAAACGCGTCATCCCACAACTGTCGACCAATCGCCTCAACGCGTGGCGTCAAAGCATCAACCATGGCGGGGCGAAAGCCGTCTTGCAACACTTTGCGTTGACGCCGATGATCGGGATCGTCTGCCGATCCCAACACGCCACCTACTTGATAAAACACTCCTGGCCCATCGCCATTGAGCCACTGCGTTGGCGAGGTAACCATCGCCAGCACATCTTCGTGGCGACTCACCACATAGAACGGTGGATCAAAAGTGTCCTCTTTATGAAGCGGACACTTTTCGATTAAGTGGTGATGACCTGCTGAGGGTTCAAGATCGTTGGCGTGTTCTAAATGCGAATAGGTCACGCTGTCACTTGCTCCTTCAGTAAAAACTGAAAATCAGTACGGAAGAGTTCCACCGTCAACGGGGAACAAACATCCGGTGATATTTCGCGCGGCATCAGAAGCCATCATCACTGCAACTGCAGCAACCTCTTCAACCCGGTTCGGCTTCTTGGTTGCAGCTTCAGAGCTGAATGCGGCAATGAGGTTCTCGTATGTGCCGAGTCCCATAGCAACCGCCGAATCAGGACCAGTGTTACGAACAATGTCGGTCTCGATGATGCCCGGCAAAATTGCGTTCACCGTAATGCCAAGTGTTCCAACTTCTTGAGCAGCCGACTTCACCAGACCGTTGACGGCGTGCTTGGTTGCGACATAGCCAGGAATGCCAGGCTTGCCCAACTTGCCTTCCACCGATGACGTCACGATGATGCGACCGCTTTGGCGAGGAATCATGTGCTGTAGCGAACGACGCATTCCCCAAAAAACGTGATTGAGGTTCCAGTCGATTTCAAGATTCCATTCTTCGTCCGACATTTGTGCAACTGGTGCGGTCATGTTGACGCCACCAGAGTTCAAGCAGCAAATATCAAGACGTCCGAATTTCTCGATCGTAAAATCAATCAACCCTTCAACAACGGATTGCTTTGACGAGTCACCTGCGTAAAAAGCAATATTTGGTCCGCCACCCATTTCGGCAAGGGCGACAGCACCTTTTGCGGCGTCGCGACCGTTGACAACAACCGTGGCGCCTTCAGCCAAAAATGCTTCGGCCATGGCACGACCAATGCTTCGTGTTCCGCCGGTGATGCAAGCGATTTTTCCTTCAAGTTTTCCCATGACAATCTCCTAGATCAGTAAGGCGAAGTTCCGCCGTCGATTGAGATCAATGATCCCGTGATACCTGCGCCGGCATCTGATGCCAGCAATACGGCCACTAGGGCCACGTCTTCACTTTCGTTGATGCGCTTGATCGCTGATTGCTGAGCAAACAAGTCGAGCAGACCTTCGTAGGTCAAGCCCATCGCTTCAGCGGCACCCGGACCTTGCGCCATCATGACATCAGTTTCAATTGCTCCGGGGCACAGCGCGTTCACCGTGATACCGAGCGTGCCCACTTCGTGGGCAACTGATTTCACGAGACCATTGATTGCGTGCTTTGACACAACGTAACCCGACACCATGGGCTTGCCCATTTTTCCTTCAACCGAGCTCATCGCCATAATGCGGCCAGAACCCTGCGGAATCATGTGCTTGAGAGCGGCACGTATCGTCCAAAAGGTGTGCCAGAAGTTCCAGATCATCGGGACTTCCATTGCTTCATCAGTCATCTCGGCAACTGGACCCGGGTCTCCGCCACCGCCGGCGTTGGGGACCAAAATATCAATACGACCAAAATGAGCAACAGTGCCATTCACAATGGCTTCGCAGTCTTCGCGCTTCATCACGTCGCCAGCGATAAAAAAGACATTGGCGCCAGCGTTCAGTTCATCAAGGGTCTTTTGCGCCTTCACCGGATCGCGACCGTTGATGACCACCTTGGCTCCTTCGTCTAGGAAGGCCTTGGCCACTGCGAGACCGATTCCTCGGGTGCCTCCAGTGACGCAAGCGACTTTTCCATCAAGTGTTCCCATGTCGACCCTTTCATGAATAAATGAATTAGCAAATAGACCATAATCAACCGACCGACCAATTAAGTAAGCGGAGAAAACTGGGCGAGGCCCCTTGTCCCGCCCAAGTGTTATTCAGGCTGGGTGCTGGTCAGGACGTTGTGACGAGCTGGCCGCGCATCGCCATCTTGATGCCTTGAATCGCTCGCTGTTGCAGTTCGTGATCCTCTGACACGGCGTCGGTGAGTCCCATCAACACGGTCAACAAGTAGGCCTGAACGACCAAACGGTGCTCACGGGCGATTTCGCCTCGCTTGACGCCCAGGTCAATCATGACCGCGAAGAATCCCTCTCGCTGCCGCACATGAGTCGAGAGCGCTGCAGCCATATCAGGATGGCGACCCGAATCGACCCTGACCGCCCCAATGAACCGAGCGACTGAAGCGTCTTCAATATTCATTTCGTGAGCAATATCAAGAACCGCCTCAAATTGCCCAATAAATGTCTCGTGGCCAATAATCGCTTTGGTGAACTGCTCATAGACCTGGGTCTGGGTGTCTTCATGGACTGCCAGGTACAGAGCCAATTTCGAGCCGAAATAGTGATACAGCGCCCCGGGGGTGATGCCGACCGCGGTCGCGATGTCGCGGTTTGTCGTGATTTCATACCCATGGACCGAGAACATCTCACGGGCGACCACCAAAATTCGCGCTTTGGTCTCGACCGAGCTGGTATCTCGCGGGCGCCCGAGCCGTTTCACGACTGGTTTTGCCTTCTTCGCCGATGCCATGTGGTGAGTATTACCTACGGATACAAGCAATTGACGACTGAGGTGCATCCGTCACTCAATATCTTGCTCACAAAATCTTGCTCACAAAATCTTGCTCACAAATCCCGTTCCCACGGTTCTCTAACTGATCAGCGGGTCAATTACGCTCGCACTATGTCTGCCGCACAGAATTCAACTCAAACAAGCGTCCCTCCCCTTGACGAATTCATTGAAACTGCCCGCACATGGCTCGAGGCACATACTGAATACCGCGCCGGAGGATCTGATGACAAAGACCTCGTGTGGGGCGAAGGCGAATTTTCGGTCTCGGTGTTTCACTCGTTGACCTTTGAAGAAGAGTCGGCGCTTCTCGAAAAGGCCAAAGCATGGACACAAGCCAAGGCCGAACATGGCTATCACGCCATCACCCAACCCATCGAGTACGGCGGTCTTGGCTACCCGCGCGAATATGCACGTGCCTATTCGAAACTTGAATCTCTCTTCGTCACGCCAACTGGACATGAAACTCACAGCGTCACCGTTGGCTTGATCGCTCCCACGATCAACGTCTACGGAACTCCCGAACAAAAAGAACAATTTGTTGGTCGTTTCATGGCGACTCGTGAACTCGCATGTCAACTCTTTTCCGAACCTGGCGCAGGCAGCGACTTGGCCGGTCTTGCATGTCGCGCCGATCTCGACGGAGACGAATGGGTCCTCAATGGTCAAAAAGTTTGGTCATCGGGCGCACAATTCTCTGAATGGGGCGAACTCATTGCCCGTAGTGACGTCGATGCTGTCAAGCACAAGGGCATGACTGCCTTCATCATTCCGATGGACTTGCCCGGAATCGAAATTCGTCCCATCAAGCAGATGAGCGGCGGATCATCTTTCAATGAAGTGTTCTTCAACGATGTACGTGTCCCCGACTCGATGCGACTTGGACCAGTTGGCGAAGGCTGGAAAGTCGCTCTCACCACACTTGGCTTCGAACGCGACCATTCAGGTGACGGCGGTGGCGGTGGATCACGAGTTGGCGGTTCATGGCGTCAAATCATTGCGACTGCTCGCGCCATGGGCGTCACAAGCGATCTCGTAATGCGCCAAGAACTCGCTAAGGCGTACACCCATTTCCGTGTTGAAGGATTCGTCAATCGCCGAGCATCCGATATGCGTCGCGCTGGCCAAGCAGCTGGCCCAGAAGGATCACTCGGCAAGCTCATGTGGACCGAAGGCATGACATACATCAGCGATGTGATGTCGAAGATTCTTGGAGCCACGCTCATCGCCGATACTGGTGAATGGGGCACATTTGCCTGGGGCGAACACGTTCTTGGCGCCCCCGGCTACCGCATCGCTGGTGGATCTGACGAAACTCAGCGCAACATCATCGGCGAACGAGTTCTCGGTCTTCCTGGCGAACCTCGGGTTGACAAAGATATTTCTTGGAAAGACACGCGTCGGTAAGAAGTTCCGGTCGTAGTTTTACGACTAGTCGTTTATATAAGTAGTTCATATAAAGATAGTTCACTCAATTCTCAAGTACAAAAACCACAACTACAACAGGGGGCAACATCATGGACCTAGGTCTTAAAGGTAAAAAAGTATTAGTCACTGGCTCAACCAAGGGCCTCGGTCGCGCGATTGCTGAAACAATGCTCGCCGAAGGTGCATCAGTCGCTATTTGCGCACGTAACGCCGAAGAAGTCGCGGCCGCAGTTGCCGAAATGTCGAAGATTGGCAAAGTTGTCGGCGCATCCGTTGATGCTGCCGATCCCGAAGCACTTCGCGCTTGGGTCGCATCGTCAGCCGAACAGCTTGGCGGCATTGATGTGTACGTTCACAACACATCAGGTAAGCCTGCACGCAAGCTCGAAGCCTGGATCAACAACTTCAACATCGACCTCATGTCGCTTGTTCACGGTGTTGACGCCGCCAAAGAAGCACTCGCCAACGGTGGCGGATCGGTTATCAGCATCGGAACCACCGCTACGAGCGAGCACTTCGCGAGTGGTTCGGGTAGCTACAGCGCCATGAAGTCAGCTGTCGTCAACTGGACTCTTGGCCAGGCTCAGGTTCTTGGTGCACAAGGTATTCGTTGCAACGTTGTTTCACCTGGACCGATCATGGTTCAAGGCGGCGACTGGGACATGATCAAGAATGCCATGCCCCCATTCTTCGAAGCCACCGAAAAGAACCACCCTGTTGGCCACATGGGCGAGCCCAGCGATGTCGCCAATGCTGTGGCATTCCTCGCCAGTTCGGCTGCTCGTCACATCAATGGTGTCAACATCACCGTTGATGGCGGCTTCTTGAAGCGCATCGACTTCTGATCCGCTGCACGCGGATGAGAAGTAGAACAAGAACGAGATCACGATCATGAGCTCTACCCCGGGTCGGCGTATCGACGTCACGCTTGTCGCTGGCGGCAAGTATCACGACATTGATTTCGCACGTCGCGAACTATTGACGTTGCTTGGCGAACACGAAGAGTTTCGTGTTCGCGTGCAACCCGATTACGAAGACACAACTGGTATCGCAAAATCTTCAATCTTGGTGTCGTACACCTGCGATGTTCGTCCGAGCGAAAAGGCCCAGACCGAGATTCGTTCGTGGGTCGAAAACGGCGGACGCTGGGTAGCGCTGCATGGCACCAACGCGGCACTCACGTTGGGTGGACCAAACGGTGTTGATGCCCCACGTTGCTTTCCGTCATGGGCCGACACGTTGGGTAGCCAGTTTGTGGCCCACCCACCGATTCAGCCATACACGGTGCAAGTGAGCGACCCCAACCATTGGCTCGTGTCTGGCATTGAGTCATTTGATACTGATGACGAGTTGTACCTCAGCGAATACGCCGACCGCGATGCGCTTCATGCTTTGTTGCACACAACCTGGCAAGGTGACGCCAAAGGTTTCGTCGAAGCCGACTGGACCAATTGCGACCCCACCCATCTCGTGATGTACTTGCGCGATTTAGGTCAGGGTTCAATTTTGTATAACACGCTTGGACATTGCCGTGGTCACTACGACATGGCACCAGTGCTCGACTACTACCCGCGCATCGAACGCTGTTCATGGGAGAAGCCGGCTTACTACGAATTACTTCGTCGTTCGTTGCGCTGGGCCCGCGGCCTCAACGAGTAATCAAAACTTAAACACGATCTTTCACACAGACATCTATTCACAGAAACAGGTAGCTATGGATTTTTCATCAGCAAAACAGTTTGATCTCCATCGTCGCATGGTGCGTATTCGTTTATTCGAAGAAGCCGCTGGTCGACTTGCCGAAGCCAACAAACTTCCCGGCTTCCTACACCTCTACGTGGGTGAAGAGGCAGTTGCGTCTGGCGTGTGTGGAGCACTGAACGATGATGACCACATCACATCAACCCACCGCGGTCACGGTCACCTTGTGGCCAAGGGTGGCGACTTCAACCGCATGATGGCCGAACTCATGGGTAAGTCCACGGGCTATTGCAAGGGCAAGGGTGGCTCGATGCACATCAGCGACACCTCGCTTGGCATGCTCGGAGCCAACGGCATTGTTGGCGCTGGTTCACCGATTGCTGTCGGCGCTGCATTCGCCAACAAGTACCGCGGCAAGGGCCAAGTCGCTGTTGCCTTCTTCGGTGATGGCTCAACCAACATCGGCGCTTTCCACGAAGCGGCCAACATGGCTTGTGCCTTGCACCTGCCCATTGTGTTCGCCTGTGAAAACAACGAATACGGCGAATTCACTCCACGAGACAAGACCATGGCCATTACCGACGTGGTCGACCGAGCCGCTGGTTATGGAATGCCTGGCGTCATCGTTGACGGCATGGACGTCATTGCCGTTCACGAAGCTGCTGTTGAAGCAGTCGAGCGCGCTCGTCAGGGTGGAGGACCTTCGATGATCGAAGCCAAGACCTATCGCTTCTATAACCACCACGGCGTACAGAACCTCGGTTTGAAGTATCGCTCTGACGAAGAAGTAGCCATTTGGAAATTACGTGACCCGATCTTCACATTCGAAGATCGCATGATTGAAAATGGCGAGGCAACGCGTGCCAACTTTGACGACATTTGGGCCGAACTCCGTGCCGACATTGATACTGCAATTCAGTTTGCTGAAGACAGCCCCTACCCCACCCCAGACCAGATCTTGGTCAACGTGTACACGAGCATGACTGGAGCAAACTGATGAGCGACGAACGCAAACTTACATACGCGCAGGCTTTCAATGAAGCTGTTTCGCAAATGATGGAAGCCGACCCCGATGTATTTTGCGCCGGTGAAGATATTGGTGCCTTTGGTGGAGTCTTCGGAACCTTCGCTGGTCTACAGGCCAAGTTTGGTGAGAAGCGCGTTGTTGACACGCCGATCAGCGAACAAGCAATTGTTGGTCTTGGTGTTGGAGCATCGGTCACTGGCTTGCGCCCCATCGTCGACTTAATGTTCATGGACTTCATCTGCGTGGCCTTCGACCAGATCGTGAACCAAGCCGCCAAGTTGAAGTACATGTTTGGCGGCGATGCCACATTGCCCATGACCATCACCACCGCTGGTGGTGGCGGATTGTCGGCAGCTGCGCAACACAGTCAGTCACTTGAAGCATTGTTGTGCCACATTCCTGGCCTCAAAGTTGTCATGCCGTCAAACCCGTACGACATGAAGGGCTTGATGATCTCGTGTATCAAAGAGAACAACCCGACAGTCATGATCAAGCACAAGCGTTTGCTGGGTATGAGTGCACCAGTTCCGACCGAGGCTTATGACATTCCTTTGGGCAAGGGCAACATCATTCGCCCCGGCAAAGATGTCACGATCGTTGCTTATGCCCGCATGGCAAACGAAGCGATCATCGCCGCCAAAGAACTCGCCGAAGAAGGTATCGATTGCGAAATCATCGACCCGCGTACTTTGCAGCCACTTGACACCGATCTGATCATTGATTCAGCAAAGAAGACCAACCGCGTCGTCGTTGCTCAAGAAGCAGTTCGCTTTGGTGGACTTGGTGCCGAGATCGCTTCGCAGATTCAAGAAATGGCCTTCGACTACCTCGATGCACCAGTCTCGCGAATCGGTGCTCCGTTCTCACCAGTGCCATTCAGCCCTGCGCTTGAATCGCATTACATCCCCGACGCCAAGAGCATCCTCAAAGGCGTCCGCGACGTCATGGCTCGACGCTAAAACATCGTTGAATAGTTAATCACTCCATGAGCACCGTCGGAATTATTGTCAACCCCAGTGCGGGTAAAGACATCCGACGTTTGGTGACCCCAGCAACGCATACCTCTGATGGCACGAAGGTCGGAATCGTTCGACGGGCCATTGTTGCGGCTTTCGAATCTGGATCGACCAAGATTCTGCTCATGCCCGACCGTCATCGATTGTCAGAGAAAGCCGCTCATGGAATTGCCGGAGACATCGTTCTTGTTGACGAACCTCTCAGCGGCACTCGCTTTGACACCATCGCTGCGGCGCGACGCTTTTGGAAAGAGCAAGTCGGTGCAGTGATTGCGCTCGGTGGAGATGGAACTGCGCGCGATGTGGCAATCGGTTGGCCCGATGCCCCGCTCATTGCTATTTCAACTGGAACAAACAATGTTTATCCGTCGGCGATCGACGGAACTTCTGCTGGTGCCGCTGCGGCATTCGTGGCAACTGGCGTCGTTTCGATGTCCGATGTTGGCCGTCGCTCAAAGAGAGTTGTTGTTCGAGTTGAAGATGGCGACAAATCAATTGATGATCTTGCACTAGTTGATTTGGCCTTTATCAATTCGATGTTCACTGGCGCCCGCGCAGTTCGCGACCCCAACACTGTCAAAGCCGTGATCGCCGCAGTTGCCACGCCAGCGAGTACTGGACTTTCGAGCATCGCCGGACGCATTCATCCCGTTGGTCGCTGGGACGCCTGCGGAGTTTTTGTTCGCCTCGGCGCGGGTGGCCGCAAAGTACGCGTTCCACTTGCACCTGGATCATTCATCACGATGGAAATCGCCGAGGTTCGACCACTCGAACTTGGAGAAGAAATCACCATGACTGGTAAAACCATTTTGGCCTTTGACGGCGAACGCGATCTGCCGGTTAGTGCTGACGGCATTGTCACTGCTCGTGTTGAAGCAAGTGGACCGCTACTCATTGATGTTGAGAAAACTCTTATCATCGCCGCCCAGTCACAGATGTTTGACGAACAAACAAGACATGTGACAAGTAATGATTTATACACGTCTCCGGAGGAAAACTAAATGTCCACTGAATTCATCATGCCCAAGCTCGGACTCACCATGGAAGAGGGCACCATTCTCGAGTGGCTCGTTGAAGACGGTACCGAGATCACTCAAGGTATGGCCGTTCTTCGTATTGAGACTGACAAAGTTGAAAGCGATGTTGAGTCGCCAGGTGTCGGCCGTTTCCATCGCGTGGGAAATCAAGGTGACACGTATCCATGTGGCGCGCTGATTGGTTACTTGTTGGCCGACGGCGAAGAACCACCCGTCGCACAAATCAGTGCTCCCGCGGCCGCCGCGGCAACTTCAACATCAACATCATCAGCACCGGTCGTGTCATCTGCACCAGTTGCTTCTACCATCGCCGCGCCCCGTCGTGAAGGCCGTTTGTTTGCCTCGCCCAATGCCCGCCGTGTTGCCAAAGAACTTGGTATTGATATCGAAACTGTCGTTGGTAGCGGACCTGAAGGTCGCATCACTTCAGAAGACGTTGAAGAGGCCCATAAGAATCCGAATGCACCGCGAG
>JBAXIP010000028.1:0-18082 GCA_037138315.1 Actinomycetes bacterium
GCTGTTCCGTCGTCGAAAACGAAATGGCGCAAAATCATTCCGAGGATGATCGTTGTTAGCCATACGATCGCGCCAGTTCGGAGTTCTATCGGTTTCTTCCATGCTTGTGATGCAAGCCAGCCAACGACTGCAGCAAACAAGAATGGCGCGGCTACGCGGAAAATCCCAGTAGCAGCTTCGCCTTCATCGTGATTTTTGCGACCGATCGCCACGAAGATCACAATGGAGAGCAGGTCAGCCACTGCAGACCATAAAACAATTTTTGATTTCATGACTTCACCTTTTCGTTAAGTTTCGCAATTGTGACAACGGCGTTGTAATCCGGAATACGACTGGCATCTTCGTTGAGGCCAGCATCAATCAAAACATTTCCTTCGGGCCAGTGCACCTGAACTGATCGCGACGGCAAGGCAACGATTTTCACTTGGGCGTTCATTGAGCCAATCGCACTTCGTATAAGCACACGATCACCCTCGGCGACTTGTAACGCATCTGCATCTCGGCCATCGATATATACCGAGTCTCGATGTGCGCCGGTTAGTGGATCAACTTCATTGAAAATCATTGAGTTGAATTGTTTACCTCGACGGGTCGACAAAAAGAATGCGCCGTCGGGCAAAACCGGGGGAGCGATATCGAGGTTGGTGAATCGAGCGCGACCCTCGGCCAACGGAAACTCACCATCGGCGCACAAATGTCGGCCACCGTATTGAATCGCATCATGTGTTTTCGAAAGATTCTCGATACCCGCGTACATCGGAACGACGCGAGCGATCTCGGCTCGCAACGACTGGTTGTCGGCCCAATCAAAATGCGGCGTCAGGTTTGGATTCATGCGTACTGCTATGTCAGAAAAGATTCGCCACTCACTACGTGCCTCACCTGGTGCTGAAACAATTTCGGGACTAAACGCAATTTGACGCTCGGTCGTGGTGCTGGTGCCGCCGCCCTCTTGTTCGTAACGAGTTGCGGCAGGTAACAAAATGACGTCGTCGCCGTCAATAAACATTTGCGACGTGAGGACGATGTCTTGATGAACTCGTACAGGGACTCGAGATAGAGCTGCTTCAACGCGCCGTGGATCTGGCATGACATCTAGGAAATTCGAGCCATCCAAATAAAGCACGTCAAGTTCGTCGCGTTCAGCAGCTAAAACCATTTCGGGCGCAGTGATTCCGGGTGTTGATGGAACTTCGAATCCCCAAAGGGCTGACAGTTCGCTTGCTGACTCGGCAGAGACAGTCACTCCACCTGGAAAGGCGGTTGCGTATGCACCCATTTCTGCGCCACCCTGAACACCTGAGTGTCCGCGAATGGGCATGAGTCCGGTTCCGTTACGCCCGACATTTCCGCGGGCGAGCGCGACATTCACAATTGCTTGTACGCCCTCGACGCCGTAACGATGTTGGGTAATACCCATGCTCCAAATTAGAACAGCACTCTTTGAAGTCGCGTAAAGGTCGGCGAGTGCTGTCAGCGTTGCGTGATCAACTCCAGCATCATCTAATAGTGCATCAATGTTAAGCGTTGCTAAGTGCAGGGCAAGATCATCCCAACCAGAAGTGTGTTGCTCAACAAACTCATGATCAATTGCATCACGTTCGAGCAAAACTTTCAGCAATGCATTAGCAAGCGCAACGTCACCTTCTGGGCGAACTGGCACATGCAGGTCGCACAATTTTGTGCCGAACAAAAATGACTCGGCCTTTGACGGAACCCAATATCTCTCGAGTCCAGGTTCTAGATACGGGTTAATGACAACGACTTTGGCACCGTTTTTCTTAGCCTCATATAAGTACTTCGTAAACACTGGCTGATTGTTGGCAACATTGGCGCCCCACAAAACGATGAGTTCAGACTCAAGTACATCTTGCAGACTGCACGTACTCGCTGCGACTCCGATTGTCGATTTCAAACCGATCGTCGATGGAGCGTGACATGTTCGTGCAGCCGAATCAATGTTTGCGATACCCATGGCGCGAGCGGCTTTTCCTGCCACGTAGTACGACTCGTTGGTCAGCCCGCGACTTGTGAGATAAATGGCAGTTCGATCTCCGCCTGCCGCGCGGATGCCAAGCCCAACAGATTCAAGGGCCTCATCCCACGAGATACGGGCGAATCCCTTTTCGCCTCGGCGTCGACGCATTGGATACGCGAGTCGTCCCATTTCACGAAGTTCAGTGCCAGTTCGATTGCGAAGCCACGAAATGTCACTCAGTACCGAATGATCAAATGCCGGAGCACAATTCACTTCAAGCAATTTCAGTCGGGTGGTACACAAATGAATTCCATCAAGAGTCCAGTCATGGAACCCGGCTACTCCGAGCGCGCAACCATCGCAGACGCCTTCGTTGAGTATCTTCCACGCTCGCCTTGGAGTGCGTCGAACATTGACTGCGACGCGCGCCATCTCACTGAGATGATTGGGTTTGGTATGGCCGATGCCGTTTGGCGACAGGCTCACCCAAGATTTTGGGTTCCAGAGGCGACGCGCCACTGGAGGATCAAATTTCTTCGTAGTACTCGCGGCCGAGATGGGTGATGACTTCTTCGCCCATCATCCAACGCAACGTGTTCTTCAATTTGGTGAGCTGAATGAACAAGTCGTGCTCGGGGTAGAGACCAGGCGCAACCTGCGGGCTCTTGTAATAGAAGCTCAACCACTCTTGAATGCCACCCATACCAGCGCGCTGTGCAAGGTCGCTGAACAAGATGAGGTCAAGCGCAAGTGGAGCAGCAAGGATCGAGTCGCGACACAAGAAGTTGACCTTGATTTGCATGGGGTATCCCAGCCAGCCAGTGATGTCAATGTTGTCCCAACCCTCTTTGGCATCACCACGAGGTGGGTAGTAGTTAATTGAAACTTTGTGGAAGACATTGCCGTACAACTCGGGGTACTTAGCGGGCTGCAAAATGTCTTCGAGCACGCCAAGCTTTGATTCTTCTTTGGTCTTGAAGTTCTCGGGTGCATCAAGTACTTCGCCGTCACGGTTACCAAGAATGTTGGTGCTGTACCAACCCGACAAACCAAGCATGCGGGCTTTGAGCATTGGTGCCAAAACAGTCTTCATGAGGGTCTGACCGGTCTTAAAGTCTTTGCCCGAAATCGGAATGTTCTTTTCGGTCGCGAACTGACGTAATGCGGGCGCATCAACGGCCAAGTTAGGTGCGCCGTTGTTGAACGCAACGCCTTCAAGCAGAGCGGCATAGGCATACAACTGACATGGCGAAACCATTTCGTCGTTTGCGTCAATGGCTTTCTCAAACGATTCGATATCGATGTGTGCTTTGCCCGGCTCGATATAGATTTCGGTACTTGCGCACCAGATCATGACAACACGATCAACTTGCTTTTCTTCTTTGAAGCGATTGATGTCTTCGCGAATGGCATTGAGCATGCCGCGCTTGCTGCTGATGGGCTTGATGTGGTCGCCTTCAAGGTTGCGTGCATACTTGCGTTCGAACGCTGCTTGCATCGGACGAATATCGCGCAATACATCACTGATTGCCTCAATGTGCTTTCCACTTTCAAGCACACCAGCGCGGCTCGCTGCGACGTAAGCGTCGTCGGGGTACACATCCCATGCGCCCCAGACGATGTCGTCGAGAGTTGCTAATGGAACGAAATCTTTGATGAGTGGCGAACGGTCTTCGGTGCGCTTGCCGAGGCGAATTGTGCCCATCTGGGTGAGCGAGCCAATTGGCGATCCGAGGCCACGCTTGGTGAGCTCGACGCCGGCAATAAGTGTTGAAGCCACTGCGCCCAAGCCAACCGTGAGGACGCCGAGGCGACCGGTAGCCGGAGCAATAATGGGGGACGGAGGAGTAGACATTCCATCAGGCTAGGCGGTCACGACGTGACCTAGCATGACTTCCATGAATGATCTCTTGAACGCGGGTGGGGACGAGCGCACGCCAGGCGGAGCCATTTTGATGGATGGCAATCGCTTGCGCGACGAAATCGTGGCCGCATTGGCGAGCACGATTATTGCCGCAGGGTCTCCGCCGGTGTGTTTGGCCACAGTTTTGGTCGGAGACGACGCCCCGAGTCAGCGTTACGTACGCAATAAGCATGTCCAGGCGGGTAAGGCCGGAATGCAGAGCCGTAATGAGATTTTGCCAGCCGATGCCGGTCAGGCTCAGGTGGAAGATGTCGTTGGGCGTTTGGCGCAAGATTCCAGTGTGCATGGGATTTTGGTCCAGAGTCCGTTGCCCAATGGATATGACGAAGAGAAGGTTTTGTCGCTCATTCCGGCCGACAAAGACGTCGACGGCTTGACTTCTCAATCGATGGGACGTCTCGTGCGCGGCTTGCCGGGGCTCGTTGGGTGTACCCCCTTGGGAGTCATTCGTCTCTTAGAGCGATACAGCGTTGCAACGAGTGGCAAACGAGCAGTTGTGATTGGCCGTTCAACTTTGGTGGGTTTGCCGTTGTCGTTATTGCTGGCTCGTAAAGGAATTGACGCAACAGTGACGATTGCCCACAGCCGCACTGCCGATCTCATTGACGTGTGCCGACATGCTGACATCGTCATTGGGGCAGTGGGACAGGCCCATCTGATTACTGCAGCTCATATCAAGATAGGCGCAGCGGTCATTGATGTGGGCATCTCACGCACCGAAGCCGGAATCGTTGGCGATGTTGACTTTGACGCAGTTCAGGCTGTGGCGGGGGCAATTACGCCGATGCCGGGCGGAACTGGGCCGATGACGATTGCGTGCCTTCTCGAGAACACCCTGTCAGCGGCTCGGCTTCAGGGGGCGTTCCCCGTTTGATGTGAATGGGGCGTTCCCTCTATAAATGGAGAATTTGGTGTCAAAGGTTGTCGTTATTAAGGCCGAGATGGCACACTTGGAAGCAATGAACGCCATCCTGACTTCTAAGACCTCGGTTTTAGCTGCCTCGTTCGCGCTCGTAGTAGTAATCATCTGACGCATTCGATCACTCGAATGCGTCGTACGGCCTCCCAGATGGGGGGCCATTTCGTTTTCGGGACTCGAACCTACAAGACATAGGAACCGACATGACAGAACAGATCACTGGTGCTCAAGCGCTGATTCGGGCTCTCGAGCTGGAAAACGTTGACACCATCTTTGGTTTGCCGGGTGGATGCATTCTGCCGGCCTACGATCCGCTGCTTGACAGCCACATTCGCCATATCCTCGTGCGCCACGAACAGGGTGCTGGGCATATGGCTGAGGGCTATGCCCACGTGACTGGTCGTCCCGGCGTTGCTTTGGTGACTTCTGGTCCCGCTGCGACCAACATGGTGACCCCATTGTGTGACGCTTACATGGACTCGATTCCGATGATCTGCATTACGGGCCAAGTGCCGACATCGGCTATTGGCACCGACGCGTTCCAAGAGTGCGACACCGTTGGTATCACGCGCAGCGTCACTAAGCACAACGAACTGGTGATGTCAGCTGACGAAATTCCGTTGATCGTTCGTCAGGCTTTCCATATCGCGACAACTGGCCGCCCTGGTCCGGTTTTGATTGACGTCCCGAAGGACTGTCTGCAAAACATGATGACGTGGTATTGGCCGACGGACGAAGAAGTTCTTGAAAGTCTTCCCGGGTACAAGCCCAACACCAAGGGTCATTCGCGCATGATCAAAGAAGCAGCGCGACTCATCCTCGATTCGAAGCAGCCAGTTCTCTACGTCGGTGGTGGCGTGTTGAAGGCACGTGCTGCAGATACGTTGCGCGAACTTGCAGAACTTATTAACACTCCAGTCGTGACAACGTTGATGGCGCGTGGTGCATTCCCCGACAGTCACCCGTTGTGCCTTGGCATGCCAGGTATGCACGGCAACGCAACTGCAATTACTGCAATGCAAAAGAGCGATTTGTTGATCAATCTTGGTGCACGTTTTGACGACCGCATCACCGGCAAGGTCAGCACGTTTGCTCCTGATGCCAAGATCATTCACGTCGACATCGACCCAGCCGAACAAGGCAAGGTTCGTCGTCCCGATGTCCCGATCGTGGGCGACTGTCGTCTCGTGATCGAAGAACTTGTCAAGACCATTAAAGAGATGTTGGCTAACGGCGAAGTTCAAGCCGATATTTCGGCATGGAAGAGTCGCGTCAGCGGATGGCAAGAACAGTTCCCGATGTATTACTCTCCGAACGAACCAGGTGAAGCTCTGAAACCGCAGTTTTGCTTGGAAAAACTGCATGAATTGGCTCCTCCCGGAACCATTCTGTGTTCGGGCGTTGGCCAGCATCAGATGTTCTCTTCGCAGTTCTGGAAGTTTGAAGAGCCGTACACTTGGGTCAACTCTGGTGGTCTCGGAACTATGGGCTTCTCTATTCCGGCAGCCATCGGTGCCAAAGTTGCTCGACCCGATCGCACAGTGTGGGCCGTTGATGGTGACGGTTGTTTCCAGATGACTGCTCAAGAACTCGTGACTGCAAGTGTTGAACGAATCCCAATCAAGGTCGCGGTTATGAACAACTCGTATCTCGGCATGGTTCGTCAGTGGCAAGAAATGTTCTATGACGAGCGCTATAGCGAGGTGTACTTGTCGCCAGAACTACCCGACTTTGTGAAGTGGGCAGAAGCAATGGGCTGCGTCGGTATTCGCGTTGAGAGTCCCGAAGAAGTTGAACCTGCGATTGCTTTGGCTAACAGCATTAATGACCGTTCAGTTGTTGTCGAGTTCCGCGTTGATGCCGGCGAAAAGGTTTTCCCGATGGTCCCCGCTGGCGCTGGTAACGACGATGTTCTCTTGCACCCGAATCAAAATGAAAAAAGGGAGTTCTTGCGATGAGCATGACACCGAATACTTCATCAACGCAGTCGCATCACATCTTGTCGGTGCTTGTACAAAATCGTGCTGGAGTCTTGGCTCGTGTTTCTAGTCTGTTCGCTCGACGTGGGTACAACATCTTCAGCTTGGCCGTTGCCCCGACCGAGGATCCCGATTTTTCACGGATCACAATCGTGGTTGACGTCGAGTCTTCCCCGCTCGAGCAGATTGTGAAACAGCTGTTCAAGCTCATTGATGTCGTCAAAATCAGCGAACTCGACCCCCGCCGCTCGGTTGAGCGCGAACTCATGATGGCTACCGTTCGGGTGGCCTCAGAGGACCGCGGGCCGGTCGTTGAACTGACAAATATCTTCGAAGGCAAAATTTTGGCCGTAGGAACTGAGGCCATAACGGTGTCTTTGGAGGGAAGTCCCGACAAACTTGACGACTTCGAGGAACTTCTTCGTGGTTACGGGATTGTTGAACTTCAACGGACTGGCCGCGTGGCGCTTCCGAAACTCGACAAAGAGGCGCGTATGCGTCCTCACAAAAATGGAAAGGCAAGTTGACCCATGGCAGCAAAGTTGTATTACGACGGTGACTGTGACGTTTCGATTATCAAGAACCGCAAGGTTGCGATCATCGGTTACGGATCACAAGGACACGCTCACGCTCTGAACTTAAAAGAGAGTGGAGTGCCCGTAGTGGTCGGTCTGCGCGAGGGTTCCTCGTCAGCAGCCAAGGCCGAGGCCGCTGGTCTCACGGTGAAGAGCATTCCCGATGCAGCCAAGTGGGCTGACGTCATCATGCTCACGATGCCCGATACCGAGCAGAAGGCAACATACGACGCTGACATCAAGCGTTATATGAAGGCTGGCAAGGCGTTGGCATTCGCTCACGGATTCAACATTCGTTTTAAGCGCATTCGTCCGCCTAAGGGCGTCGACATCATCATGATCGCCCCGAAGGGTCCTGGTCACTTGGTGCGTCGTACGTACACCGAAGGTGGCGGAGTTCCGTGCTTGATCGCGGTTGAACAAGATGCAACGGGCAATGCCAAGAGCGTTGCGTTGTCATACGCATCAGCAATTGGTGGCGGCCGCGCCGGCATCATCGAAACCACATTCAGCGAAGAGACCGAAACCGACTTGTTCGGTGAGCAGGTCGTGTTGTGTGGCGGACTCACCTCATTGGTACAGGCCGGATTCGAAACGCTCGTCGAAGCTGGCTACCAGCCCGAGATGGCGTACTTCGAGTGCTTGCACGAAGTGAAGCTCATTGTTGACCTCATGTACGAAGAGGGCATCGCTGGAATGCGTTACAGCATCAGTGACACCGCTGAGTACGGCGACGTGACCCGTGGACCACGCATCGTGACCCCGGCAACCAAGAAGATGATGCAGAAGATCCTCAAGGAAATTCAGTCCGGCAAATTTGCCAAGGAATGGATTGCCGAGAGCGAAAGCGGACGCAACAACTTCAATGCTCTGCGCAAGGCCGGAGCCGACCACCAGATCGAGTCAGTGGGTAAGAACCTGCGTTCGATGATGCCGTGGATTTCGGCTGGCAAGCAGAAGGTCAGCGAAGCCTCAGGCGGCTGAGCCAAAAATTTAGTAAAAATCTAATTCCGACTTGTTAGGTCGGGAATTGACCGTTAGCGTGCCCTCCTGAGTTACTAACCAGGAGGGCACGACTATGTCAGCAGCAGAGTGGGGTTTTGAAACCCGTCAGATTCACATCGGTGGAGAACCCGATCCGACGACCGGCGCTCGTGCCGTTCCGATTTACCAGACCACCAGTTACGAATTCCGTGACGCACAGCATGCGGCGAATCTTTTTGCCCTTGCCGAAGTGGGCAACATCTACACGCGCATTATGAACCCAACGCAGTTGGCTGTTGAGTCACGCGTGAACTCGCTCGAAGGTGGCGTGACGACGGCAATTGGTTTGCCCGGGACGTTGGTTGTGAGTTCGGGTCAGGCCGCCGAAACATTGGCGATTCTTACTTTGGCTGAAGCTGGCGATCACATCGTTGCTTCACCTTCGTTGTACGGCGGTACGTACAACTTGTTGCACTACACGCTTCCCAAGATGGGTATCGCAGTTTCGTTTGTTGACGATCCGCACGATCTCGCACAGTGGAAGGCCGCTGTTCGTCCGAATACCAAGGCGTTCTACGGTGAAGTTTTGGCTAACCCGCGTAACGACGTGTTCGACATCGAAGGCGTTTCAAAGGTTGCCCACGAAGCTGGTGTTCCGTTGATCGTCGACAATACTGTCCCGACCGCTTACGGCATTCGTCCACTCGAGTGGGGCGCCGACATTGTTGTGCAGTCCCTTACCAAGTTCGTTGGTGGACACGGAACTTCAGTTGCCGGTTCAATCACCGATGGTGGAAAGTTTGACTTCTCGGCCTCGGGTCGTTTCCCGAATTTCACCGAGCCGGATCCCAGCTACCACGGCTTGGCGTACTGGCCCGCACTTGGTGCTGGCTCGTACATCTTGAAGGCTCGCGTGCAGCTGCTACGTGACCTCGGTATGGCGGTGTCACCGTTTAATGCGTTCTTGTTGTTGCAAGGTCTCGAAACCTTGTCGCTGCGCATGGAGCGTCACTGGAGCAATGCTCAGGCTGTTGGCGAGTTCTTGGACAAGCATCCGCAAGTTGAAAGTGTCAACTACGCCGGCTTGACAAGTAGCCCGTGGCATGACCGTGCCAAGAAGTACTTCGGGGGACGTGGCTACGGTTCAGTTTTGGCGTTCAACATCAAGGGTGGACGTGAAGCTGGCGAAAAGTTTGTTGCTGGCCTGCAGTTGCACAGCCATGTTGCCAACATCGGTGACGTGCGCAGCTTGGTGATTCAGCCTGCAACGACGACACACAGTCAGTTGACCGCTGAAGAGCAGGTTGCTTCTGGTGTGAATCCGGGTCTCGTGCGTTTGAGCGTGGGCCTCGAGTCGATCACGGACATCTTGGCCGACCTCACACTCGGTTTCGCCGCCGCCAAGTAACTGCCCATTTTCTGCCACTTTGGAATGTAGTTGCCGCCTAGCGGCAGCCATCTTCCAAAGTGGCGGAATTGCGTTGGTGTAGGCGTTGGTAATGGGGTTGGTTAGTCGGGGCGGTTGTCGTCGAGGAACTTTTGGAACTCGGCCGCTAAATCGTCGCCAGAGGGGATCAACTCTTCGGCTCGCCGATCAAACTCAAGCTCGAGCATCTGTACATATCGCAACGCTCGATCGTCCTCAGAGACTGCGTCATCGTGAAGTGATCGCCAGCGTTCCATCTCTTCTTCTAATTCGCCGTGTCGCGTTGGTACGCCCAAAACATGTTCAAGTTGACGCAACAACGCGGCTGATGCTTGTGGATGTTCGGCATTGCCCAAATAGTGGGGAACCCCTACTCGTAGCGAAATCGCCGGCAACTCTTCACGTTCAAATTCGGTCTGCATCACACCGACCACACCAGTGATTCCTTGATACGACGGACTCGAGAGTCCAAGGGTGCGTGCTAATTGAGGATCGACAGTGCTGCCAACGACAAACGGCGTACGTGTATGAGGAACCGTGTCGGCAGACGCACCAACAGTCACTATTGCCTCACATCCCAGCCGTGAGTATGCAGCAACAACACATCGCACAAATGTGTGCCAACGAATATGGGGCTCGACACCAGACATCACGACGATGTCGCGGGAGAACTCGGGAAACCTCAGCGCAATGATTTCGTTGCTGGGCCACTCAATGATTCGCTCGTCGTCTTCATCAAGGCGAACCTCGGGTCGAATTTGCGTGAAGTCGTAGAACGGGTCGCAATCAATTGATGCAACAATCTCGGCGGCATTGTGTTGAACGAGGTGCTCAATTGCTGCAGTTGCAACACCGGCGGCGTCAAACCAGCCAGTGAGAGCTAACACCATGACGGGTCGGCGCAGCGGAGCTGACAAGCCTTCCCAAATCAAGACATCGGCGACTTCCATTCCTAGAGTCTCACCCGCGCAATGCCTCAACCACAACGTCAATGCAGGCTGTTAACGCCTGAACGTCTTCGGGATCGATGGCAGGGAACATGCCGACTCGTAACTGGTTGCGCCCAAGTTTGCGGTAACTGTCGGTATCTACGACTCCATTGGCCCGTAATGCTGCACAAATATCGTTGGCATCTACTCCTCCGTCGGCTGGTGAAGCAATATCGACGGTTCCAACAACCTGCGAGCGCTGTGCTGGGTTGCTCACAAAGGGAGTCGCCCAATCGCGAGATTCGGCCCATGAATACAAAATGGATGAAGATTTGGCCGAACGAGCATTGCAGGCGTTCAATCCGCCGATTTCATTCATCCATTTGACTTGGGCATCAAGCATGACCACGGTGCCAAGTGCCGGGGTGTTGTATGTCTGATTCGCTTTGCTGTTGTCGAGCGCAATTTTGAGATCGAGTGAAGCCGGACTCCAGCGCTTTGAAGCCGAAATCTTTTCAATACGCTCAATGGCTCGCGGCGAACAAGCAGCGAACCACAAGCCACCGTCAGATGCGAAACACTTTTGTGGGGCGAAGTAGTACACATCGACCTCGGCCGGATTCCAGAGCAGTCCACCAGCAGCCGACGTAGCGTCGACGATGACTAATGCATCGTCATCACCAGTGGGACGCACGAGTGGCATCATCACACCAGTAGATGTTTCGTTATGTGTGAACGCGTAAGTGTCGATTCCAGACTCAAGTGACGCGACCGGGTGAGTACCTGGGTCGGTCTTGATCACTGTTGGCTCGCCCAAATGTGGAGCCGCTGCAACGGCTTCAGCGAACTTCGATGAGAACTCCCCAAACACCAAGTGCTGAGAACGGTTTTCAACCAAGCCGAATGTTGCAACGTCCCAAAACACGGTTGAACCACCATTGCCAAGAACGATCTCCCAATCATCGGGAAGACCGAACAATTGGGACAAGCCAGAACGAACCGAGCCCACCAGATTTTTGACGGGGGCCTGTCGGTGCGACGTGCCCATGAGTGCGGGGCCAGCGGCAGCAAGGGCCACCATCTGCTCGGGGCGAACCTTTGAAGGTCCGCAACCAAAGCGACCATCGGCTGGCAAAAGATTGGAAGAAATACGAATTGATCGGGGGTCAGTAGTGCTCACTGTCTTAGCATTGCAGGCATGAGTTCGTCACCCCAAAGCAAGCGCACATCTTCTCGTCTCGCAGCTATCGCCGAATCGGCCACATTGGCCGTCGATGCCAAAGCCAAGGCCCTCAAAGCGGCTGGCGAAAACGTCATTGGTTTTGGTGCTGGCGAGCCCGACTTCCCGACCCCAGAGCACATCGTTGAAGCAGCCGTCAAGGCTTGTCGCGACCCCAAGATGCATCGCTACACACCGGCGGCTGGTCTCCCTGAACTACGTGAAGCAATTGCTGCCAAGACCTTGCGCGACAGTGGCTTTCAGACAACCGCTAATCAAGTACTCGTCACGAACGGCGGCAAGCACGCAGTGTTCACTGCATTTGCGGCACTGTGCGATCCAGGCGACGAAGTCATTGTGCCCGCACCGTATTGGACCACATATCCCGAAGCTGTCACATTGGCTGGGGGAGTTCCAGTCGTCGTTGACACCACTGAAGAAACAGGTTTTCGTGTCACTGTTGAACAACTTGAAAAGGCGCTGACGAAGCGCACAAAAGTTTTGTTGTTTGTATCTCCCGACAACCCGTCGGGTTCGGTGTACCCGCCCGAAGAAGTGAAGGCCATTGGTGAATGGGCCGTGTCACGCGGCATCTGGGTGATCACTGACGAAATTTACGAACACCTCACATATGGCCAACACAAGTTCACGAGCATGCCCACACTTGTTCCCGAACTCGCGAACCAATGTGTGATCGTCAACGGTGTTGCGAAAACCTACGCAATGACCGGTTGGCGCGTTGGCTGGATGATCGGACCAGCCGATGTGATGAAGGCGTCAATCAACTTCCAAAGTCATGCCACATCAAACGTCAACAATGTCGCGCAAGCAGCAGCTCTCGCAGCAGTTGCCGGAGACTTGACTGCAGTGTCAATGATGCGCGATGCATTCGAGCGCCGTGGTCGCACGATGCATCGTATGTTGAACGATATTCCTGGCATTACTTGTCTTGAACCAGAGGGAGCTTTCTATTGCTACCCGAACGTCACTGGTTTAATTGGCAAGACCTTCAATGGCAAGATCGCGAACAACAGCATGGAGCTCGCCGACATTATTTTGTCGGAAATGAAAGTCGCCATTGTTCCAGGCGAAGCATTTGGAACAGCCGGTTATGCACGCTTCTCCTTTGCGCTTGGCGATGCCGATCTTGAAGAAGGAATTCGTCGTATCGCTGATTTGGTCGCGCGCTCATAAACCAGCGCGCCGAGCTGATGTGCTGAGATTTTCAATGGTTGAGAGCGGCTAGTCCGTGTGTTAGGTTCACCTCGTCGGCAATAGTCGACACATATAGAAAACAGCGAAGTCCGGTGAGATTCCGGCACTGTCCCGCAACGGTGGTATAGCAAACGAGAGTTTGGCTAACGAGTCCGGTCGCCTGATCTGTATGCGATAACCAACCCTCGAGGCAAGGGCGGATCGCGCAGGAATGGTTGATCCTTTCCTCGCACTCCTCTTGCTTCCTCAAAGCAATGGAGGAAGCTTCAATGAAAGCAAACCTAGTAAGTGCCATCAAGCCCACACGTAAAACTACGCGTCGTATCCTGATTGGGTCATTCGTCGCCCTGACATCGCTGCTAGCGGCGTGCGGCAATGACAACACCGATTCAGCAGCCAGTGTTAAAACTGAAGCACCGATCTCGACTGAGACCGTAAGTGATGCTCCACAACGCATCGTTTCGCTCTCGCCAACCCATACCGAAATCTTGTATGCAATTGGTGCGGGAGACCAAGTAGTTGCCGTTGATTCAATGTCGAATTACCCAGCAGAATCTGCAGCGGTCTTGACTGAAATCTCGGCGTATGAGCCTAATGTTGAGGCGATCTCAGCACTCGAGCCTGATCTAGTGGTGATCGGTGATGACTTCAGCGGATTGGCCGAGCAGCTTTCGGCAATTGGAATCGCATCATGGGTGAGTCCTGCGCCTTTGACACTCGAGGAGGCCTACCAGCAGATTGATGATCTTGGTCAAGTCGTCGGACATGCCGACGAAGCCGCGAACGTCACGCAAAAAATGAAGGACGATATCGCAGGAATAGTTTCTGGAATTGAAGCACCCGCGACGCCTGTGAGTTATTACCACGAACTTGACAATACCTATTACTCGGTGACGGGCAATACCTTCATCGGTTCAATCTACGAACTCTTCGGAATGCGCAACATCGCAGATGCGACTGAAGGCGATACCGATTATCCGCAGCTTTCGGCAGAGTTCATCGTGAGTCAGGACCCGAATGTCATTTTCTTGGCAGATGTGAATTGTTGTGGAGCAACTGCTGAAAATGTTGCCGCTCGTCCGGGCTGGTCGGGATTGTCAGCTGTCTTGTCCGGAAACATTGTGTCCCTCGACGATGACATCGCATCACGTTGGGGGCCGCGTCTTGTCGACTATGTCCAAGCGGTCGCTGACGGGCTGAGCGCATTTGTGAAGAGTCAGGGCTAAATCAAACATGTTGGCCGAACAAGTTCGCGATTCCGAAAGATCATGGTGGGTGCCCGTGGCATGCATCATGTTGGCGGTCGCGTTCTTGTTCGGTGCCATGGTCGGGCCGGCTGGTCCAGCGTGGTGGCGGGTGCCCGCCGAATTGTTGAATCACCTGCCGTTCATTCACCTCAAGACTGGTGCAACAGAACTGCAGAATACGGTGCTGTGGCAGATCCGCATGCCACGTGTTGTCCTCGCTGGAATCGTGGGATCAATGCTCTCAATTGCTGGAGCGTCGTATCAAGGAGTTTTTCGTAATCCGTTGGTAGACCCGTATCTGTTGGGTGTTGCCGCTGGAGCTGGACTCGGAGCAACGGTGATCATTGTTGCCGGGCGAGCAAGTAGTTCGTCGTGGCCAGTTGATCCATTGCCGATTGCAGCTTTCGTTGGCGGACTGATTGCAGTCATGATCACCTACTCGGTTGGTGCGGCTTTCGGCGCAGTAAAGTCGTCAGCGACTCTCGTTCTAGCGGGTGTTGCGGTGACATCACTTGCAACTGCGATACAGACTTTCATGTTGCAAAGAAACACCGATGTTGTGCGGCAGGTGTACAGCTGGATTCTTGGCCGTTTATCGACAGCAACATGGCATGACGTTCGCTTAGTTCTTCCCTATGTCATTGTGAGTACAGGAGTCTTGTTGTGGCATCGTCGACTACTCGACGTACTTCGTGTTGGCGATGATGAGGCGCAATCACTTGGAGCACGGGTCCATCGAATTCGTCTCACCGTTGTGATTGCTGCAACGTTAGGAACTGCAGCAGTCGTGAGTGTGAGCGGACTCATCGGGTTTGTTGGAATCGTTGTTCCTCATTTGGTTCGGCTGCTTGCCGGATCGAGTTATCGCCGAATCTTGCCACTCACTGTTCTTCTCGGTGCAGCGTTCTTAATCGTCGCTGACATTCCTGGACGAATTTTGTCCGACCCAGCAGAGACCCCAATCGGTGTGGTGACTGCGTTTTTGGGCGCACCTTTTTTCATTATTGTTTTACGTTCTCGTCAAGGAGCATCGCGATGACATCACTGGCCTTTGTCGACGTATCTGTGAAGTACGGATCATCAGTTGCGGTTCAAGGATTTACCGACACAGTCCGGCCAGGCGAGTGGTTGTGCCTCATTGGTCCCAACGGCGCAGGTAAGTCATCTTTGTTGCGGTCGGCTGCTGGTCTTGTCAAGCACGAGGGCAATATTTTGGTTGATGGTTCACCTCTGAATCTTCGATCGGCTCGTCGACGCGCGGCCTTAGTTGCTCACGTTCCCCAGTCGCCAGCAATGCCCGATGACATGACGTCAACTGAGTATGTCTTACTCGGACGTAATCCATATGTCGGATACTTCGGAAATGAATCTAAGCATGACCGAATGATGGTGGCACGCGTCATTGAACGACTTGACCTTGAAGAATTTGCCACACGTCGTCTCGGGACTTTGTCTGGTGGTGAGCGACAACGTTTGGTCATTGCGCGTGCTCTCGCTCAAGAAGCCCCCATCATGTTGCTCGATGAGCCGACGAGTGCACTAGACATTGGGCATCAGCAACAAGCCCTCGAATTGGTAGACAGCTTGCGTCGAGAGCACGGATTTACCGTTGTCTCAGCGATGCACGATCTCACCCTTGCTGGTTTGTATAGCGATCGCTTGGTGTTGCTCCATCAAGGTTATTGCGTTGCAACAGGTCCGGCCGAACAAGTGTTAAAGGCCGAGACTTTGTCAGAGTTCTACGGAGTCTCGGTGACCGTTCTTCACGAACCAGACGGCACTGTTGTCGTCGTACCGCGCCGAACTGTGCCTTTAGCTTGATTCTGGTGTCATTTCTGTTGGTATAGCCAACTTAAACAACACCAGAATCACAGGTGGACGACTACGGTTTGAGATGTGGAAAATTCCTTTGATGCGACGACGATCAATCGACAAGTCGAAGGCCTCGCAGCATCACATCAGTTGTTCTTAGAGCGACTTGAGGGTTTAACCAATGACATGGTCTCCCGACCCTCGTTGTTGTCCGACTGGTCGGTGGGGCACGTGCTCGCTCACATCGCACAACAAGGCGACAGCATCACTCGTCTTTTTCTCGCTGCCGAATTAGGTGAAGTTGTCGACCAATATGAAGGTGGATTTGCGGCCAGGGTCGCAGCAATTGATGAGGCCGCATCACGATCAGCGGAAGAACACGTGAATGATATTCGCCGTTCGATCTATGCCCTTGAAGGCGCGATTGCGTCGGCTCGCGAAGGCTGGTTTGGTTCGGCGCGCATGGTGTCTGGCATAGAAGTTCGCGTGACAGATCTGCCGTTGCGTCGGTGGCGCGAGGTCGAAGTTCATATGGGAGATCTTGGATTAGCCGAACTTCAGTGCGTTGGTCCCGACTCATGGTCATTGGACTATGTGCGACACGATTTATCGGTGATGACGATGCAATGGAAATCTCGGGGCTCAATGGGTCTGACCGATCTTCCTGAGCAAATTCGCACTCAGTCGCCGTCAGTGCGCTTGGGTTGGTTGCTGGGGCGTGTGATAATTGATGGACTAGCACCGGCAGGATTGATGGGATGACCACTTTGAAGAAAGTTCGTAAGTCATGGCTGGTTGTCGTAGTAACTGTTGCTTCGCTGGCATGGGCTTCGCCAGTCTCGGCCCATGCGCAGTTGGATACATCTACTCCGGCTCCTTCGGCTGTACTTGAATCTGCTCCTAGTGAAATCAGTCTTGATTTCAATGAGCCAGTGACACCCGTTGCTCGTTCGATTGAGATCTACAACCAAGAGGGACAAAGAATTGTTTTAGGCGAAGCCCTGGTGTCAAAAGATGACCCCTCGGTGTTAATCGCTCAAGATGTTCCAGCAATTCCCAATGGACTTTATGTCGTTGCCTGGCGTGCTGTTTCTGATGATGGTCATGCAGTTGAAGGCGCTTATACGTTTCAGATCGGTGCTTCGGCTCCGATTGTTGCCACGAGCGACCTCATCGCCAACGTTCTGTCGGGTCAGGACGGTCCACAAGGTCTGTCGTGGTTGATGGGCCTCGCCAAGTTCCTTGGCTTTATTGGCTTGTGCCTCGTGCTTGGCTGTCTTGCAACGGCAGCAGCCGGCTCGATTCACTCTCGTCGAATCCCACTCTTTATCGGAATCGGCTGGGTGTCTGCGGTAGTCAGCGCAGTCGTACTTTTTGTGACACAAGGGCCGTACACCATTGCGGGTCAATGGTCTGATTGTTTCAATACTTCGCTGTGGTCTGATGTCTATGCGACACGTCTCGGAAAAGCGCTTGTCATTCGCGAACTCTTACTAGTTGCCCTATTGGTGCTCGTGTTGTCACTGCGAGGGCGTTTTGAACGCTCATTAACGTCATGGTGGCGCTCGACAACCTTGCTTATCGGAGTCGGGATTGTTCTGACGTTGTCGGCATCCGGGCATCCAAGCGCCTCGGCCCAATCGGGTGTTGCCGTGTTCGCCGATGCGTTGCATCTCTCTAGCGTGATTTTGTGGGTCGGTGGATTAACTATTTTGGCCTTTGGTGGAGTGTTAACTAGCACCAACGCCGATGTTGTCGTGAATCGCTTCTCGCGAATGGCCACTTTTGCTATTCCGATTGCGGTACTCACGGGTCTTTGGCAGATGTGGCATTTGGTTCCGGCGGTGAGTGATATCACCCAAACAAAATGGGGCC
>JBAXIP010000029.1:0-18080 GCA_037138315.1 Actinomycetes bacterium
TTACTTGATGATCGAGACGTCATGCGCGGTCGACCCGATGAGTTGCCGGTTGATATTTCATTGCGTGTGCAGTTCATCACGCGCGAACTGTATGACGATCGCGCCGATCGACGCGGTACTGAACGAGTACGTGAAAGGGCCGAAGATATGGCCCGTCGTACGGGCGGTCGACTTGATTGGGACAGCGTGAATTCAGATCATGCAGGTGCGGTACTGCTTCTGGCTTACCCCGATCGTTTAGCAATGCGCCGACAACCTGGGCAGTATCAAATGCGCAATGGTTCAGCGGCTTGGTTTCGACCCAATGATCAACTTGCACACGAAATGTTTGTTGTCGCCGCCGACCTTGATGGCGATCGCAAGAATGCACGTGTTCGTCTGTGCGCGGTTGTTGATGAAGCAACGATCAACGAAGTTCTCACGAATGATGTTGTTGAAGAGCGTGTCACACTCTGGGATAAAGAGCGCAAAGATTTTGTCGAACGTGTGACAATCAAACTTGATCGGATGCGTTTATCTGAAGAGACGCGGCGGCCGTCACCGAATGATTCAACAGTGACCGCGATCATGGAATATTTGGTGCAACAACGTTTGTCACCACTGCCATGGACGGGCGCAACAAGCGAACTGCGAGCACGAATCTCGTTCTTACGACGAGAAATTGGTGAACCATGGCCCGACTGGTCGGACAAAACTCTCATCGCTACATCTGAGGAATGGCTCCGCCCTTACCTGGCTGGCATGACATCAATCAACGACATCAAAGAACTCAACCTCGGAATGTTGTTGCGTTCACAACTTCCGTGGCCCGAGGGCGGGCAGATAGACGACCTAGTTCCAAACACTCTCGAATTAGCTTCGGGTCGATCATTACCAATTGACTATGCGAGTGCAGTTAAAGAAGGAACCGCGCCCGTCGTACGCGTGCGCGTTCAAGATTTGTTTGGCACTAAGACTCACCCAACTATTGCTGATGGTCGGGTGCCTTTGGTACTTCATTTGCTCTCGCCTGCCGATCGCCCGATTCAAGTCACTGCCGACTTACCGGGCTTTTGGTCGGGTTCTTGGGCGGAGGTTAAGAAAGATATTGCGGGCCGCTACCCCAAGCACCAGTGGCCCGACGATCCCGCCAACGCCGATCCGAAGCGAATGAAAGATCGCTAGAGATTTACGGCTGTTGGCTCAATTCGGCGTAGCGTGAAGGCATGCCCGAGTTTGAATTCACCGAGATCTTCCCCCTAGGTAAAGACACCACTCCGTACCGACTGGTTACGACCGAAGGTGTTAGTACGTTTGATACTCCTGAAGGAACATTCCTGAAGGTTTCGCCCGAAGCGATTACCCGCATTACTCAAGAAGCCATGCGCGACATTGCACACTTCTTGCGCCCCGGTCACTTACAACAACTACGCAACATTCTTGACGACCCCGAAGCCAGTGATAACGATCGATTCGTTGCGCTCGATCTTTTGAAGAACTCTGCGATTGCAGCAAGCGGAATTTTGCCGATGTGTCAAGACACTGGCACCGCAATTGTCAAAGCCAAGAAAGGTCAATTTGTTTTCAGCGGCGATGGCGATGAAAAAGCAATCGCCCGTGGTGTGTACAACACCTACCTCACCAGCAACCTTCGCTACAGCCAAATGGCTCCGCTCACCATGTACGACGAGGTCAACACTGGCAACAACTTGCCCGCCGAAATCAAGATCAGTGCAGTCGACGGTGACACCTACAAGTTTTTGTTCATGGCTAAGGGTGGCGGCAGCGCCAACAAGAGCTACCTCTTTCAAGAAACTAAGGCCTTACTGAATGACAAGTCATTGTTCCCGTGGCTCTTTGAAAAGATGAAGTCTCTCGGAACCGCTGCTTGCCCTCCGTATCACTTGGCAGTTGTTATTGGCGGAACGTCTGCCGAACAAGCAGTTGAAACAGCCAAGCTTGCGAGCGCACGTTACCTTGATACGTTGCCTACGGAAGGCAGCAAGCTCGGTCATGCCTTCCGCGATCTTGATATGGAACAGCGCGTCTTGAAATTGTCGCAAGAGACCGGCATCGGTGCGCAATTCGGCGGAAAATATTTCTGTCACGACGTGCGCGTGATTCGTTTGCCACGTCACGGAGCTTCGTGCCCAGTTGCCATGGCGGTGTCGTGTTCGGCCGACCGTCAAATGCTCGGCAAGATCACCAAAGATGGAATCTTCCTTGAACAACTCGAAACCGATCCCGCACGTTTCTTACCCGAAGTCACTCACGACGATTTGCAAGACACACCAGTCGTGCAAATTGATCTCAATCAATCCATGAGCGCAATTCGCGCCGAGCTCAGCAAGTACCCAGTGAAGACTCGCGTGATGTTGACCGGTCCGCTTGTTGTGGCGCGCGATATTGCTCACGCCAAACTCAAAGAGCGCATCGATGCTGGTCTTGGTTTACCCGACTACTTGAAAGACATGGCGGTCTATTACGCCGGTCCGGCCAAGACCCCCGAAGGTATGGCATCGGGTTCATTCGGACCAACAACAGCCGGGCGCATGGATAGTTATGTTGATGAATTCCAGGCCAATGGCGGAAGCTTCGTGATGTTGGCCAAGGGCAACCGTTCAAAGGCCGTGACCGATGCGTGCAAGAAGCACGGCGGTTTCTATCTCGGTTCAATCGGCGGACCCGCCGCACGTTTGGCCCAAGACTGCATCACCAAAGTTGAGGTCTTGGAGTACGCCGAATTGGGCATGGAAGCTGTGTGGAAGATCGAGGTTCAGGACTTCCCCGCGTTCATCGTGGTCGACGACAAGGGCAACGACTTTTTTGACCTGGTGAATAAGCCCTTCGGCGGCACCCCCGTCTCACTCAAGAAGTAACCCTTTCCCCGTCCATTTTCCGCCACTTTGGAATATGGATGCCGCTAGGCGGTAACTATCTTCCAAAGTGGCGGAAAATGAGCTTTACGGGTGTTGCGGACGGTTACGGGTCGAGGAGGGTGGAGAGGCGGAGCTCGCCTTCTCTGGTCTGACCACCATCGCGCAAGAACTTCTCCATCGCTTCACGCGCCCCGGGTCCTCCCAAGGTCGCGCTGAACGCATTACCTTCAGCCAACAAATCTTGTTCAACTTCTTTTTCGGCACGAATCACCGAGGCCTTACCCGCAGCAATTGCATGAGCGGGGAACGAGGCAATTCTTTTAGCCATCCTCTCAACGAACGGCCACAACTCATCCTTCGGCAGCGAGCGATTCACCCATCCATATCGCTCGGCCTCAACTGCATCAAAGTCATCACAGCCCAACACAACTTCAAGCGCACGTGAGCGACCCATAAGTCGAGCCAAACGTTGCGTTCCACTTCCACCAGGAATGATTCCGAGTCCAACTTCGGGCTGATTAAACACTGCACCAGGATGATCGCCATGAGGTAAAACGGCGAACCGCATATCGCAACTCAACGCCAATTCACTTCCACCACCACCCACTCGGCCTTCAATCACTGCGATCGTCGCCTTGGGCATTGTGCGCAATGTTTCGCACATCACGTGATATGGATTCAATTCAGTAGCAGGAGGAGTTCCTGTTGGGAAAGTCAAAATTGCCGCAACATCAAAGTGGGCGATAAAGAATTCGGGGTTCGCCGACGAGATAAGGACGACTCGAACGTCATCATCAACCGCAAGATCACTAATCACCTGCATGGTTTCCAGGAAGAAATCGAATGTGAACAGATTGATCGGCGGGCTATTCAGCACAATCCGCGCAACGCCATCAGCCTTTGAGACAGAGAGTCCTGTTCCCATTGATTTCCCCCATCAATAGATATTGCCTGATTTGTGTTGCGATTACTTGAGAAGCGACTTCACCATTGAACGAGTTTCGGCAACTTCATCTGGTGTTGCACCAAATTCAACAGCGGCAAAATCGGTAACTCCAATTTCTCCCAAAGCCATAATGCGATCGGCAACTTCGGATGCACTTCCGATGATTGCAATATCGGCTGGACCAGCTGCGCCTTCTTTGTCGAGCATCGCGCGATAGCTCGGCAACTGTCCGTACACCACGAATACTTGCGCAGCGCGCTGCAAAGCAGCTTCACGATCGTTGGTCACACACACTGGCAAAGCAGCAATAACCCGAGTTGAATCGCGTCCAGCTTTTTCAGCAGCAGCCTTCAAAGTAGGAATCGTGTGATTGGCCAAAGTCTGCGGGCCGGTACACCATGTGAGGGTTCCGTCTGCGAGAGCGGCCGTCACCTTGAGCATTTGCTCACCAAGCGCGGCAATCACAACGTTGGGGCGAGTTCCGCCAGGCACGTTGACTCCACCGTTCACATTGAAGGCCTCGCCCGCGTGCGACACCGGCTTACCTTCAAGCAGGGGCATCATCACTTCGAGATATTCGCGCATGTGTCGAACTGGCTTATCAAAGCTCATACCCCACATCGACTCAACAACAATCTGGTGACTCAGTCCAATGCCCAAGCACAAACGTCCACCAGCAGCAGCATTCACCGTAAGTGCTTGCTGAGCCATCATCATCGGGTGGCGTGGATACGTTGGCACAACACTTGTTCCGAGTTCGATACGCGGAACTTCACGACCTATCACTGCTAATGCAGTCAGTGCATCGTGACCAAAGATTTGCGGAGCCCAATAGCTCGCAAAACCATCGACTTCGGCCCTTCGTGCCTCGGCCACCATGGCGTCAATTGTTCCGTCGTTTGAAGCTCCACCAAAAATTCCTATGCGCATGGGATAACCATAACGCCTGTGCAACTTGCGAGAAGTATTGAAGACTTAAGCGAGGCTGACGAGTTCAAGCCAGTCATGGCTGAAGTAATCAACCTGACCGTCAGGCATGAGTAAAACCTTGGTTGGCTTGAGATGCTCAACAAATTCGGTGTCGTGGCTCACGAAAATGATGGCACCCTTCCATCCCGACAGCGCATTAGCGACTGCTTCGCGGCTCGCAGGATCAAGGTTGTTGGTTGGTTCGTCAAGTAACAACAAGTTGTTTCGACCGACCATCAACATCGCTAGAGCCAACTTGGTCTTTTCTCCACCCGACAAGGTCCCTGATTTCTGGTTCACCTTGTCGCCCGACAATCCAAACATTCCGAGCAAGGCACGTA
Source organism: Actinomycetes bacterium (assembly GCA_037138315.1). Classification (GTDB taxonomy): domain Bacteria; phylum Actinomycetota; class Acidimicrobiia; order Acidimicrobiales; family Ilumatobacteraceae; genus Casp-actino8. Next base: position 5,115 of record JBAXIP010000029.1, read on the forward strand.
GTTGGGTTTCAGTGAGCGAAACTCCGGCAGGGACTTCGCGACGAATGTTTTCAAGCAAAGTCGCATCAGTATTGAGGTTGTCGTGTTCTTGCGCGTAGTAACCACAATTCACCTGGTGACCAAACGAGAAATCTCCGATGTCTGCCTTTGTTTCGCCAGCAAGAATTCGAAGCAAACTTGTTTTACCTGCACCGTTCAAACCAAGCACCAACAAACGTTCGCCACGACCCAAATCAAAAGTGACATCTTCGAACACTGGAGGTCCGCCGTAACCCTTGCACAGGTGCTTAGTTTCAATCACTGTCACGCCACATGGCGGCGGGTCAGGAAATTTCACTTGCAAGACTCGCCCACCGGTTGGGGCAACAACTTTTTCACCTTGCAAACGATCAATTCGCTTCTCAATGCTGTGAGCCATCGCAGCCTTCGTTGCCTTTGCTCCGAAGCGATCAACAACAGTTTGCAGTCGATTGATCTCTTTGGACTGCAGCGCTGCCTTCTTAATCATGCGCTCTTCATCTTCGGCACGCGAACGTCGGTACTGGCTATATGTGCCTTTGTACTCAATGACATGACCGGTGGCGTCTTCGGCATCACGATCTAGGTGCAATACACGGGTGATTGCCTCATCGAGCAAGTCAAGGTCGTGGCTGATCACTAAAAGTGCGCCACGATACTGACGCAAGAAACCAAGTAACCAAGTCTTTGCATCAATATCTAAGTGGTTAGTCGGTTCGTCAAGCAACAACGCATCACTTCCAGCAAACAGAATTCGTGACAGTTCAACTCGACGTCGCTCTCCACCTGATAAAACACCGACAGGAAGATCGAGCCGCTCACCACTCATGCCCAGACCGGCGGCGATACTTCGTGCTTCACTCTCGGCGGCATAACCGCCCTTCAGCGAAAACTCTTCTTCAGCCTTGCTATAACGCGAGACATTTCTTTCACTCGCATCTTCTTCCATAGCAATGCGCAACTTTTCAAGCCGCATCAAATCGTCGTCAACGTTGCGACCCGACAAGATGTGAGAAATTGCAGTCCGGCCGTCGTAGATTCCGGCGATGCGTGGATCTTGGGGAAGGTATCCAAACCCACCTTTACGCATAATCTTTCCGGCTATTGGTTCAGCCTCGCCGCCGAGAACTTTAAACAGGGTTGTCTTACCCGCTCCGTTGCGACCTACGAGTCCGACCTTGTCTTTGGGCATAACGGTGAAGGTGGCATTCTCGACAACGAGACGACCACCAATCTCGACCGAAAGCGATTGGACCTGAAGCACCCCTCAAGTGTGTTGGTTCAAAACCCCATGCGCAACCACCGTGACAGGTATCCGAGGTTTATATCGCTATTTAAGGACTAGAGGTCGTTGGAATGGTCGATGCAGCAGTCGATGCGGGAACCGTTGAACCAGTGGGCACAGTCGTACTCGTTGCAACGACAGAGGTTGACGATGAGTCAACAAGTGTCGTCTCAACAGCGGTCACGACTGGCGGAACATTCGTGAGTGGTGCATCATCTTTGAATTCGACCTTGAGGCATTCGCCCGGATCTCCGCTGGGAGCATTGCCTAAGACTTTGATAATTGAATCCATTAATAGAACGTTTCCGGCATCAACTGGATGTATCCCATCTTTCCATAATATTCCTGGAGCTTTTGAAATCTCGCGCCAATCAACAAGCCACAAATTGTCGCGCGTCTTCACTTCTTCTTCAATGACTGCGTTGACTTCTTGAATAAATGGCTTGTATTCCGTCGCCGTAAGAATGATCACCGGGCGCGGAGCCAACTCATCAAGAATCTTGTCGAGATATTCCTTATAAACATCTTGTTTCTTGCCATAGTTGGTTCCGAGGAAAAGCACTGCCGCATCAAAGCCCTGTGGCAACTTCTTCTTCACAACGCGCAAGCCCAAGTCGATGAAACGTCCTCGTTCGGCCTCAACTGCTACTTGCCAGCCCAGCGGAACTAAGCGATCGCAAGCCATATTGCTATAGCGACGTGACACCGCAGCAAAAATGGAATCGCCGATCATCAGTAGTCGCGGTCCACTTGAAAGTTCACCGACAGTGAGCGGGCGACTTCCTATAGGAGCCGAAGTTAGCGAAGCCGGATCAACTGGAGTGGTCGAAACTTGGTCGGGCAGATTGCCAACACCAGCGACAGTTCCGTTCACCGCTGTAGTCGTCGCTCCATCAGAACCCGAAGACCCGCATGCGACCGCTACCAGTAGCAAAACTGCAAGCACTGTGATTCGGCACGAACTGTGTCGAAGAAAATTCATTGAGCAGTGCCCTGTTCACGAATCGTTTTTAGTTCATCACGAATAGACGTGAGCAAAACCACGTCGGCTGTCGGCGGCGCCACAGCCTCGGTTCCCGTGGCCTTGTTGTATGCCTTCAACATCAAGAAGAGTACAAATGAGATCGAAATGAAGGTGACAGCAACAGTCAAAAAAGCACCGAAACGAATCTCAGCATCATTGACATGGAGAATGAGTGCATCATCAAAATTTGGAGTTCCGAAAGGTATCGCCACAATCGGCATGACAACTTCTTCGACCATTGCTTTGACTAAGCCCGAAAATGCACCGCCAATGACGAAACCAACCGCGATGGCCAGCAGGTTCCCCTTATTAATGAAGTCGCGAAACTCTTTGAAAAGTTTGGTCAATCGAGGGCTTTTCATAATGGGTCAAGAATACCCGTGTAGAACTCAAAGGACCCGAATAGGTATGGTGACAACTGATGTCAGATAACTCCCCCTCCTCGCCCGAACTTCTGCTTGACCAGATAGATGCCCTTCGTGTGCTTCGGGCCAACAATGACGAAGAAAAAGGCCTATTGCTCGAACAAATTGGTGGCAAGGGCATTGTTGAGCAAGAGATGGTGTCACAGATGTCAGCCATCAAACCTCTTCATCATCCTGATCGCTTTGAAGAAGCTCATCGGATGATGATGCGTGGCATCGAGGTGCTTGATCGCAACGGTTCACGACCAGCAAAAGTTCCCAACCTTGGACCCCTTCGGCCAATCGCCCAATGGTTGGTACAACAGGTCACCCGTTGGATTGTGAAAAGTCATCTGAATCGCCTGACTGGACGAATCTGCGGACTGTACGAAAAGCGTGAAGCAAACAGTGATTGGGGAAGTCGTGAACACGCCATGTTGCGACGGGCTCGCCTTGACGCGCGTCGGGTTCAAGCCAACTCCACTGGAAATGCTCTAGGCCTTCCCACTTTCCTTTTAGGTGGTGCAGCTCTTACGTCAGTCGGGAGCGGATTGCAAAGTTTGGCACGCACTGCCATGGACTCGACGATTGGTATTTCAATTCTAGGTTTCATCACCGTATTTGTTTTGGGTGCTTTGTCATGGGTCGCTCTCTTTAGTGCCGGTGTTGCACGACGACGGATACGACTGTCAACCGACCAACCAATGAGAGCACTTTGGGAAACCATCGGCGCGGCCGGCAAACCGCCTCGAGACGAAAGTTATAACTTCGCGGTGTATGCCATTATTTTGTTGGTGCTTGCTTGGATTGTTATTCCATTAGCAATTTGGTTAGCGATTACTGCGTAACTTCATCGCCATGACCCTCAAGGTCTTCAAAGCGATTCACACGACGAAGTGTCGGGAAGAAAACTGAATAGAGCGCTACGACACCAAGTGTTGCCACTCCACCACCGACTACTGCTGCCTTTGTTCCAAATACCTGAGCCGCTACTCCACTTTCAAAAGCACCCAACTCATTGCTTGCACCAATGAAGACATTCTCAACCGCCATCACACGACCACGCTTGTCATCAGGAGTCACTAACGGCACCAAGGTTCCACGGATATACACGCTGATCATGTCTGAACCTGACAACAAGATAAGTGCAGCAAAAGCAACAACATATGACGTTGTCAGTCCGAGTGCGACTGTCGCGGCTCCGAAGAGACCAACGACAATCAACAAAGTTCGTCCGACTTTACGTGTCACCGGTCGCGAGGCCAAGAATACCGCCATGACCGCTGCGCCAATTCCGGGGGCAGCGCGTAACCATCCGTAGGCGATATCACCAACATGAAGTTGATCTTCAGCAATTGCTGGCAAGAGCGCGACTGCACCACCAAAGAGAACAGCGAATAGGTCTAACGAAATGGCGGCCAACAAAATCGGCGTACGACGAATGAAACGCAAACCTTCAAGTGCAGTGTGTAGCGATACTTTCTCAGCCTTATCCTTCACAGCCCGTGGCGTAGGTGGTCGCACAAACTTCACAGATAGCAAGAACGAGACACCGCAACCAATCAAAATTGCCGAAACGAGATACGCAACACTTGGATCAACGGCGTATAAAAATCCGCCAGTTGCCGGTCCGATAATTGCTGCTGTCGTCCAAGTTGCTGAATACATCGCGATTGTTCGGGGAAGTGCGCCATCTGGTGCGACCATCGGTGGAATTGAACGGATTGACGGCGCAGCAAATGCACGAGCACAACCGAAAACAAATGCAATCACAAACAGCGGCCATACCGCAGTTGGCTGAGAAAGTGCATACGCAGCTAAAGCTGCAGAACACAGCAGCTCAAACGCGACTGCAATTCCACCAACAATTTTGCGGTTGTATCGATCGGCTACCGAACCGGTCACCAACACCAATAGAGCAGCGGGAAGAAACTCAGCAAGACCAAGTAGTCCGATATCAAGTTCACGCCCTGTGATGTCATAGATCTGTTTGCCAAGCACTGTTGCCTGCAACATCACACCTGAAGACGTAAAAATGCTAGAGCCCAGCAAGTTGCGGACCGGGCCGACTCTTAGTAAATCTCGAGTACTTTCAGCTGGATTTCTTTGTTTTGGGACAGACACAGGCTGATTACCTTAGCGAAGTCTTCTATCATTTCGAGTATGACTTCACTTGCAGATGACACTCGCTGGCTTGATGCCACCGCCCAAGCAGATCTCATCTCTACTGGTGATGTTTCTCCCATTGAGTTAGTTGAGGCCGCAATTGAGCGGGCAGAACGATACGACAACAAACTGAACGCTCTGACATATCGCTGGTTTGATGCAGCACGTCAACTCGCGACGAGTAGCGATCTTCCCGAAGGCCCGTTTCGTGGTGTGCCATATCTCTTAAAAGATCTCTATGCCGCTGAAGCAGGTAAGCCCCTGAGCAATGGCAGCAAGGCATACAAAGAAGCGAACTACATCTCGACCGAAGACTCCACTCTTGTCGCGCGTTACAAAGCATCAGGTTTGATCTCAATTGGTCGTGGCAACAGTCCCGAGTTCGGCAGTGTTCCCGTCACCGAACCCGACGCATGGGGACCGACTCGCAATCCTTGGGACCTCTCGCGAACTTCTGGAGGATCAAGCGGCGGCTCAGCGGCTGCTGTTGCTGCTGGCATTGTTCCCATCGGCCATGCCAGCGATGGTGGCGGTTCAATTCGTATTCCCGCATCGTGTTGCGGTCTCGTTGGACTGAAAGTTTCGCAAGGTCGCATTTCAATGGGACCACTTCGCGATGAAAGTAATCTTGGTGTTGAGCACTGTGTCAGTCGAAGCGTGCGCGACTCGGCTCGCCTACTTGATGCGACCCATGGTCCCGGAATCGGTGACGTCATTATTGCTCCCACACCTCGTCGCCCATTCGTTGAAGAAGTTGGCGCCGATCCTGGTCGACTACGAATCGGTTTACTCGACTTCAATCCGCGCGGTGGCGAAGTACACGCCGATTGTGTTGACGGCGTTCACAAAACCGCAAAACTTCTTGAATCACTTGGTCACCATGTTGAGCCTGGCTTTCCTGAAATTCTCTCCGACAATGAAATCGGCCGGGCGTTCAGCATGTTGTGGAGCACCAACATGGGCACTGCTATTCGCCGTTTCAACGAAGCACTTGGTCGCGAAATGACTACTGATGATATTGAAGCGATGAACTGGGCACAAGCAGAGTTCGCCAAAGGTGTGAATGCTGTTGATTACTCTCTGGCACAAGCAAGTTCAGTGAAGTTTCGTCGCGCCATCCAGTCGTGGTGGTCGCAAGGTTGGGATTTGTTGTTGACCCCAACATTGTCGGCTCCTCCACTACTCATCGGATCATTGCCGAACAACCCTGAACATCCCATGACGCCCCTCACGACTGGTGGCGCGTGGGTCTCGTTTACTTCACAATTCAATATCAGTGGTCAGCCAGCCATCAGTCTTCCGCTTCATCGCGATGCCAATGGTCTTCCAATTGGCATGCAGCTTGTCGCCGCTTACGGTCGCGAAGATGTGTTGATTCGAGTTGCTTCACAACTCGAACAAGCTGCGCCTTGGGCACATCTCACACCTAATCTTTAATTCAGCGATCTTTCATTAGCCACAGCGGCAATATCAATACAGCCGTAAATATGCGGGAATGCTTGAGGTGCCGAATCGAGTTGTTCTACAACAACTTCACTCGTCAATTTTGCTTCATCAATTTCAAGAAGCACTAATTCTTGATCGGTGAGATCGCTATAGAACCGATCGCGAACACCCTTCCACTGCGATTCAAAACTGCAATGGGCGTACCCCTCGTCGGCCACAGTAATTCCCCGCGTTGACCACGGATAGTGACCACTTGATTTTGCTTGTTCCCAATCGGTACGAATTGCAAGGTGCAAGATCATCGAGCAGTCCAGCCACCATCAACAACAACATGCTGACCAATCATGAACGAAGCCGCATCGCTGGCGAGTAAGAGAAGTGCTCCGTCAAGTTCGTGCAGTTCGCCCATACGAGGCAACGGAGAATTTGAGCGTAAGAAACTCATACTTGATTCGTCCTCCATACCTTCGGTCATTTCAGATGGGAACCAACCTGGACACAACGCATTGACACGAATACCTCGACGCGCCCATTGCATGCCGAGTTCACGAGTGAGGTTAATGACCGCACCTTTTGATGCGCAGTAATGCGCCTGCTTAATTGGTGCCGAACCGACAAGACCCAAGACCGAAGCAATATTGACGATGTTTCCGCTACCAGCTTCTTTCATATATGGAGCGCACAACTTTGAGAGATGCCAAATTGCCGTGACATTGATTTCCATCGCGGTACGAAACGTGTCAAGGTCTTCATCTTCAACTGCCACCTTGTGACCGACTCCGGCGTTGTTCACCAAAATTCGTGGAGGTCCAACGCGACGAACTGTTTCGGCGATCAATCGTTCACGATCTTCTGCAAGGCTGAGGTCGGTTGCAATCGCGATTGACCCCGGCAACTCTTCAACTAACGCCTCAAGACGATCAAGGCGGCGAGCTGCTAAGACGACGGTGGCTCCCACGGCGTGAAGTGTGCGGGCGAATTGCACGCCAAGACCCGATGAGGCTCCGGTCACGATTGCGACACGGCCATCGAGACGAAAGGCGTTCAAAGGATTGGCTGGGGCTGATGATTCTGCGGTCGACATGCCTGCAAGGTTACGGGCACGTTGAGCATCATTCCCATCTCAGGTAGCGCTTGTGGCACGATGGACACATGAGTCCTGTTCGACACGTCGTCCTGGTGCACGGTGCCTGGCATGGGGCTTGGTGTTTTAGTGCTCTACAAGCAGAACTTGATCGGCGCGGAGTGCCGAGCCTGGCAATTGATTTGCCCGGCCACGGAGCATCAACACTTCCTCTCACCGATTTTTACGGCGATGCACAATGTGTCGCCGACGTGCTCTCGTCGCTGAGCGCTCGCGGAATTGAAAATGTCGTCTTGGTTGGACACAGCTATGGCGGAGGCGTGATTACCCAAGCCGCAACGATCAATCCCAACGTTTCGAACTTGGTATATCTCGCAGCCTTTGCACCCGAGGTTGGACAAAGTGTGATGTCCCAACTCATTGCATTACCGCGCCACGACACTGCACTTGGTGGCGCGATGGTTGTCATCGACGAAGCCAACACAACGATCAACCCAGAACTTGCGCAAGAAGCGTTCTACGGTCGTTGCAGCCAAGCGGTGATAAATGCATCAATTGCGCGATTATCTCCCCAACCAATGGCAACCATGACCCAAGAGGTCACTGGTTCACCGCGCGACACCATTTCATCCACGTACGTTTTGTGCTTACAAGACCAAGCGGTTCATCCCGAACACCAAAAGATCATGTCGCAACTATGCAACAACGTGATCACCCTTGACACTGACCATTCTCCCTTCGTATCAATGGTCAGCGAAACTGCCGACATTCTTGAAAGGATTGCCAAATCATGAAAATTCGAGTCGGCTACGGGCTTGGTGTTCGAACCAACTTAAATGACGACGGCTTCACACAAGTTGTTGATGCTCTTGAAGCTTTGAATTTCGACAGCTTGTGGTTGAGCGAGCGCATCGGCGGCGAAGCACCCGATCCGCTCGTTGCGATGTCTTTCGCGGCTGGCCGCACAACGAAGTTGAAATTTGGCATGAGTGTGATGGTGTTGCCCGGCCGCAACCCTGTCATTCTCGCCAAAGAACTTGCAACTCTCGATCGATTGTCGAATGGTCGATTGCTTCCGGCATTCGGATTAGGTGTTGCCGACCCGCATGAACAACAAGCTTTCGGTGTAGCGCGCGAAGAACGCGCCAAAAGATTTAACGAAGCACTTGAAGTCATCAGAGCCTGCTGGACACAACCGAGCGTCACGCACCACGGCACATATTTCAACTACGACGACCTTCGCGTTCAGCCCAAGCCCCTCAATGGTTCACCCGATGTCTGGCTCGGCGGAATTGCCCCAAGTGAGTTGAAGCGCGTCGGGCGACTGGCCGATGGTTGGCTTCCAAGTTTCGTGACGCCCGCTGATGCCGAACGTGGACGTATTGAAATTCAACGTGTGGCTTCTGAACATGAACGTGAAATAGATCCAGAGCATTTCGGGGTGCTCATTCCATACGCTCATGCTCCTCTCCCCGACTCTGTTGCCAAAGCATTGATGACTCGGCGCCCCGATCTTGACGACATCAACCAACTCGTCCCACAGGGTTGGCCCGCGCTCCAAGAGTTTATTAAGCAATTTATTGATGCCGGAATTTCTAAGTTTGTGGTTCTACCCATCGTTGAACCGAAGTCGGCCAACGAATGGTGCGACCATCTCGCTGTCGCCGCTGAGCAATTATTACCTTTGCAAAATTGATTAGGCGAAAGGTGAAATCCAGGCATGGACGTTGCGGCCGATCGCCTCAATGTCGTAGCCACCTTCTTGCAGAATCAAAGTGGGTAATCCAAGTTGCTTCACCACTTCGCCACAACGGCGATAGCCGTCGGTTGTTAAGGCCAAGTCGCTAATTGGGTCATTCCAATATGTGTCAACACCCAATGACACGATCACCATTGATGGAGCGAACGAAGCAATCTGCTCACAGACTCCAGCGAGTCTTGATACATATTCGTCGTCTTCAGCCTCGGGTCCGAATGCCACGTTGATGTTGTAGCCCCGACCTTTACCCGCACCCAACTCATCTTCATGTCCAATGAACCACGGATAGGCACGGACCGGGTCGCCGTGCAACGAAACAAACTGAACATCGTCACGTTCGTAAAAAATCTGCTGCGTTCCATTGCCGTGGTGATAATCAACATCAAGAACAGTCACCTTGGTTCCGGTCGTTGTCGCAACATGATGCGCAACAATGGCCGCATTATTGAAATAACAAAACCCACCAAACACATTGGCCGCCGCATGGTGACCTGGTGGACGACACAAGCCATATGCCGAAGGTGCTCCAGCAAGAATCTTTTCTGCGGCAGTAAGCGCTACATCGACCGACGCCCGCGATGCAATGTACGTGCCTTCAACCATTGGGGTTGCGGTTTCGTAGCACCAGTAACCAAAGGCTGCTGCTGCGCCTAATGGCGGGCGCCCAGCACTCATTCCTTCACGTAAACCAACATGCAACATTGCTTCAGGGGCAAATTCAGATCGACCAGTCGCAGCATGAATTTCTGGCCACGCCTTTTCTAGATAGTCAATGAGGCCGAGTGCATGCACTGCTTCAATCGGGGTACGACCATGTTCTTTGAGCCCAATGAAATTGAAGCGCGCATCAGTTTCAAGTTGTTGGCGAATCGTCTCGGCACGATCGGGACGTTCATAGGTCGGAATAGGTTGCCCGAGATTGATTTCCATCTTCGGATTTTGATGACGGTGCAGATCGGTCCAAACGACATCCATGTGGAAACTCTAAACGCTGCGAGTTACCCAAGCCACACTGCTGAGTTGCCGGCAATGAAGGATGATTCGTCAACTCGTGAGAAGGCCTCTGGCAGAGAGCCCAAAATCAGTTCCCGGCCAACCATGATTTCTTTAGGAATCTCTACAGCATCGGCCGATGTATTGACAACTACTGCATACAAGCCGCGCGTAAATGAGAACAGTCCGTCAGTGCCATCACCAAAAAATTCGATCGCCTCACCCTGTTTGACCATGTCGACTCGGAAGGACAACGCTTGGCGATACAAAGCCAACATCGAACTGCAGTCGTAATCCTGACCTTCGACAGAGAAAGATCCCCAGGCTTCTGGCTGTGGCATCCAAGCCTTCGCCAATAACGACGTTGAAAATCCATTGAGGTTCGCTGAATCAGTCATCCACGGCATTGGCACACGACAGCCATCACGCCCTTTTTCCCGACCTTCAGTGCGAGCAAAGATTGGATCCTGTCGTGCTGCATCTGGAATATCTAGCACTTCAGGTAAACCAAGTTCTTCACCCATGTAGAGATACGCAGCGCCAGGTAATCCGAGAACGAGTAATGCTGCGGCACGCGCTCGTCGATGACCAAGTTCTAGATCAACCGGTGCATCGCTATTCACCAAGTTGCTTCCGGTCCACGATGACATGAGATGGGCATCGGCTCGTCCGTAACGAGTTACCACGCGATGTGCATCGTGATTATTTAAAGCCCACGTGAGGGTTGCTCCCGCATTGTGCAGTGCTTGATACGAACGCGCTGCGGCTTTATGGAGGCTCAAGGCATTCCATGGACTCAGCAACAGATCAAAAGTGAACGATTGATGAAACTGATCGGGCTCAACATAACGCAGAAGTAAATCTGGTTTGCCGGGCGTGTATGCCTCGGACACGGTCACCAACTCGCGACCCGGATGATCAATCTCGTACTGATTAACAACTTCACGCCAATGTCGCCATGCATCATGCGCTGACGGCCAAAAAACTGTGTACGGATTAAATGCCCACGCATCAGTCTCGGCAACAGCACCCGCCATTGCTGGCGCATCAGGCAAATCGGGATTTTTGCCAACAACCGTCACTGCATCGACTCTGAAGCCATCAACTCCACGATCAAACCAGAAGCGCAACATGCGATCGAAATAATCAACGACATCTTCGTTCAACCAATTGAAATCAGGTTGCCATGGTGTGAATGTGTGCAAAAACCACTGACCCGGTGAACCATCTGGTTCGGCAATGCGCGACCACGCACCTCCACCAAAAACTGCTTTCCAATTATTAGGAGGCAGTTCACCATTCATGCCTTGACCATCGCGGAACCAAAATCGTTCGCGCTGTTTACTACCTCGCCCAGCATCTACTGCTTCTGTGAACCACGCGTGTTGATCACTGCAGTGATTCGGGACGACATCCATCAAAATTCGTAGACCAAGTTTGTTAGCACGAGCAACTAACTGATCAAAAATGGCTAGGTCGCCATATGTCGGCTCAATATTGAAGTAGTCCGACACGTCGTAACCATGATCCATTTGTGGAGACGGATAACACGGGTTCAGCCACACACCATCAACGCCAAGCGACGCGATGTAATCAAGGTGATCTAATAAACCAACCAAGTCTCCAGCACCGTCGCCATTGCCGTCGGCGAATGAACGCACATACACCTGGTAGATGACTGCGTTACGCCACCACGGTTGCTTTGTCATCGATGTTACTTTCCGGTATCGCGAAATGGAGTGTCTAAAAATGGTGGCCAATCGCCTCCACCATGGGCTTCAATTGATGCACCGCTGACATACGACGCCATCGGCGATGACAGGTATACACAAACGTCACCGATTTCAGTTGGTTGTGCCAAACGTCCGATCGGGATTTGCGCGCCGGTGCGACGCACACCTTCTTCGTCGCCGTAATGCAAGTGCGCCAGTTCTGTTCGCACCATTCCGACGGTCACCAAGTTGACGCGCACTTTTGGCAACCACTCTTGTCCCGTAGTGCGGGTGTAGTTGGCCAATGCGGCTTTCGCTGCGCCATAAGCCGCAACTGTTGGTGCTGGTCGCTCGGCGGAAACACTTCCGATATTCACGATTGATCCACCATTGGTTTGATTCTGCATATGACGATTAGCGGCCTGACTGCACCACATCGCCGAGAACAAATTGACCGCCACAATCTTTTGCGCAAAGTTGGCCGACCCAGTTGAAGTATCAGACGGAGGACTGCCCCCAGCGTTATTGACCAAGATGTCGAGGTGCCCAAAACGATCAACGATTTGATCAATCAACGCTGTCGCTTGGTCGGCATCGCGAAGGTCAACTGGATAGGCCGCCCAGCCCTTGGGCAAGTCATCCGGAATTGAGCGAGCGCACACGACAACTTGAGCACCGGCATCGGCAAATCGCCGAGCAATCCCCTTGCCCACACCCTTGGTGCCACCCGTAATGAGGGCTACTTGTCCAGAAAAGTCAATTGTGATTGCCACGTGACGAACCTTAGTAGGAACTCAGCGCTCGTTTCTGACGCTTCGTCAGATGGGGAGTACGCTCAACTCGTGGGAATTTCTTCAAATATCAACGACCGCGGTATCGCCGAGGTCATCATGGATTGTCCTCCTGTCAACGCCCTCACTGTGGCTGAATGGTTTGAGGTTGCCGACACCATCACGGCCTTGGGTCGCGACACAAAGGTACGAGTCGTCGTCTTACGAGCCGAAGGCCGTGGCTTCAACGCTGGGGTCGACATCAAGGAGATGCAGAACACCCAAGGGTTTGATGCACTCATTGG
>JBAXIP010000030.1:0-17465 GCA_037138315.1 Actinomycetes bacterium
CGTCGCGCTGGTTTGTTGTCTGGTGGAGAACAGCAGATGCTCGCAATGGCTCGGGCGCTCACGGTGAATCCAAAGTTGCTGATGGTGGACGAAATGAGTCTCGGTCTCGCGCCGATCATCGTTGAACGTCTATTGCCGATTCTGCGAACGATCGCTGATGAAACTGGTGCCGGTGTCTTGCTCGTTGAACAGCACGTGCACATGGCATTGCAAGTTGCCGACCGGGCGTACGTGTTAAGTCACGGACAGTTGGCAATGGAAGGCAATGCCGCCGAGATGGCCAAGGACCGCAGTCTGATCCAGGCCAGTTACCTCGGCGAAACCCACTAACTATTGTTGTTCTGGTGTCGTTTTATTTGGCTATACCGACTAAAACGACACCAGAATCACGAGGTTATTTAGTGTTGGGCAGTTGTTTCATATACGTCTGCAGGTCGAAGTAGTCACGCCACAGAGTGATCTTGCCGTTGACGACTTCCCAGACGCCGGTGACGGGCATTTCAAGCCAGCCGAAGGGCATATGGAATTTGTCGGTGCGCTCGTTGAAAACGAAGTTTCCGGTTGCCGCCTCGCGATGAACGGGCCATGCAACTTCGCTGCAACCTTCAATCATTGGCTTGAGCATCGATGAAATGGCTTCGGGCCCGAATACTTTGCCCATCGGCACATTGTCGTACTCGCAGTTATCGCTCACAAGAGCAACTGCTGCGTCGACGTTGCGGTTTTCCAATGCCTGAATAAATGCATTGACAGTTTCGAGAGGGGTCATGGCTATTCCTTGGGTGTGTTTGGGGCTGAGTCGGGTTCGCGACTCCACAATATGTCAAAGTCACGCGCCACATCTAAAACTTGGAAGGCGCGTCCCATGCCAACGCAAAATCCAATAGTCATGGTGAGTTCTAATAGTTCGGTGTCGCTGTACACGCTTTGCAGGCGTCCCCACAGTTCGTCGTCAACCGAAGTGTGGTCAATCGCAAAGCGTTCTGCGTATTCGGCTGCGAGACGCTCGCGGTCAGTGAAATCGGGGTGATCGTGGTAATGCTGAACCGAGTTGTAGTTCTCGTCACTTAATCCTTGCTGCATCGCCGATGCAGCTCGAGTATTCAGTCAAACGACGCATTGATTGAGTTGCGCGATGCGCATGCGTGCGATTTCACGCTCGCGAACGCTCAAACTTGACTTCACGTAGACGGCTTCGCTCATGGCACTCATACCGGCGCCCATATGTGGTGCTAACTTCCACATGCGATGGGCTTCTAGGCCTTCACCATCGGGAACATTGATTCGAGCCATGATGTGTCTCCTAGAAGTTGTAATCAGCGGTTGATGTGTTCGACGACTGCGATACGTACGGGAATGGCACTTTGCACGACCATGCCGTTGATGCGATCGTAGCCCTTGTCGACAGATACCAAACGGCTTGTCGGCGATCCAATGTCGCGCACTTTTTCATCGGTGAGTGATGACCCGCCCCACGAGTGAGCCATTGAAATCACTCCACGGCGAACATCGGGAGCAGACTCAACGAGGCCCTGCACTGAAGCGCGTGGTGAGAAGATCTCAATGAGATCACCATCAACGAGATCATGATCTTTCATGTCATCAGGATTCATGTATGCCGAGTTCGATGATCCCTTGGCGCCAAGTACTGACAAATCAGATCCATATGAATTCAGCACATGCTTTAAGCGTCGGCTGACCAATCGGAATGGATACAGCGACGGATCAATACCTAGGGCTGCAGCGCCGTCTCCTTCGACAACGATCTCTTTCATTTCAGCCACAATGTCATCTGGTGCAACTGTGAACTTTGCAGTGCACTCGGGATCGGCTGCCGAAACAGTCATAATTTTGTCCGGATGAACCTTCATGCGGTTGGCTCGCACTTCATCCATGGGCATGCGCGAACCGGCATAGGCGAGGTCAATCATCTCATCGTCAGTTGGGCGAACATCCATGGGTGTCTCGCCAGCAGGAAAGGGGAGTGTTGACCCCATGCGCTTAGCGAGTTCCCAGAACACTTCCCATTCGTTTAAGACATCACCAGCGCGTTCAGTAATGGCATCGGTGTAGTTGGTGTACGGAGCGCGGAACCAACGATCCATCAAGTGCGGAATGTCGGCTCGTTCGAGTGAGAGCGTTGGTGCAACGACGTAATGAGCAAACTCGGCAGTCGACGACATGCGATGGTCAATCACGACGAGCAACTCAAGATCTTTCATTGCCTTGAGTGTGAGTTCTTGATCGGGCCATGCCACAACTGGATTGCCACCACTCACGATGAGTGCGCGCACTTGGCCTTCGCCCGGAGTCAAGATTTCTTCCGCCAAAGTAGTTGTCAACATCTCACCTCGGATACCACGCAAATTGCGCATACGTGACGGCGCTCCCGATGCAGCGAGGCGAGCAGCGTGAACCTGAGCGCGATGTGGTGTCTCGGGGTACAAGAAATAACCACTTTCGAGTTTGTCGCCTTCGCGATTCACGCGACCACAAATGGTATTCAGAGTGATGGAGAGATGTTCAGTGAGGCCAGAGTGCGGAGCCATTGACGGACCAGTGCCTGTTCCGCTTGATCCCTTCTTGGCTGAAGCAAACATGCGAGCCGCAGCCACGATGTCATCGGCAGGAACATCGCAACGTTTCGCAACGTAATCAAGGGTGAATGCTGAAACGGCATCGGCGAGTTGCGGTAAATCGGCAACCCACTGATCGCAGAATTCGTGATCGAATAAGCCTTCGTCGATAACAATCTTCAAAATTCCCGCCATCAAGGTGGGGTCTTCACCGGGCTTGGGCGCCAAGTGAATATCGGCTTGCGTTGCGAATTCGGTACGTCGAGGATCAATAACGATCAACTTCATTCCCCGCTTTTTGGCTTCACGCAGAACCACATACGGGTTAGTTCCTTGCAAGCCACCGACTGGTCCAAAGCTTGACACCATTGGGTTGTAGCCAATTGCGAGCAACACTTCGGCATCACTGAAGTTGTGATAACCGGCTTCCCAAATACCAACGCGGAAAGGGGCGGTTGATTTTGCGGGTTGGTCGATGGTGACTGATGTGTAGAACGAAGGGGAGTCGAAGCCTTGATGAAAGGAGCGAGCGACGGGAACGGCGAGAGAGTTTTGGTATCCGCCAGTTCCGGTATACGACGCCACTGCACGCGGGCCATACGTTTCAACGATTTGGCGCAACTTGGCACCGATCTCGTCCATGGCTGATGTTGATGAGATCTCTTCAAAGGTTCCATCGGGGCGGCGACGCAATGAATTGAGTAAGCGTGAGGGGTGAGTCATTTGTTCAGGAATCTGGCGACCCTTAATGCAGGTGTACCCCGCAAAGATGGGGTCGTCGGCAACACCACGAATGGCGACTGCCTGACCGTGTTGCACATCGACCTCGATGGGGCAACTGGCGTGGCAGAAGCGGCAAAATGACAGGTGTGTTGAAATTTCGTGATCGGCAGTGGTCGACATATTTCCCCCTAGATAGAGCAATTGGTCCCGTCCCCACGGGTATGTACACAAACTAATCCACCGATTAGTTTGTGAACAGACCCAACGTCGATTTAGTTCACGAAAAGAGAACTGCAATGAGCGAATCATTAGTGATTGATGACCTGATTCACCGCAAGCAGGCGGCCATTGCGTGCCCGTACCCGATCTTTGCTGGGCTGCGGGCCCAAGAAGGGGTTCAGTTCAATGCCGATCTGGGTGCCTGGATCATCACGCGTTATGACGATGTGCGGGCCATTTTACGCGACACCGACCGTTTCTCGAGTTTGAGTCCTACTGGCCCTCAAGCGGCTGGCGAGGCATTGATGAACGGAATCATGCAACTCATGCAAGAGCCTGAGATGGCCACTCTCTTGGGTTCAAACACGATGACTCGTGGTCGAGTTGCGGTTTTGCTGAATGCCGACCCGCCTGATCATCGCCGCCAGCGCAAGTTGGTCAATCCAGCGTTTCGCCCTGACCGCATTCGGGCGATGGAACCGACAATCACCGAGGTCGCTCTCAAACTCTTGGAAGGAGTCAAGCAAGAATTACAGGCCAATGGTCAGACCGACATTTTGCGAACCTTTACTGTCGGCGTACCGATGACGATCATTGCTATCGCTCTTGGTGTGGCTGGTGAAGATCTGGCAACGTTCAAGCGTTGGTCTGACGACATCGTGATGCCGGTTGGCAATCATTCGCCATCGGTTGAACAAGTACGGGGTTTCTTAATCTCAACGAAAGAATTCACCGAATATTTCTTGGCGCAGATCGCCGCTCGTAAAGCCAGCCCGACTGGCGATCTTTTGTGCGACATTGCTAATGCTCAGATCGATGGCGAAGAACTGACCGACGACGAGCAGCTCGGCATGTTGCAGCAATTTTTGGTCGCTGGCAATGAGACAACAACCAATCTGATCTCGAACATGATTCGTTGTCTTGCCGAGAATCCTGATCTGCAAAACCGTCTTCGTCAACAACCTGAGTTGATTGAGGCCTTTGTTGAAGAGATGTTGCGCAGTGAAGCTCCGGTCGGGGGACTTTTCCGTCAAGCCAAGGTCGATGTTGACATTGCCGGAACCACGATTCCTGCTGGCGATCACATGTGGTTGGTTTTTGCCTCGGCGAATCGCGACGAATGTAAGTTCGCGGCCCCAGATGCGATTGACCCCGAACGGGCCAATGTGAAAGACCATCTGGCTTTCGGAAATGGCGAGCATTTCTGCCCAGGTGCTGGCTTGGCCCGGGCCGAGGCGCGAATCGCCCTGCAACTAGTTCTTGAGCACTTAGATGACATCCGACTGGCTCCAGATAACGACTTCCCGTACGGTGACTCATTTGTTTTGCGGGGACTAACGAGCCTCAAAATCACCGCAACCCCGAAGAATTAGTGTTTCGGGGTCAGCAGCGACCTTGGCGTAGCGACAGAACTAATCAATCGGTTAGTTTCTAGGACGGTAGTAAATTTGCCGTACCGAGGGGATTGACATGGCTGATCGTTGGATAACAGACCGAGCGCCGAGTAAGCGCTGGCCGCACTACACCCGAGCCAATGCAGGCGAGGTTCTCAGTGTTTCGGCGAGCCCGCTGAGCCAGCAGTTTTGCTGGGAGAACGGCATCTTGCTCGGTTGGCGCGACGGCTACGTGCGCGGCGGCAACTACACCTTGGATGAGTTCACCGACGGTGAGCCCGAAGTGTGCGGTTTCTTCGCCGGTTACTTCTACATCAACTTGGCCAATGTACGCATGCAGGCTGTTCGTAGTCCGCTCTTGACTGTTGAACAACTCGACCTCGCCTTCTTTGGTGATCACCCCGAAGTCCCGCCATATGAAGCACACCCTCTCGACGATCGTCCCGAAATGGCCGAAGGCGTATTGGCTCACTTGGGTTGGGTCATGTCCAACACTTCAATTCCCGAAGTTGACGCTGAAAAAGTGATGACGATTGCCCTTCGTCAGGCTCGTCCCGATCTTACAACTCTGTCTGATGCCGGATTGTTGACGCGGGCGCGGATGTTCCAGCCGTTGCTTCGCAAATTGTTTGATAGCCACACGCCGCCGTCGTCAGACTCGGCGATTGCGCCCGGAATTTTGGGTGCAGTGTGCGCAGCACTCGGTGAACCCGAAACTGCCATGAAGTTGATTGCTGGCATCGGCGATGTTGACTCGGCCGAACCTAGTTACCGCATGTGGGAACTGTCGCGCAGTGTCAATGCATCCAGCGATGTCGCCAAAGAATTCAATGCTGGAGTTGCTGGTTTGTTGGGACGCTTGCAGGCATCAAATAGTGCCGACGCGAAGAAGTTTGTTGCCGACTTTGCACAGTTCATTGTTGAGTTCGGTTCACGCGGGCCCAATGAATGGGAAATCAGCGCAGATACCTGGGAAACCAAGCCCGAGTTTGCGCTAGCAGTGATTGACCGAATTCGTTTGCAGTCAGATGCTGAATCGCCAAAGATCCGTAATGCTCGTAAGTCCGAAGAGCGCAAGGCTCTTACCGAGGACATTCGTGCCAAAGTCAAGCCGCTCGGTGAAGAACTCGCCGGCCAACTTGAAGGGGCATTGATCGCCAGTTCGCAAATGGCAATCCGCGAACGTACGAAGACGAACATCATTCGCGCGCTTCATGAAGTTCGTATGGCATTTCGTGAACTCGGTCGTCGTCGTGCCGCTGAGGGTTCTTTGAAGGATCCTCATCATGTGTTTGCCTTGCTTGATTCGGAACTCGATCAGTTCTTGTTTGAAGGTGCATCGATGAAGGACACCCTCGCTGTCCGACACGCACAGTGGCAAGAACTGCAATTGCTTGAGCCTCCTTTCTTCATTAAGAACGGCGTTGTTCCGCCATTGAGCGAATACAAGAAGAAGGGTCAGTCAAATGCAGCCAAGGCCGGAGTTGGCGAAGTGGTGCAAGGCGTTCCTGGTTGTACTGGACAATATGTGGGTCGGGCACGAGTCATTCTTGATCCGACCGAGCCTGGCGATCTTGAACCTGGCGATGTATTGATTGCTCCCAACACCGATCCGGCCTGGACTCCTTTGTTCATGTCGTGCGGTGCTGTCGTCGTCAACGTTGGCGCGGCAATCAGTCATGCCATCATCGTGAGTCGAGAACTCGGTTTGCCATGTGTTGTTTCGGCAACTGACGCAACTGTACGTATTCCTAATGGTGCGCTCATCGAGGTCAACGGTGACACCGGTGCGGTCACAATCTTGGAGGTTCCAGCATGAACAAGCCATTTCGCTTTGGACTACAGGCATACGCTCCTAACTCGGGCAAAGAATGGCGCGAACTCGCCCGCAAGGCCGAGGCATCGGGTTTCTCATCGTTTCACTTAGCCGATCACATCATCGGACCTGGCCCCGCTTTAACTGCCACCGGTCACCCGATTCAAACCGTGGCCGCAATCCCTGCGATGGCAGTTGCTGCTGAGGCGACAAGCACTATCAAAGTTGGTTGCCGGGTGTTGTGCGTTGATTATCGCAGCCCGGTGATGCTGGCTAAAGAAGTAGCAACTCTTGACTTCTTCTCTGAAGGTCGTCTTGAGTTGGGTCTTGGAGCTGGTTGGCTGCAAGGTGAATACGAAGCAATCGGAATTCCTTTTGACCGTGCCGGCGTGCGTATTGATCGTTTTGAAGAAGTCATCGCTTTGTTGCGGGCGTCTTTTGCTGAAGGCGAATTGAATATTGATACTCCGCATGTTCATGCTGTCGGTTTTGAAGCCGTACCAAAACCATTTACGAAATCGGGTCCTCCGATCATGATTGGCGGCGGAGCAAAACGAATTCTCACAATTGCTGGTCGCGAAGCCGACATCGTGAGTTTGAACTTCAATAACTCGTCGGGCAAATTGGGTGCCGCCGGAATTGGATCATCGACCGCAGAGTTGACCGATCAAAAGATTCAGTGGATTAAAGATGGTGCAGGCGCACGATTTGATCAGATTGAAATTGAAATTGCCGCCTATTTCACGATCGTGACGCCGGATGGTGAAGGTACTCGCGCCAAGATGGCTCCAATGTTTGGAATGACTCCCGAAGTGTTCGCCGAACATCCAAATGCTTTAATCGGTTCAGTCGATGAAATCTGTGATCGCATTGTTGAACGACGTGAACGGTTTGGCATTAGTTATGTCAGCTTTGGCGCTTCGGTTATTGATGCAGTGATTCCCGTTGTTGAACGCCTCACCGGCAAGTAATTCAAATATCTAGTTTCAATTCAATTCGTTTCTGAGAGAGAGCACATCATGGCCATTGACATCAGTACTTTTAATCCGTTTGATCCTTCAACACAGCAGTGTCCATTTCCGCACTATGCACAAATGCGTGAAGAAGCTCCCGTGCATCCAGTGCCGGGTCTCGGTGTCCATCTGGTCACTAAGCACGATCTCGTGATGCAAGTGTTGCGTGATCCACAGACATACTCGTCGATGTTCGGTGGTGCAGGTATGCCGTTGAGTTCGGCCGACCGTGAGAAGTTCGCTGAAGTCATGGCTGCTGGTTACCCGCGCGTTCCAACCATGTTGACCGCCGATCAGCCAGATCACACGCGTTACCGCCGTTTGGTTGCTCGCGCCTTTCACCCAAAGGTCATCGCTGAAATGGAGCCCATTGTTCGTCAGATCACAGTTGAATTGATCGACTCATGGATTGATCAGGGTCGCATTGAATTCGTCAAAGAATTCGGCGTACCGTTGCCTGTTCGAGTGATCGCCAAGGCGCTGAATGTTCCTGATGATCGCTTGGCAGATTTTAAGCGTTGGTCCGATGACTCAATTGCTGGTATAGGAACCAACATCACTCTCGAGCAGCGCCTTCAGGCCGAGTACGGAGTTAATGAGTTCCAGCACTATTTTGCCGAACAGATTGAACTTCGTCGCACTCATCCACAAGATGACATTTTGACGAATCTCTTGAACGCATCGATTGATGATGATGATCCCGAAGTGACCGACAAGCGTCAATTAGATATGCCCGAGATGCTCAGCATTATTCAGCAGTTGTTGGTGGCCGGAAACGAAACGACTACCAAGTCTCTCACCGAGATGATTCGTTTACTTGCTGAAAACCCCGAAGAGTGGGCAGCGTTAAAGGCCGATCCGTCACGAGCAGAAAAAGTGTTTGAAGAAACGCTTCGTCTGTCAACACCAACTCAAGGCATGTGGAGAATCCTCACCGAGGATGCCGAACTCGGGGGAGTACAACTCACCAAGGGTCAGCGCATCATCATCGTGTTTGCGTCTGCAAACCGTGATGAAGTCTTGTACGACAAGCCAGATGAATTTTGTCCAATGCGTGATCATCTTCGTGAGAACCTCGCCTTCGGTAAAGGTATTCACTTCTGCCTCGGAGCGAACCTGTCACGCCTTGAAGGCAAGGTTGCGGCCGAAGAGTTGTCGAAGCGCATTGACACCATCACGTTGTCAGAGTCAAATAAGTATCAGTACTTCCCGAGCTTCATGCTTCGCGGTCTGACCGATCTTGAAATTGAGTTCACAGCCGCCAAAGGAGTGACCGCGTGAGTCGCGAACTTGTTGGCAAGATTGCAGTAGTCACAGGTTCAAGTCGAGGCATCGGTCGTGGAACCGCGATTGCGCTTGCCGAAAAGGGAGCAACGGTCTACATCACGGGTCGTTCGTCGGGTGACGGCCCACTCACCATTGACACGACAGTCAAAATGGTGAACGAAGCCGGTGGCAAAGGTATTGCAATCCAGGTTGACCACGGCGATGACGCGCAGATCGCCGGGTTGTTTGCCCGCATCAAAACCGAAGTCGGCAAGATCGACATTTTGGTGAACAACGTGTACAAGATTCCTGATCCGCCGGCATGGGGTGGAGGCTTTTGGGATCACCCCGTGAGCATTTGGGATGACCAAGTAGGTATTGGTCTGCGTGCGCATTACATCGCCTCGTGGCATGCCGCACCTTTGATGTTTGCTGCAGGTACTGGTGGCTCAATCATCAATGTTTCATCACCAGGTGGAAGTTCGTATCACTTCAGCTCGTCATATGGGGCTGGCAAAGCCGGTCTCGACCGACTGAGTGCTGACATGGCTCTTGAATTGAAGCCCAAGGGAATCGCTTGTTGTTCGGTGTATCCGGGTTCGGTTGCGACTGAATTCATTCAGGCTGTTTCGGGTGAACGAGGAACCGATCTCACCGCTGCCCAAACGACGCTTGGCGTGGGTCGTGCTATTGCCGCTCTTGTGATTGCCCCCGACCTCATGGAGCGTTCAGGAACGATTCAGTGGATCGAAGATATTTCTGAGCAGTTCGATACTCGCGATGAAAACGGCAACCGTGCCGTGAAATACAAGACTCGCAAGTAAGTTTTAAAACTCAAGTTGCAAGTGGTCAATGCCGCGGATGGTGAGTCGATCGCGCCAAGTGATGTCGCCCACAGCATGCATATTCGGAAATCTTGCAACCATTGATCCGACGGCGATTTCGGCCTCTAACTTTGCCAGACTCGCACCCAAGCAATAGTGAATGCCGCCAGCGAAAGCGAGATGACGATTGGAGTTGGCGCGATCGAGTTTGAGCGTATGTGGATCGGCGAACATCGCTGGATCGTGGTTGCCAGCACCCAAGAGCGTCGTCACAATTGTTCCTGGTTGAACTGTGACCGGTCCCTGTAATGACTGATAAGTCACGGGCACAATAGGAACGCGAACTGTCTGCTGCACTGGTCCGTCAAAGCGCAAAAGTTCATCAACGGCGCGGTTCGCAATACTCGGATTGTTGTGCCAGTGAGCTAACTGGTCGGGGAAACGCAGTAAAGCGTTGATGGAATTGCCAATCAGATTGACTGTTGTTTCGTGACCAGCGATGTACAGCAGAACGACGAAAGAGATCAGTTCATCAAGGCCCAAATTGTCTCCTTCGTCTTCAACGGCGATCAGAGCGGACAGTAGGTCATCGCCAGGATGAGAGCGTCGATCTTCAATGATCGTGAACAAATAGGGGATCATTTCGTTTAAAGCCCCATCAGTTCGATCGAGGTCTTCAAGAGTTGAAGTTGGTTCCAAAGAAAGCGTGATGAGTTGACCCCATTCGCGCAATTCATCGGAACGATCTGTAGGCATGGCCAATAGATCTGATATCACCTGGAAAGGAATCGGGAAAGCCATCTCGTCTACGAGTTCCATGCCGCCATTTTTTGAGGCCCGATCTAAGACATCATCAACTAACTGTTGAATTCGCGGGCGCAATCGATCAATTGAAGTTGGAGTAAAGGCTTTACTCACCAGTCGACGTAAGCGCGTGTGATCTGGGGGATCAAGGTTGAGAATTGTTTTCGCTCCCTCACGACCTTTTCGGCGTTCGCGTTTAGCAATCCATAGTGGGTCAGTCGGCTCATTGGCCGTGGCTTCAATATCTCGGCTGAAATCATTACTTCGAAGTGTCGAGGAGACATCTTCGTAGCGCGTCAAGACAATGCCGCCCAACTCAGTGGTGTGGACCGGATCTTGTTCGCGTAAGGCTTCATAAAACGGATATGGGTTAGCGCGAAATACTGGATTGAAAGGGTTAAATACTGGTTTGTTCATGTGGCTGTTCAGTTTGCTTTCAGTGCTGTGGCTAGAACGTCAATTATTTGATCAATTTGTGCGTCGCTGATGACGAATGATGGGCAAAAGGTATTGGCATCTGCGCCGATGGCGCGCGTGATCACTCCAAGATCCATCATGCGATCACGAATGACAACAGGGTCGTTGTGGGGATGATGAGAAACCGCCCACACTGAACCATCACCCCGAATTGCTGCAACCATTCCATCGTCAGCGAGTGATTGCAGTCCGGTTGATAGACGTTTGCCAATATGAAGTGAGCGGTTGAGTAGGTCTTCACTTTCAAGAATTCCAATATTGGTTAACGCAGCGGCGCACGCGGTCGGATGGCCCGAGTAGGTGAAGCCCGTACGCAAGAAGAATGCGGGATCTGCTTCAAGAGGTTGACGAACTGCTGGACCAACAAAGACGCCACCAAGAGGTTGGTAGCCAGAAGTGACTGCTTTTGCAAAGGTGACCAAGTCGGGGCACACGTTGTATTTGTGAGCGGCGAACCAGGTTCCGAGTCGACCAAAACCACTGATCACTTCATCAAAAATGAGGAAGGCACCGTGTTGATCGCATAAGCGACGAACGCTTTCGAGGTAACCCTCGGTCGGTGGGAATACACCACCGGCGCCCTGTAGAGGTTCAACAAGAATTGCCGCGATGGTGTTGCCACGTTGCGACATCACGGACGCAAGAGCTTCGATGTCATCAGCGGGCACTTGTTCAACATCGCCAACGAGAGGACCGTAACCTTCGCGATTGGGAGGAATGCCTTGTGCGCTCGTTCCACCATAAGCAGTGCCGTGATAGCCGCGTTGGCGAGAAATGATCAAGGTGCGCTCGGGATGGCCGGCTTGGACGTGAGCGAGTCGAGCCAACTTCATTGCCGTATCAATAGCTTCCGAACCAGAGGAGGTGAAGAACACGCGCGCATCGGTCATAGGTCCGATTGAGACCAACTTTTCGGCAAGTTGTTCGGCGGGCTCGTTGGTGAATGGATCAAAAGTTGAATACGCCGCCAGCGTCCCGGCCTGACGAGCTATTGATTCGGCCATATCGCTGCGACCGTGACCTACTGCGCAGTACCAAAGGCTCGCCATGCCGTCGATGTATTGATTGCCCTGGTTGTCATACACCACGGCTCCCTGGCCACGTACGAGGGTTCGAAAATCGGTCCGAGTTGGTTTGGCGAAGGGGTGCAGAAATGCAGAAACCATGATCAGACCGTAGTGCGTGCGGGCGAATGCTGCCCCAAGAAAGACCAAAGTGTTGCTTTCATAAATGAGAATCATTACCATTATGTTGTGAGTGATTTTTCCGCCAAAATAAGAACAGGAAGCATCGCCGCAATGGTCTTGGTGTTTTCAATGTTGGCGATCTCGTGCGGGGGTAGTGATTCTGCTGCGACAACGATGCCAAATCGTCCGAGCGTCGTCGTCACATATTCAATTTTGGGAGCGGTCGTAGCCGATGTCGTGGGTGACGCTGCCGATGTCACTGTTCTGATGCCGAACGGTAGTGATCCCCATGAATGGCAGCCATCAGCCAAAGACATTGAAAAGTTGCAACATGCCGACCTCATCGTCACAAATGGGCTGGGTCTTGAAGCGGGTCTCGTTGACGTTTTAAAGCAAGCACAAGATGATCACGTCGATATTTTTGTGGCCACCGATCACATCACGCCACGTCGTGTCGGAGAAGGTGAAGGCACCGGCCCAACCGATGAGGACCAATCAGTCGGTGCTCAAGATCCACACATCTGGACCGATCCATCGGTGATGTCCGAAGTT
Organism: Actinomycetes bacterium; assembly: GCA_037138315.1. GTDB lineage: Bacteria > Actinomycetota > Acidimicrobiia > Acidimicrobiales > Ilumatobacteraceae > Casp-actino8. The sequence goes on from JBAXIP010000030.1 coordinate 12,852, forward strand.
GTACGTGCACTTGGTGAAAAATTGTCAAGCATCAATATAGAAATATCTGAACAAGCCGCAAAGGTTTCAGAAGACTTGCTGACCCTTGATCACAACATTGAAAAATCAATGAGTGCACTTGACCCAGCGCAACGTCTCCTCATTACCGGACATGAATCATTGGGTTATTTTGCTCGTCGTTACGACTTCACTTTGATTGGGGCGATCATTCCTAATCTGTCCAGCAAATCTGAAGCATCTGCCGCTGATATGACTTCGCTTGTTGAGAAGATCAAGACCAACCAAGTACAAGTGATTTTTACCGAACTCGGCACATCGGGCGATGTTGCTGATTCTCTGGCCAAAGATGCGGGAGTTAAAGTCGTTGAAGTTTCAACGCATGTACTTCCCGACGATGGGTCGTATGCAACTTTCATGATGAATCTCGCATCAACAATTGTGACAGCGCTCGAGTCGTAGTACTAATGGGCAATTTCGTCGATCCCTTTCTGCATAACGGATTTATGCAGCGAGCGCTTTTAGCAGGAATTCTTGTTTCCCTCACCTGTGCGATTGTTGGAACTTACGTTGTTCTTCGAGGAATGGCTTTTATTGGTGATGCGCTTGCCCATGGAGTTTTGCCGGGTGTTGCTGGAGCGATGATTTTGGGAATGCCGGCGATGCTTGGTGCCGCAGTTGGGGCTGCGGTCATGGTCGGTGGAGTTGGTTTTATTACCGCTCGTTCAAAACTGTCAAATGACACAGCGATCGGACTGCTGTTCATCGGCCTTCTTGCGCTCGGTGTCGTGCTTGTTTCGAGTTCGAACAAATTGAGCGGCGATTTGGAATCAATTCTGTTTGGTCAATTCTTGGGTGTTGCACATTCAGATCTGCTGGCTCAGGCACTCGCGTTGTTAGTCGTAGTTGTTGTCTCAATACTGTCGGCACGCCCATTTTTGTTGCTCTGTTTCGACGGCGACCTCACGCGTGCGATGGGGTATAAGGCCCAGTGGTACCACCGTTTGATGCTGGTTTTGATCGCCGGAACCGTGGTTGTTTCATTTCAGACTGTTGGTTCGCTTTTGGTGTTTGGCATGTTGCTTGCCCCAGCAGGAGTTGGAGCGTTGCTTGCTAAGCGAATTGGAACGATGATGCTGTGGGCCTCGGTTGTTGGAATTGTTTCTACGTATCTTGGTCTCTTGGCTTCGTACCATTTTTCGTGGGCAGCCGGTGCCTCGGTTGTTTTGACGGCAGTTGCGATCTTCTTCGTTGTGCTGACTTTTGTCTCACTCAAGAAATCAGTTCAGGGCGCGCGGGCATGAGTGAAATAGCAGTTGTCGCCCGCCGATTAAGCGTTGGTTATGGTTCGCATGCCGTACTTTCTGGTGTTGAAGCGTTCTTGAAACCTGGTGGTTCAACGGCTCTGGTCGGATCAAACGGTTCAGGCAAAACTACTTTGTTGCGGACTTTGGCTGGACTTTTGCCAGTCGTTGAAGGTGCCTTAGAAATACTTGGTCGCCCAGTTGGCGACTCATCGCACCGAGTGGCCTACCTCAGTCAGTTTCACCAGAGTGGTTTTGTATTGCCGCTGCGAGTGATCGACGTTGTGCGTATGGGTCGATTTGATCAAAGATCTCGTTTTACGCGTCGAAGTCGAGCAGATGATGTGATCGTGAACGAATCAATGGAATTGTTGAGGGTTTCAGATCTCGCCGATCGGCCGTTGCGCGATTTATCCGGAGGCCAACAACAGCGGGTGTATTTAGCGCAGGTACTCGCCCGTCGATCTGATTTGTTGCTACTCGATGAACCAACGGCCGGTCTCGATGCACCTGGACGTGCTGCGTACATTGATGCCTTAAACTTTGAACGCAGTCGGGGAGCAGCGATTGTGACTGCGACGCACGATGTCGGAGAAGCTTCAACTTGCGACCGCGTGTTACTTCTTGCTGGTCGAGTGATCGCCGATGGTCCACCCAATGTGGTGATGACTCCCGAGAACTTGCTCGAAACATTCGGTATCGGACTCACCAAAGTGGGCGATCAACTCGTGGTCACCGAACACCACCACGACCACTAATCCGGAAATTGTTGTGATTCTGGTGTCATTTCTTTCGGTATAGCCAACTAAAACGACACCAGAATCACAGGGTTAGTGTTCGTCCCAGTGGTCGCCATGGGCCGCGTGTAAGTGCCCGTCGTGTAGGTAATCGATGTGATCTCCATGGGCGACCGCGACATGACCGCAATTCGGTCCGTGTTGATGTTCGTGCTGGGCATGCTCGATACAGCCATCAACGGTGCACTCATCCCAATGGTCATCATGCTGATGGTGCAGATGCCCATCATGCACGTAATCAAGATGATCGTCATGGGGAATTGCCGCATGACCGCAATCAGGTCCATGAACATGTGGGTGATCGTGCTTCACTACAAAATTATGCCACAAGCGGGCTCATTCCGCCGGAAAGGTGTCTCGCAATTCGCGCTTGAGAATCTTTCCTGAAGCATTACGGGGTAGAGGCTCGAGAACAAATGCGATTCGAGTTGGCACCTTGAATCCAGCCAAGTTCTTGGCAACATGAATTCGAACGTCTTCGGCATTCAGGCTCATGCCCGGTTTGAGCATGATGACACAGGCGACTTCTTCACCGAGACGCTCGTGCGGAAGTCCGAAGACCGCACATTCGTGGATTTGGGGGAGCTCATAAATTGAGGCTTCAACTTCGGCGCTGTAGATGTTTTCGCCAGCGCGAAGGACCATGTCTTTGGCACGATCAAGGACATAGACAAATCCGTCTTCGTCAATCTTTCCAAGATCGCCCGAACGCAGCCAACCATTGACAATGGTTTCGGCCGTCGCCTCTGGTCGATTCCAATATCCCCGAATGAGATGCGGACCCTTGAACCAAATTTCACCGATTTCGTCCGCGCCTAAACGCAGACCGTCGGCGTCGCGAGTTTCAAGCTCGAGAATCGGAACTCCGCGGCCAGTTGATGTGGGATGAGAGATGTAATCAGGTCCAGTATTTTGTGGACCGTAAGCATTCGTTTCAGTCATACCGTAACCAATACCTGGCTGGCCCTTTTTGAAGTTGTTCGCGACGCGCTTCACCAATTCAGGAGGTGCAGGTGCTCCGCCACCACCCACGCTGTTCAGACTTGAGACGTCATACTTTGAAAAGTTTGGACATTCTAAAAGGTCCCAAGATTGGGTGGGCACTCCAACAAAGTTGGTGATCTGTTCGCGTTCAATGAGTTGCAACGCCCGTTCTGGTTCCCACTTGTACATGATCACAAGTTTGAGTCCACCGACAAAACAGCTCATCATGACCGGAATGCAGCCGGTGACATGGAAGAGAGGTACGACCAAAATGAATGCGGGTACCAAGCTTGGCGCATCGTTCGGGTCTTTGGGATCCTTGGGATAGCGAACATTCGTAATTGTGGTTCGACATGAAAACGCCAAGAGCGCTTGAATAATTGAACGATGAGTGCTGACTGCACCTTTTGGACGTCCGGTAGTTCCGCTGGTGTACAAAATCGTTGCATCGTCATCAGGCGAGATATCAACTGCAGGCATTGCCTCGTCAAGCATGATCGAGTCGTCCCAGGAATCAAATCCCTCGGGTAACGGCTTCTTTGAACGACACACGACTCCGTGTATGCCTAAACGTTTGATTGACTTTGTTGAACGTTCGGCGCGCTCGTCATCACAGAGCAAGACTTTCGCGCCGCAATCTTCAAGGGCAAAGTCATTCTCGTCTTCGGTCCACCAGGCATTGAAAGAAACCGAAATTGCACCAATTGACAAGATGGCCGCAAAAGACATCACCCATTCGGGGTAGTTGCGCATGGCAATGGCAACACGGTCACCCTTTTTTACACCGTACTTATGAACCAGCATTGCCGCAATCGCATCAACATGGTTCATCGTTTGGGCGAACGACCAACGTTCATCTTCATACACAAGAAAAATGGTTTCTCCACGGGTACGCGACATATCAAAAACTTCACGCAAATTGTTTGGAGCATTTTTGAAGGCCGTCACTTCGACGCCGTTAACAAATATCTTGTGAGTTTCAAATGCCGACCCAGGTGCGGTGAGTTGCGCGATGGCCGCTTGATGGCTAATTGACATTGTTCCCCCTATGGCAAGTGCTGGGACAAGAATAGTTCGGATCAGTGCTCGGACATGATTTCGTCGGCGAAGCGGCCCTGACTGATGAGTTCGGCCATTCTTTTCATCGGTGCATCGACACGGCGGAAGAAGGTTTGGAATCCTTCGCATAGATAATTTAGCCCAGGTTCACCATCGGGAGTCTCGATCAAGCGGTCTTTTGGACAGCCTCCGTTGCACGCAAAGCGCACATCGCATTGTTGGCACATAGTTGGCAATAACGATTGCTTATTGCGCCCAAATTGAACTTGTTGTGGCGAAGTCACTAAATCAATCATGGGTGTCTGATGAATATTGCCGAGTTTGTAATCGGGTTCGACAAAGTGATCACACGAGTACATGTCGCCATTGTGTTCGAGGGCTAGTGCCGTTCCACAAGTTGGCGCATGGACGCACAAGCTGTACAAGCCCACATGGGCACCAAGAGTGACATCAAAGATCTGGATGAACACTTC
>JBAXIP010000031.1:0-17289 GCA_037138315.1 Actinomycetes bacterium
CGGGCAAAACTGAAATGTTCGGCATCAGCCAAGCGGATGGTTGGTCGGGGCAAGCGCATGAGCTTGGGAATTCGACGAGTTACGGCAATACGAGCACGGCGTTTAAAGGGAATGTCCATTCCGGGTCCGCCCCACGGTGGAGGCTCCCACGGCATGCGATGCTTTGGTGCGTTGTCGGGATCGTCAATATCGACATCGGGTGGTTCGGTCGGGTCCCAAAAGACGCGAAACTTTTCGTGCGTAATGATGTCGCAACCAGTTTCGGCTTGCAGCCAATGGGCTCCGCCAAAATGATCGGGATGACTATGAGTCACGATGACCGAGTGAACTCGCTTGAGGGGAACGCCCATTTGTACGAGACGTTTTTTGACGACTTCATAACTGGCTTTTTCGGGAAGACCAGGATCGACCAAAGTGACACCGCGCTCATCTTCAAGCACATACATATTGACGTGACCAAGCCCTGGAATTGAGATTGGTAACTGTGCCCGTAAAACACCTGGTGCAATTTCGAGAATGTCGTCACTCGCCGGTAATTGCTCTTGTTTAGGAATTCGGGGGACAGGTTGGGTCATTGAATAAAAACTTTCTCGCGGTAGAAGCGTAATTCGGCGATGCTCTCATGAACATCGTCGAGCGCGCGGTGCTTACCGACCTTGAAGGGTCGCACACTGTCGCTACCGGGATACCACCGCTTGACGAGTTCTTTGATTGTGCTGACATCCACCGAGCGATAGTGCAGGTGGTTTTCAATGTCGGGCAAATAGCGGGCTAGGAAGCGGCGGTCGGTACCAATTGAGTTGCCACACAACGGAACCGTACGAGCCTCGGGGACATGAGCCTTAATGAAATCGAGAGTTTGTTGGCCGGCTTGTTCAAGGGTGATCGTTGACTCACGAATCATGGTGAGAAGCCCCGATTTTGTATGCATATCAACCACGAACTTGTCCATGACTGCCAAAACCTCGTCGGTTTGATGGATCACAAGATCTGGTCCTTCGGCGATCACATTGAGTTGGTCATCGGTGACGATCGTTGCAATTTCGACGATGACGTCTTTTTCGGGGGAGAGCCCCGTCATCTCTAAGTCCATCCACACAAGCACATTGGAGACGATACGCCATGGCTATGGCGTTCTATCAATGCGCCGTTTTTCAATTTTGGGTGTTGAGCACGTATCGTCATGGCATGACCGATCTGCCACTCAGCATTTCTGTTGTTCGTCTCGACAAACAACTTGAACTTCCGACCTACGCCCACGATGGTGATGCGGGCCTTGATTTGCTGGCTCGAGAAGAAATCACCATTGCTCCAGCCGGGGGCCGGATCTTGATGCCAACGGGCATTTCGATCGCCATTCCTAGTGGATATGCGGGTTTCGTGTTGCCCCGAAGCGGACTTGCCCTCAAGAACGGTGTCACTGTTCTCAACAGTCCAGGGCTCATTGATTCGGCTTATCGCGGCGAAATCAAGGTGGTTTTGGTCAATACCGACCCTCGTAACCCGTATCGCATCAGCCGTGGCGACCGCATTGCTCAACTCGTGATTCAACCCGTCTCACAGGTGCAATGGAATGAAGTGAACAAACTTGACGACAATGACCGCGGTGGCGGTTTTGGACATTCTGGTCGTTGATTTTGGCTGGACGTTGATTTAAGCGGCAGCGCTCATTTTGGCCACTTCGGCCACGATCAGGTCTCGAACTCGCTCACGAAGTATCGGAATATCGGCCTCGGTCATACCAGCGGTACTGATGGGCTCAAGAACGCGAACTTCGGCATCGGCATCGCCCATTCGCCAATCATGCTTGCGCAGGGCCGAGCGAGTTCCGTGAACGGCCATTGGAAGAATCGGTATACCAGTCGTAATTGCCAGGCGGAATGCGCCATCTTTAAAGGCCCGAATTTCTCCATCAAGACTGCGGGTGCCTTCGGGGAAAATCATGACGGACATTTTGCGATCAAGCCACGTCTCACAGACTTTTAATGCTGCGGCGCCACTCGAGCGATCCCCCCGTACAAGTGAGACGTCTCCGGACATTTTCATCATCCATCCGACTAACGGAATCTTCAGGATCGTTTCTTTGCTCAACCATTTCATTTCGATCTTCAGGTGGCTGATCAAGAGCATGTCAACGAAACTCTCGTGGTTTGACACCATCACATATGGATTGCGTTTGTTCTTGGGCAATTCACCACTCGTGCGAAATTTCCATAGCGGATTGAGCCACTGGTGCAAAACACAAAGTCGACGGAAGGTATAACCAGTCAAATAACGACCTTTGTCAAATGGCATCGTCGCAATCCAGACGACAAAGACCAAGGGTGTCCACACGATGACGATGACTCCGAGGGCGAACCAACTCCAAAAACTCAAAACGCTTCTTTTCAGCACATTTCATGTTCGCACATGAAAAGGTGTCATAAGGTTGTTGTGTGAGCCACCCGATCGTCGAATTCTCCAAGACACCCTCAGAACATCAGGTTCAGGAACTTTTTGAACAAGCCAAAGCGGTTCAAGCACGAGCGTACGCACCGTATTCGCACTTTTTAGTTGGCGCTGCAATCCTCACACCAAGTGGAAATATTTATGTCGGCTGCAACGTTGAAAACGCCGCATATCCAGTTGGTAACTGTGCTGAGGCGAGTGCAATCGCCGCGATGATTGCCGGTGGGGAGAAAGAAGTTGTTGCTCTTGTCACCATTTGTGACAGCACTGACGTTGGAACATGTTGCGGTGGCTGTCGTCAGCGCGTGCGCGAGTTCGCTAAGAGTGATACCGCAATATATGCGTGTGGACCAGATGGAGTTCGCGCAATCTTTACGATGGAACAACTCTTGCCAACTTCATTTGGCCCCGACAATTTGGTTGGATTTATTTCATGACCAATCGTCAATCTGCCGAACGAATTTTGGCGCTGATTGATCTCACTAATTTAAATGACGTGTGCACTGATGAAGACGTCGCCAAACTTTGCGCCCGTGCCCATGGAGAATTTGGAAAGACGGCAGCGGTATGTGTTTGGCCACGATTTGTTGACTTGAGTGCGTCGCTTTTGCAAGGAACTTCAATCAAGGTCGCCACTGTCGTGAATTTTCCGCAAGGAGGTACTGATACATCTGCAGTTGTTGACGCCACTGTGGCAGCGCTTGATGTTGGAGCCGACGAAATTGATTTAGTCCTGCCGTATCAATCGATGCTCAAAGGTGACGAAGCATCGGTTGTATCTATGTTGCAAGCTGTTCGCGAAATAGTTCATGCTCCAGATCATTTGAAAGTGATTCTTGAAACGGGCGAACTTTCGGATCAACTCATCATTCGGCGGGCAGCAGAATTAGCAATCAAGGCTGGCGCTGACTTCATTAAGACATCAACTGGCAAAACAAAGGTCTCGGCGACTCCCGAAGCAGTGAAGACAATGTTGCAGGTCATCCGAGATTCTGGACGGCCGGTTGGTTTGAAGCCGTCGGGCGGTATTCGTACTGTTGCTGATGCGCAGCAATATCTTGATTTAGCGGATGCCATCATGGGACCGCAGTGGGCGACACCTGAGACATTTAGATTCGGGGCGAGTGGGTTGCTTGACGCAATTGAGGCTGAACTTCGCTCGTGAATTGCGCATAACCTAGAACTATGTCTGGTCAGTCGGCTCGAGTGCCTTACCTCAATTCAAAATTGCAAGGATTCGGCTCAACCATTTTTGCTGAGATGACCGCGCTTGCTGCCGAAACCAATTCGATCAACCTCGGTCAAGGATTTCCGAATTACGACGGACCACAAGAAGTACTTGATGCGGCTGTTGATGCAATTCGTAGTGGGCAAAATCAATACCCACCGGGTCCAGGAGTTCCCGAACTTCGTCGGGCAATTTGTGAACATCAATTGCGTTTTTGGGGCCTGTCATACGACCCCGATTCAGAAGTCTTGGTAACCGCTGGTGCAACTGAGGCACTGGCGGGTGTTTTGCTCGGGCTTCTCGAAACCGGTGACGAAGTTGCCTTACTTGAGCCGATGTATGACAGTTATCAAGCATGCATTGCTTTAGCTGGTGCGGTCACACGTCCGGTCACATTACGTCCGCCGCATTACCGTCTTGACCCAGACGAATTGCGAGCGGCGATTACGCCGAAGACGCGAGTGATTTTAGTGAACAGTCCTCACAACCCGACTGGTGCTGTTCTTAATCAAGTCGAACTACAAGCGATTGCCGATCTAGCAATTGAACATGATCTGATCGTTGTTTCTGATGAGGTGTATGAACATCTCACCTACGACGGAATCAAACACGTCTCCATTGCCTCGTTACCAGGAATGAAAGAACGCACGTTAGTCATTAGTAGTGGCGGTAAGACTTTCAATACCACTGGTTGGAAAGTTGGTTGGGTGTGTGGACCAGCCGCAATGGTCGCGGCGGCGCGGGCGGCAAAACAATTCCTCACGTACGTTTCGTCGGGTCCCTTTCAACCAGCAATCGCTACCGGTTTGCGTTTACCTGATTCGTATTTCACGACCTTGGCGGCCGACCTTGAAGGAAAACGCAATCACCTGATGCAAGGACTCACTCAAGCAGGCTTTGAGGTGTACAAACCTCAAGGAACATATTTCATTACCGTTGATATTCGACCGATACAACAAGATGGGGATGGCTATGCGTTTTGTCGAGAACTTCCCTACAAATGTGGAGTTGTGGGTATTCCGAATGTGGTCTTTTATGATCGTGCTCATCAGCATGAGGGTCGTCACCTGGTTCGTTTTGCCTTTTGTAAGCAATACGCAATGATTGACGATGCTGTTTCACGATTGAAGGCAATGTCATGAAGTTTGCTGCGATTCAACACGACATTGTCTGGTGTGACCGCGACGCAAATTTTGAACATCTGCGCGTACTCATTGCCGAAGCCGAATTGAACGGTGCCAAGTTTGTTGTGCTCTCTGAAACGTTCTCGACAGGTTTCGCTGTTGACAACGCATCTTTCGCCGAACCCACGGGTGGTCGTTCATCGCGATTCTTGGTAGCGATGGCTCGTGAACACAAGATTTGGATTGGTGGTACGTATCCAGAACTTTCAGCCACATCTGATGATGCACGACCGGCAAACACATTTGTTGTAGTGAGTCCAGAGGGCGTTGAACATCGATACGAAAAGATTCATCCCTTTACATTTGGCGGAGAAGACAAGCATGTCCGTCCCGGCAATGAATTTGTCACCATTGATGTCGGTGATTTACGAGTGTCGTTATTCGTTTGTTACGACTTGCGTTTCGCCGACGAATTTTGGCGGCGCGCTGAAGATACCGATGTTTTCTTAGTTCCCGCCAACTGGCCAGAGTCACGCAGGATGCACTGGTTGTCGTTATTGCAAGCTCGAGCAATTGAAAATCAAACCTATGTGATTGGCTGCAACCGTGTCGGTCAAGGTGGGTCGTTGGTCTATAGCGGCGATAGCAGAATCTTTGATCCCTATGGCGAGACTCTTGCTGAAGGTGCACCTCATGAAGAATGCATTTTGTATGCCGACATCACGCGCGAACGTGTCATCGAAGTACGCGATCAATTTCGTTTCTTACAAGACCGCCGCTCGTAATTTCAGCGCAAAGTCTTTGCCATCAAACTGACGAGTTTTCCGCTGCCAGAAATTTGCTGACCGACTTCAACAAACCCGAGGCGTTCGTGAAATCGCAGCGAGCCTTCGTTGCGGGGCTTGAGGTTGACCTCGAGTGTGAAAAGCGATTCGGTACTTCGCGCTTCGACTTCGTTGTACAACAGTGATCCATAACCCCTGCCCTGATGTGACTCGGTAAACGCCACTCGGTCAAGGTAAATAAATTCGTCATACTTGTCGCAGAACCACTGGTAATTCGTGCTCGCGTAGGGCAACCCCGGCTTCATAATGAGGCAGTACCCGACGAGTGCCTGATCGACTTCAATGCCCAAGGTAAGAGACGACCATTCAAAGATCTGTTGCATGGTCTCGGAAGTTTCTGGCCCGACCGCTGGAACGTTTTCTTGGTTGATCGCCAACATCACGTCAAGGTCGTCTGCAGTGAGTTCACGAATTATGGGCACCCGACAAAACTAGTTGGCGAAGCGGGGCGTAATATCTCTTCATGTTGTTTGCCAAGAAGAACACCGCCATGGTTGCTCCCGAAAATGCCTTGCCCGGTCGTACTGACCAGACGATGCCAGTTCCCGAGAAGCACTTCGTACTCGATGCACCGTTAACTGGCCCCTGGCCAGAAGGTACCGAAACAGCAGTGTTCGGTATGGGCTGTTTCTGGGGTGCCGAGCGTTTGTTCTGGCAATTACCTGGTGTCTATTCAACCGCTGTCGGATACGCGGGGGGATACACACCCAACTGCACCTACGAAGAGAACTGCTCTGGTCTCACGGGGCACGCCGAAGTGTTCTTTGTGATCTTTGATCCCAAAGTCATTACATATGAATCACTCTTGAAAGTTTTCTGGGAAAATCACAATCCCACTCAAGGTATGCGTCAGGGCAATGACATGGGTTCGCAATACCGCAGTGCGATTTACACAACCACTGAAGCACAGGTGACTGCTGCTCATTCGTCGCACGATTTATTTCAAACGAAACTCAATGCTTCGGGCTACGGAGCGATCACCACTGAGATCGCTCCGATGGGCGAGTGGTATTACGGTGAGCCCTATCACCAGCAATATCTAGCAAAGAATCCAAATGGTTACTGCGGTATCGGCGGAACTGGCGTGTCGTGCCCGATTGGTACTGGCGTCTAAAGAAACTAGGCCGCTGATTTGAATTCAATCGGCGTGGATCGTCTCACAACGCGAAGTCGTTCAATAGATTCGCCAGCAAGCCACGACAGAGTGCGGTTGTGCGAACGTTGAATGATCTGACCACCAAGACGCTCAAGACTTGCAGACCGTCGGCCAGATTTCGAATTGATATCGGCATACCAACCGCTAAATCCAAGAATTGCTGCTTGTTCATCAACGTAACGCAAACTCTGTAGTCCACCGGCTCCAAACCGCGCGTGACTACGCATATTGACGTGAGCGTGCATATCAAAATTATCTGGCAGTTCTTGCCGAGTAAGTTTCGCCCCGTCAACAACTCGGCGCCAATACAGGCCCCAAGTTCCGCCTCGTAGTAGTCCGATAGGAGCAACGGCAAGACTCTTGACCATTAAGCGAATTGTCTGGATGTACATCCAGCGGTTGAATTTCTTTTCGTCAGCACAAATCAACACGTAGCCAACGACTTGTCCTTCGTCAGTGACAATGCAACGGCCAAGATTGCGCGCGTTTTTGAGATACCAACCCAAACTTACGCGGGCGAAATCATCTTGAAAGCAAATCTTGAAATGCAATGGTTGACCCATGACGATGGTCTCCATAAAGATGTTCTTGATGTCGGCATCATCGCCAGGTTGTAGCGGGCGTAGCTTCATGCCACTTGTCCGAAGTCAAAAGCGTTTTGCAAGACAATTTTGGGTTGCACGAACTCAACAGTTTGATAGTTCTGAAGTAAGACTTTGGCGGTCTTTTCCCAAGTGAACTGACGCGCCCGCGCCTGGCAAATATCGTGTACTGCTTTTCGATCGTGTCGGAGCATTGATTCGATTGCATCAGCAATGCAGATCGGAGTCAATGAGGTGGATACTCCGCATTCAGATGCGAGTATCTCGCGAGATGCTCCAGATTTTGCGACAATTGCTGGTGTTCCTGAAGCAAGCGACTCCAAAGTTGAAAGGCTGAAGGTCTCACGGTCACCTAAATTTAGAGTGCAGAACGACAGGCGGAGAATTGAGGCAATGAATTCGCGGTCAGCGATGTGCCCCAAGAATTTGATGGGCAGACCCAACGATTGATCAACCAATTTTTGCCGGAGTGGACCATCCCCTATAACAACTAACTGGATATCTCCGCGGTGGTCACAAATCTTTCGCATCGCCTCAATGGCTAGCTGTGGGTTCTTTTCAGGCGAGAGTCGGCCGACCAAGGCAACTGTGTGATTGCGACCATGAAATTGATGAGTGAGATTTTGTATTTCTTGGTTTGATCCAAATTGGGTGTGATCGACCCCGAGTGAAATTTTGATGGGCTTGATTCCAATTCGTTCTAACTCAAGAGCGGCGAAATGTGAAGCGCATAGAAAATTTTGTGTTCCACGGGCGATGCGCTTGTGGTGGTTATCGGCAAGTCGATTTGCTAACCACGAATTCTTCAAATGACTTGTGAGCAATTGCGAAAGTGATTCATGCGAGAACACAAAACTCTGAGCACCAATTTTTTGAGAGAAATCGCCCAACCACCACAATGTGGTCTGATCGTGGTTCTCAATGACGTCGGGAACAATTTGTATGAGGAGTTTTTTCAGTTGCCGGCGGCGCCAAATGAGGCGATATCCGCCCCAACCGGGAACCTTCGGTGCTTTTAATTGGATTCGTCGAACGCCAGATTCATCCGTATCATCAGAAAAGTGATCACTCGGGGTGATAACCACGACCTGATGACCAAGTGCTCGATACTCATTGCGAAGTTCAGTCATTGTGCGAGAAATGCCACCTGAAGTTTGATGGACCAAATTCGCAATTTGAACAATCAGCACGCTTGTAAAACCTTTGGCGCGATGAGTTCTTGATATGTGTAACTCTCGTATCCAAAATCTAAGAGTCGACGGACGCAGCGTTCGCTAACATCCATCAATTTCTTATCTGAGACATCACCAGGGTGTAGCGCCAGTCGTAGTGAGCTCGGGAAGAGAAGCCGCGAGGCCGTTCCAATTTTCCACCAAAGCGCACCAGCAAAACTTAAGGTGCTGTTTGGTCGGTGTGACCAAGCAGGAATTGTGTGAGATCGTCCCGCTGCTAAATGAAGAAAGCGGGTTCGGGTGGTGAGATATGCGAAGCCCAATTCTTTAGCTGCTTGAATCGTGCCTTCAGATGCCAGCCAACCCGGAGGAACGAATCCAGTCGGAGCGAAGTCGTAGTTGAGCATTTGCTTCAGTCCAAGTTCCATGCGGCGAATTGCAACTGAATATCCGAGCGAATGGAACTCATTGCAACCTCGTGTGAGAATCGCCGATTGCACACGCGACCACGAAGGTGCCTCCAACTTCTCATGGGTGTAACCGTGTTGAACAATCTCATGACCTCGTTCTTCACACTCGTGGAGCCAGTCAATGAATTTGGGTGAATCAGAAAGCGATGCGCCATTCCACCGGCCCGGCACAACCAGCAACGAACACGTTGCCCCAAATTGCTCCATACGACGGACTGCTCGTTTGCTCACCTGAAAGGTCGAGGGGGCGACATCATGTACAGAGATAACGAGAGTTCGACGATCGGTCATTGGCGAGTTGAGCACGGCCACTAAGCGGTCCGTCGCAATAGTGGAGATGTTCCGATCACTGCTTGATAGTGCTCAATGAGGTCATTCATCACGGACGACCACGTGCGCCCGACTACAGAGTTGCGACCGTGCGATGCCAACAGTCGGCGAAGCAAAACATCTTCGTGAAGTTGTTGTACCGCACCAGCCAAACTTTCAGGATGTTCAGGGCTCCACAACAATCCATTTTGACGATGTTGAATGATGTCAAGTGGGCCGCCTGCGGCAGGTCCGACGACCGGCACTCCTGAAGCCAATGCCTCTTGAATAGCTTGACAAAAGGTTTCATTCAGTCCGGTATGAACAAACACATCCAAAGTGGCAAAGGCTCGAGCAAGTTCTTCACCGCGCAAAACTCCAGTGAAGGTCGCGTCGGGCATGGACTTTTCTAACGTTGATCGCAGCGGTCCATCGCCGACGATGACCAATTTGATGCCAGGTCGTCCACTCAATACCTGTAACCGTTCAACTTCCTTTTCGCGGGCGAGTCGACCTACGTAACCAACAACTGTTTGTCCTTGTCGGGCCCATTCGCGATGAAGATCCATATCTCGCTTGGAGGGGTGGAACCTCTCGGCATCAACTCCACGCGGCCAAATGGCGACGTCGTCAAGGCCATTTTCGCGCAACTGCCAACTTGTGATCGTTGAGGGAGCCAAAGTGAGATCGGCTGAAGCATGGGCGGTTCTGATTGCTCCCCAAATGGGCTTAGCAAATTTTCCAAGGTGATATCGGCGAGCGAATCCGGCAATGTCTGTTTGGAATATGGCGACGACGGGGATTCCCATGCGGCGCGCCGAGCGACCTGCAGTTCCACCTAACACAAGAGGCGCAGCAAGGTGAACGACGTCGGGCTTAAATGATTTCAAGGTGCGATAAACGGTGGTGCCACTGAAACCAACGCGGACATCGTCGTAAAAGGGCATTGAGCAGGCCGCCACACGAACAACGGGGGTCGAATTGTATGAATCGTCGCCCGGACCAGGCGCAATAATGATCGCTTGGTGGCCATTGCGATGTAAATAGTCGGCAAGCTGGCAAACAGAGTTAGTCACTCCATTTACTGACGGCAGAAATGATTCAGCGACAATCGCTACTCTCACGAGTAGAAATGTACGAAACTGGGGTAAACAAACGTCGCACTTGTGGTTTCGAACAAGCAAATATCAAGCAGACAACCGAGGTTTTGAAGATCAGAGATTTGACATTGGTGAGGTCAACTAATGCCTCAATAAATACACAGATCGTCACACACAAGAGACCGATTGCTATTTGCTGGGTCCATTCTTTCCAAGGAAAGACTTGTTTTATGGACGATTCCAAAACCACAGCGACCTGCCTCAATACCCAGAGCCAAGCGACAACATTCGCGATCAATGTGCCGATGGCAGCACCAATCGGTCCAAAAATGAGGATCAAGACACTCGCGGCGAATGCATTGGCAACGAGCAGGACCAGTGAGGCAACAAGCAACTCGCGGGTTCTGCCAGCGGCCCTCAGAACGACGCCGTATTCGGCGACACGATGCAACAAAATCACCGTGAAGATTACCAAGATGGGTGCACCCGATCGATATTGACGTCCAAACATCAAGTCAATAATTTCGGGGCTACAGATGATGAGTATGGCCACGGCGGGCACGAGGACATATGTGAGTCGGATTGATTGTTCAATCCAAACCTTGAGAGCAGTTGGGTGATCTCCTCGAGCGAGGTGATGAACGAGTGAAACGGCGATTGCAGCGCCGCCTGCGACTGGGAGAATGTTGATGATGGGCAACTCTTGTGCGGCAATTGCGTACTCACCGAGCCTTGCGGGGTAGAGCGCCGCTACGAGCCATTTATCGAGGCTGCGATTGAGAACTGAAACGATGATGGTCGCTCCGAGAGGAAGAGCAAACGTGATCTGATCACGAATTCGCGGAATTGTTAAAGATTCCTCGACCTCATTTTGCGAGTTGTCTCGCCTTGTTGCCCACAACAGTGCAATGACAGCAGTCACCGAACGAATGACACCGGCGATGAGCAGACCAATACATGCTGCTCGCAGTCCTTTGTTTTGAATAAAAAGGCCGAAGACAGTGATCAAGGTGACGAGACCCATCGAGCCTTCCCAAATCGCCGAAAGTAGCGAACGCCTCATAGCAACAAGTGCCATTGCGCAAATAGTGGATGGGAGTTCTACCGCAATCACTACTCCCATAAGAGCGACTAAGCCCGCGAGACCGTCCCATTGTTTAGTGAGTGCGCCAGATGCAAAGTAAAGAACTGCAGCGACCACCAGACCAGAAACAAGAAGAGCAGTCATACTTCGAAATACAACTTGTCGTTGACCGCGCGCGTTGAGATGTGAGATGAAGTATGGCATTCCATGATGAAGCCCGAGGTTGGCTACGACCAACATTGCGAAATATACCGACATGAGATAGGCCATCTTTGACCAATCAGAGTTGCTCATCCACCGGGCTAGAAATGTCGCAACAAGAATTTGTGAAGCCGTATGTACACCTTGCCCAATGGTGATCCACGCTGTGCGACGAGTGACTTCCTTCGCGGTTTCAGTTTGCATGAATCAAGAGACCAAATGTGTCGGATTTGAATTCGTTGATTGCAGCCTGCTCTGTATCGGAAAGTTCAAACGCGTAGTGACTTGTGATTGGTTTATTGAGTGTTTTGAGAATTATCAGTGAGAGTAGTCCGCGTGGTGTTCTGCGAAGACGCTTTAAAAAATGGTCGAAATCCCAGGTGTTGCTACCGTGAAAACAGCGAATAAACAGGTGCGAATATTGCTGATCCAAGACACATAGCCCACCCATGTCTTTGACGGCGCGAATAAAAACTGAGTCCTCGCCTTTTCGCTGAGCGGGATATCTCGCGTCAGTTTGTCGATGAACAATGGTCCCTGGAGTTGCTAAGCCAGCATCAGCGCGAAATGGATGGTTCACCAAATCGACGGAGTCAATATGCATCAACGTCCATTTGAGTGCGCAAGCTGCTTTGTGGCTTTGTACCATCGCAGAAATCTGAGTCGTGAGACGGTCAGGGTGGTACCACTCATCATCATCCCACTGTGCGACAAATTCACCATGTGCACTATCTAGCGCGAGATTTCGTAGTTCACCGAGCGTGTTGTTTTCTGCTGTTTCAATATGTAATTCGGTAATTGTGACATCTACAGGTAGTTCGTTAGGTATCACATCGCAATAAGAAAGGTCGCCATCATTGACGATTAGCAATTCTCGAGGTGTATAAGTCTGCGAAAGGAAACATTGAATCGCCCGTTGAGCCAAGTGTTGGCGATCGCGAGTCACCATAACGCAAGTGACTAATTCGTTACGCGGCATGAGGCATCTTGAGATCTACATAAGGTGAACGGAGTAGCGATAATGCCAAGTCCCAAAAGACTCCTTGAGAACTATTCTCCATCAGCATTTCTGGAGTGAGAGAATTTAAAAGTTTTCCATGGTTACTGCTGACGTAATGGATGAGATACGACTCTTCTGGTAATACCAAATTTCTTTCAGTAAAGAAGCGGTAGCTCTGACCTGGCGGAATTGCGTAGAAGGAATTGGGTTCGTGTACGTGTGCCAGGTACGGCTCTTGTCTCACGACTGCAGTCAGCAGTGAAGGCCCAAGCGAAAATCGAACAGTGGGGTTAACCAGTTGAGCATTTTCCAAAAGAGCTGTTGTGAGTTCTGATTGCGCTTGTGATGCAATAACGGCATTGTTCAACGCTTGACTTAAAACCACTTTGTCAACCACGTCCTGCAGACGCCGTGGTGGCATGAAGCGTCCAGAAGTCATACAGATTTCCTTGTTCAGCCACCAATTCACTGCCCAAAGAGCTGTGGGGGCCCAGTCAATAACTTCAAGACCTTGCTGAACTCTCTTTTCGTCGAGTTTCCACACCATCTCGGCGCCTACTTGGCTATGACTTGAATTCAAAATGTCATCAAGGGGGCGGCGAATCAAAATATCGAAGTCGAGATAGATGCCACCACGAAGGTGCAGCAGTGCATATCGAAGCAAGTTGCTCCGAGCCGAAAGAGCCAATCGAGGTATCCGGTTCCAAACACTGAACAGGTCTGACGATCGCGAAAGATCGGCGTCACAGGCATGAAGCAGTTGGGCGATATCAATGGAGTGGATCTCCACATTTGGCAACTGACGAGTCAGCAGAAAGTCGAGGGTGAGGGGCTCAGACCCTTCAATATGGATTTCAATAGTCGCCCACGGATGATGGCGAAGGACACTTTCGACTGCCAGTCGATTAGATAGACCGAATGATTGTCCCGACCAAATAAATATGAAGCGTTCCGGAATTTTCGCCGACACTGTGAAAGTCTGACGACTCTTTACAAATATACGATTGCCGGAAGGTGAACGGCGGATTGCGAATAGTTAGATATGTGATTGTTTTAAGTAGTAACGAAGCGACTGATCTAACTCATCAAGCGAACGCACCAACTTGTTAACGCTGCATTGCATCATGAGATTCACGACTTCATTGCTATTTGGGAATCGAGCGCGCCAGTCGGTATGTAGACCAATGATGTATTTGTTGTGTGCATACGCGTAGCCCATTTCCCAGGCGGTGCCATCGTCGGTCATGATGCCGTTCAGGTTTGCGACAACCACTTGGCAACGATCAATGCCGCCCTTGTCGTTTAAGAAAATCTCGCCAACATTCTCCGCAGTCTTCGGTGGGTTATCTCGATGTGGCAAAAAGGTGTCAAAGCCGGCATCTTGAATCAGTTGATCAATCTTTTCGATGAACCACCGCTCACCTTCATCAAAGAGTGGTCCAGCAACGTAGACATACGGCCGGGGTGAGTTACTCATTTTCTGCTCCATCTGTTTGGCTCCAGCCATTCTTTCTAATGTCATCGCCGTCGGCGTTCTTGGCGCGACCTTCATGACGCAACAATCCAGGTGTGGCCGACAACTTTGCGATCAAGTTCTGCATTGGCGTCTCACCAACCGTTGTGACTGCTTCGCGGAATAAGAAATGCGGATCGACAGCAATATCGGCCATATTCATGACGGGACCAATTGCCGCCTCTGCTTCTTCAAACAGTTGAATGACGTCATCGCGCGATCGTTGTGAACACCAATTGCGCATGAGGTCTTCGAGTTCTTCGCGATGGTTGGCACGACCATCAAAAGAAGTGAAACGTTCATCGTCGCCGACTCCAAGAAGTGTGAGTACTCGAGCAGCAACCGAATCGGACGAACTTGAGATGCCGACCCATTGACCGTCAGAACATTGATAGGTGCCGCGCGGAACCGTGTATGGCAAACCAGATCCAAGTCGAGGTTGTAGTTCGCCAGTCAAGGCAAACAGTGATGCAACCGGACCCATGATGTGAAACATGCTTTCAAGCAAGCTGATATCAACGACTTGACCAACACCCGAATACAAAGCAACCATGGTTGAAAACGCACCAACAAGTCCGGTGACTTCATCAGTGAGTGCGATAGCCGGCAGCAAGGGTTGCCCATCGGCTTCACCATTGACTGCTGCAAAGCCCGACATTGATTCGGCGATTGATGCGAAGCCAGGTCGTTGTGCGTACGGTCCAGTCTGTCCAAAGCCGCTGACTCGTGTGAGAACTAACGAAGGGTTAATGGCAAGAAGTTCATCTGGTCCGAGACCAAGACGCTCGAGTGTGCCTGGGCGGAAATTCTCTACGACAACGTGGGCATCTTTGACAAGGTCGAGGAAGAGAGCCTTATCGTCAGCATTTTTGAAATCGAGAGCGATGGTGCGCTTGTTGCGATTGGCGACCTTCCACCACAGGCCAACACCGTCACGCGGATCTTTCCAGGCCATGTTGCGCAAACTGTCTCCGGTATCGGGCCGTTCAACTTTGATGACGTCTGCACCAAAATCGGCGAGGTAGCGCGCACAATTTGGTCCAGCAATCACGGTTGAAATATCAAGGACCCGCATTCCCTCAAGTGGGGTTCGAGTGACATTCGCGTTCACAGTCTTCAGCCTGCCAAAGGTTTTGGGCTTCCACTACTTCACGTGCAGAGTAGTTGTCTCTTTCGCCGGGAAACTAAGCGTTGGAACCAAGGTATCGATCAAAGACATCACTATTTTGCAGTTCCTTCGATGTCCCACTGAATACGATTTCACCTCGTGTCATGACATAGGCCCGAGTTGCCAGAGCGAGGGCTCGAGCAACGAACTGATCAACGATGAGCAATGAGGCGCCCTTACTAGCGACAGTGGCAAGAAATTCAAATATCTCATCAACCACAATGGGCGCCAAACCCAACGAGCCCTCATCGACCAAAATCACTTTTGGATTCTGGGTGTATGCGCGGGCCATAGACAGCATTTGTTGTTGACCACCTGACATAGTTCCAACTTTTTGTGCAAGTCGTTGCCCCAAAATTGGGAATGCCTCAATACCTTTTTCGATTGCTTCTGCTTCATGACCTGGCTTGGCTTGCAGCGCAAGATTTTCACGCACTGTCATCGATGTAAAAACACCACGCCCTTCGGGAATGTGACACAGACCGAGCGCCGCTCGTTTGTTGGGGGACAACGTGGTGATGTCTGAGTTTTCAAAAGTGACTTGCCCAGATGTTGGGCGAATCAACCCAGAGATAGTTTTCAGCAAGGTTGACTTTCCTGCTCCATTAGGACCAAGTAACGCAGTGACCGATCCCTGGTCGACGACCAAATTGATATTGCGCAAGATTGTGGTCGTGCCATAACCAGAAGTGACATCACGAAGTTCAATTGCGGGTGAAGTGTTGATGTTGTTCACGCTTGAACCGCCGGTGAGAGTTCAATTGAATCGGCACCTAAGTAGGCATCGCGGACAATCGGACTCGTTGCCGTGAGTGCGGGAGTGCCTTCAAAAATGAGTCGTCCAAAATCAAGAACGTAGATGTATGCACAAACCTTCATGACGAGCGACATGTCGTGTTCAACAAGCACGATGCCGCATCCTCTTTCTTGAACGACTTTTTCTAGAACAGCCGCAAATCGTTCAGTCTCTGTTCGATCTAATCCAGAAGAAGGTTCATCAAGTAGCAGAAGATCAAATTGACCGGCCAAGCATCGTGCCAATTCGACGAGCCTGCGCTCTCCAGTCGAAAGCTCACCAGCCTGGCGTGCCGCGAGATCGGCAATTCCACATAGTTGCAACGCATTCAGGCTCGCTTCTCGCGTTGACTTTCGAATTGTTGATGAGGTCACAAGATGCTTGATCAAACTGCGACCAGCCAAAGCACTTTCAAAACCCAAACTCACATTTTCGAGGACAGATAACTGATCAGCGAGATCCATGCGTTGAAAGGTTCGACCAATACCCATGCGACCTCGTGCGGGTGGGGCCAAAGCATTGATCTCTTGAGTGCGATATTTGATAGATCCACCGATCTCGCGATTGATACCACTGATTGCATTAAACGTCGTTGTTTTACCGGCACCGTTTGGTCCGATGAGACCAGTGATTCGTCCTAATGGCGCGGAGAGTGAAATGTTGTCAACTGCTCGCAAACCACCAAAAGTTATTTCGAGATCTGTAATTTCTAGACCACCGCTGTCTTGCTTGGTCAAGTAGTGAGTTCGTTCTAAATGTTCGTTCAGTTCATCTTGTGGCGAATCGTGATGTTCAAACCGAGCCAAGAGTGAGCGCAGTTTGAGACCCATTGAAGCATGACCTCCACGAAGTGCAATTAGGATTGCGAAAACACCGAAGAGAATATTCAAGATGTGAGGCGTATTTGCACCCGAAAAATATGCGGGAATGACTAACGAAATTGCGGCGACAAGTGCGTACCAGGGTTCACGTAACGGAGCGATTCCTAAGACTGCAATGAGTACGAGTGAATAGTACGGCTGGAAATAAGTTGTCGACCCATCGATGACAGTGAGCTGCATACCGAACATCAC
>JBAXIP010000032.1:0-17265 GCA_037138315.1 Actinomycetes bacterium
CCGCCTACGTAAAGAAATTCTTGGAAACGTTTCCATTAAGTTGCATGAAACTGATTCTGCTGACGTGATGGAAGTTGCTGGCCGTGGTGAATTGCAGTTGGCAGTTTTGATTGAGGGAATGCGCCGCGAAGGATTTGAGCTTCAAGTCAGCCGCCCCGAAGTTATTACCAAAGAAGTCAATGGCAAAAAATTCGAACCTCTCGAACGCGGTGTCTGTGACGTTCCTGACGAATACGTCGGTGCGGTCACTCAGGCGTTGGCACCTCGTAAGGGTCGGGTCACCGATTTACGCTCAGGCGACCCCGGCCGTTCGGTCATCACCTTCGAGTGCCCAAGTCGTGGTCTCATTGGTTTCCGCTCACTCCTGATGACCACAACTCGCGGAACCGCGATGTTGCACCAAAACCACGCTGGTTGGATGCCTTGGTGTGGCGAACTTCCTCATCGTCTAGGCGGTGCAATGATTGCCGACCGCGAAGGAATGATTACTGCCTATGCGTTAGACAACCTGCAACTTCGTGGAGAGCTTTTTGTCGAACCAGGTGGCAAGACCTACGAAGGAATGGTTGTTGGTGAAAGCACCCGTGGCGACGAAATGGTCGTGAATGCTGTTCGAGCCAAAGAAAAGAACAACATCCGTACTCACAGTCACGACGATGGAGTCAAGCTTGCGGCTCCTCGTATTCATACGCTTGAAACAGCGATTGAATGGATTGGCGATGACGAGCTTGTTGAGGTAACACCGAAAGCGATTCGCGTCCGTAAGCGTTACCTCAACCCTGAAGATCGCAAGAAAGCCTTCAAGAAGGCCAACTAGTTATTTACTCTTCTTCACCGTCAAGACCGGGTGGGGAAGAGTCTCAGCAGTTGGACGCTCGAGGGCTTCAACCAAAAGTTCGTAAACCTTTGCGCCGACTGACTCAATGATTTCTTCTTTGAGGTACTTGTAGACCGGCTCTTTTCCGACAAACGCATCGGAGTTGTCGGTGCACCACCAATGTAAATCGCTGCCGCCGTCCCCCCAATCGCGGCGCTTCCATTCGCGCACGACTGTGTTGACCCAACCATTTGTATCGGTGTGATACTCAAGACGTAACGGAAGTTGCCAACACACATTGGGCTTCCAATCCAGTGGCCGTTCTCCAGCTTCGGTTGCCGCGATGTGGAATGCACATCCAGCTCCACCTTCAAAACCGGGTCGATTCAAAAAGATGCACGCACCATCGACTCGACGAGTCACGGTGTCACCTTCTTTGTTCTTTTTCAGGAAACCTTTTTTCTTCGACTTATCTTTCATTTGCCAGTTTTTGTCGGTGAGTCGTACAACAGCCTTCACCACATTGGCGACATCATCTTCATCGACAAAGTGAGCGCCTTCAGAACAACATCCCTGATTGAGTTCTGGGGAAGCAACGTCCAAGATCCCTTGGCACCCTTCTCCAAAAATGCACTTCCACGATGAACGCATAAAGGTTGCATCGAATATCCACGACCGCTGCTCTTTCGGATCTTCAAAAGAAAGCATTTCGTGCAAATCTTCATGGCGACCTGACAATCCTGTCACTGGGATCGCTTTGCGCTTGGTGACAGCGGTTGATTTGGATGATTTTTCTTCAGATGAGTTGCTCACATGAATAGGTTATGGCAATAACCCTTATTCCCACGATGAACCTTGGGTATCATTTACGGGTCATGTCTCCGCTACCTCCCAGCACCGCCAACGAACTGCGCTCGGCTTTCACCCAATTTTTCGCCGATCGTCAACACACTCCTGTCGCTTCGGCGAGCCTTATTCCTCACGATCCAACAGTGCTCTTCACCGTGGCTGGCATGGTGCCTTTCAAGCCCTATTTCGTTGGTGATGAAGTACCTCCATACAGCCGAGCAGCAACAGTCCAGAAATGTGCCCGTGCCGGCGGAAAACACAACGACCTTGATGACGTTGGTCGTACTAAGCGGCACTTGGTGTTCTTCGAGATGTTGGGCAACTTTTCATTTGGTGACTACTTCAAAGAGTCAGCGATTCCCTGGAGTTGGGAGTTCGTCACTGAGAATCTCGGGTTTGACGGCGATCGCATTTGGGTGACAGTCCACACCAGTGACGACGAAGCCGAAGCGATGTGGCACGAACAAGTCGGCGTCCCGATGAATCGCATTCAGCGGCTAGGTGACAAAGACAACTTCTGGCAAATGGGCGATACCGGTCCATGTGGCCCTTGTTCTGAATTGCATATTGATCGTGGACCAGAATTCGGTCCCGACGGAGGCCCGCTAAACGACCCTCATGGCGATCGCTTCATGGAATTCTGGAACTTAGTTTTCATGCAGTACAACCAAGCCCCTGATGGCACTCGCACCGCTCTTCCTAAGCCGTCTATTGATACCGGTGCTGGCCTCGAACGCATCTTGGCCTTACTGCAAGGTAAAGACAGTGTGTGGGAGACCGACGCAATTTTCCCAATTGTTGAGGCCGCTCAATCAGTAACTGGGGCGACTTACAAGGTGGGCGATTACGAGGATCGCTCTAGTTTCTCACTTCGTGTGCTTGCCGAACATGCCCGTTCAAGCACCATGCTCGTCGGCGACGGAGTCTTCCCATCAAACGAAGGACGGGGTTATGTGCTGCGGCGTATTATTCGACGCGCCGTTCGCCATGCGTACTTACTCGGCACCGAGAAACTCGTCATGCCGTCACTCGTTGAAACAGCAATCGCCACGATGGGTCATGCGTACCCCGAGGTCGTTGCTCAAAAAGACTTCATCATGGGAGTGCTCACCAAAGAAGAAGAGCGCTTCCGTCAAACACTCAAAACTGGTCTGTCTATTCTTGAAGATGAACTGCAATCGGCGGCTCAATCAAACAAGGTACTGTCCGGCTCAACCGCCTTCTTATTGCATGACACCTACGGTTTCCCGCTTGAGGTCACTGAAGAAATTGTGAATGAACGCGACCTAGATATTGATATTGACGGTTTCAATACCGAAATGAATCAGCAACGTCAGCGCGCTAAGGCCGCCCGCAAGGGTGGAGAGGTTGATTCACATCGCCACGATATGTATCGCGAAGTCATGGAAGAATTCGGCACTACCGAATTTGTTGGCTACGAAGTCGATTCTTGCGAAGCCAAAATTTTGGCCATCGTTCCGGACGACGACGGAACCTTTGATCTGTTTCTCGATCGCACTCCGTTCTATGCCGAAAGTGGAGGGCAGGTAGGAGACACGGGCTTTATTCAGTCAGGAGCCAATCGGTACGAAGTCATCAACACGACTTTTGCCTTGCCAGGACTACGTCGCCATCAGTGTCGGGTTGTTTCTGGCATTCTGATGATCAATCAAAGTATTAGTGCCGACATTGACGCTTCACGTCGCCTAGACATTCGTCGACACCACACTGCAACTCACATTCTGCACTGGTCACTACGCCAGGTTCTCGGAGATCACGTGAAGCAAGCAGGCTCCCTTGTTGATGATGAGCGATTACGTTTTGACTTTAGTCATTACGACGCTGTAACTGAGGACGAACTTTTGCGTATTGAGGAACTAGCCAACAGTCTCACATTGTCGAATGAGCCAGTTGATTCAACTGAGTCTTCAAAAGATGAGGCGCTAGCTAAAGGAGCGATCGCATTCTTCGGAGACAAATACGGAGACCGAGTGCGCGTTCTTTCGGCCGGTCCCTCAGTCGAACTGTGCGGCGGCACTCATGTTTCAGCAACCGGTGATATCGGTATCATTAAGATCATTTCCGAGCGTTCAGTCGGTGCAAATTTGCGTCGCATTGAAGCAGTCGCAGGTATCCGTACGCTAAATCTTTTGCAGCGCGATCGCCGCATGATTGCCGATGCAGCTCGTCTTGTCGGTGCGGGCCCCGATGAATTGATAATCGGAGTTCAACGTAAAGTTGAAGACATCAAGGGACTACAAGACGAAAATAAGACCTTGCGCTCTCGGCTGGCGATTTCAGCGGCGTCCGATCTCGCTGCAAACGCAGTCGACGGAATAGTCATTGCCCAAGTTGATGACTTAACACCCGGAGATCTACGAGATCTCACCATCGCTGTACGTCAACAGCCCAATATTCACACAGTGGTTCTCATTGGTGTCTCGCCCGGCGGAGGAGTCTCTCTGGTTGGGGCTGTTGATGCTGCAAGCGGAAAGAATGCTGCGCAGTTGATTAGTTCGGCGGCCAAAGCAGTCGGCGGTGGCGGCGGAGGTAAAGGCGATATCGCCACTGCTGGAGGGAAGAATCCTGAAGGCATTCCCGAGGCTCTTCGCTTAGCGCAGGAGGCGGCTCGCAGCTAATGCGCGCCATCGGACTTGATCTCGGCACAAAACGCATCGGCGTTGCAGTCAGTGATTTCTCGGGCATTATCGCTAGTCCTCATTCGGTCATTTTTCGTAGCAAGTCAGTTCGTCTAGATCACCAAAAAATTCTTGATCTAGTTATTGAAGAAGAAGCAGAGATTGTTGTCGTAGGTTTGCCCCTCTTAATGTCGGGGGCTCACGGTCCTGCCGCAAAAGCCGCCACCACAGAAGCTCGTCGACTCAGTACGGTTTTGTCTGTGCCCGTGGAAATGTTTGATGAGCGAATGACCACGGTGGCTGCCGATCGGGCCTTGAAAGAAGCCGAACTTAGTGCAACAGCCCGCCGTCAATTCGTTGACAAGGTTGCCGCTGCCATCATGCTGCAAGCGTGGTTAGAAAGACGTCGTAGCTCATGAGTGGCGGCCGATCTCGTAAGAATAACTCTTCAACTGACCCGTATCAGGTGCTTCCAAACGTTCAAATAGCCCAGTTGTCCTATAAGAAAATCGTCAACCGTATTGCAATCGCTGTCGTCGCTGTAACCGCTCTGAGTGCGGTTATTTACGGCGGATATCAATATTGGTATTTGCGACAAGTCAACCCATCAGGAGATCCTGGTGCTGCAGAAATTTTCACGGTGACCGAAACCGATGATCTGGTTTCAATGAGTAAACGCCTTGAGCAAGAAGGATTTATCGTCAACGACTCAGTTTTTCGATCGTATGTCTCGTCGAAAGGTGGTCTTGAAGTTGCTGCTGGTTTTTACACCCTAAAACCCCATGATCATCTTGGAAATATTCTTCGGGTCCTCCGTACGCCACCTAACGAAACTCTGACAAAGGTCACTTTTCCTGAAGGTTTTACTTTGGCTCAGATGGCGCAACGACTTGGTGATGTTGTGAAGTCGGTCAAAGAGTCCGATTTTCTTGCTAAAACTGGTGATACACCGGCTGAAATTTCTGCTGTTCGTTCGGTATATCAACCTGATGCAACCACTTCTCTTGAAGGCATGCTGTTTCCCGACACCTACCTCATCAGTGGCGACCAAACCGCGACACAAGTTGCCCAACAAATGCTCAAACTGATGGAGCGAGTAGGGAGACAAGAAGGTCTTGACGATTCGATAAATGTTGTCGGTATGAGTCCGTACGAGGTATTAACAATCGCTTCAATAATTGAACGCGAAGCCAAAGTCGCCGAGGATCGAGCGAAAATCTCGCGAGTGATTTACAACCGACTCACTCTCGGCATGCCCCTTGAGATTGATGCCACACTTTTATACAAACAAAATCCAGATTTACCTTTTGTCGAATTGAAAGCTATTGACAGCCCATATAACTCGTATCTTCATACCGGTTTGCCTCCAACACCAATTGCAAACCCTGGTCGCGCGGCTATTAACGCTGCACTTAATCCTGCTCCTAATCCTTCAGCTGGTGACCCGATCTGTCGCGAAATCACCGATGGATCTCCTTGTTTGTATCTCTATTATGTTTTGGCCGACAAAAACGGACATCATAAGTTTGCCGCAACATTGGCTCAACATCAAGTCAATGTTCAAGCTGCAATCATTGCAGGAGTTCTCTGACATGACATCAACTCAAAAAAGTTTTGAAGTTTCGCTGAGCGGGTTACACATTAATTCCAGCACTTCAATTGCTGCCGTCATTGGTGATCCTGTCAAACACAGCTTGTCGCCGGTCATCCACAATGTTGGTTTTAAATCACTGGGGATTGATTGGTTCTATGTTGCCTGCGAAGTTCAAGAAGGTGAGGCTCAATCGGCGCTTGACGCGATGAAAGTTCTTGGCTTTAGGGGACTGTCGGTCACAATGCCTCACAAAACTGCGATCGCTTCTCTCGTTGATTCGGTGAGTCCAGCAGCGCAGGCACTGCACAGTGTCAATACCGTGGAAGTAACGACTAATGGCTCGTTAGTTGGTCATAGCACCGACGGCGATGGACTTGTCGCAAGCCTCAAAGAACAAGGCGTTAGCGTCGAGGGTAAATCAATTTTGATTCTCGGCGCAGGGGGAGCAGCGCGCTCGGTCATCGATGCACTTCAACGTCATAAGTGTCAACAGATTTTTGTTGCCAACCGTTCGCTTGAGCATGCACAGACTGCCGTTGCGTTAGCACCCTCGATCGCCGAGGCGGTCTCAATTGTCGATACCGCAGCACTTGCTGAAGCCGCCGCGAATAGCGAGATCATCATCAATGCCACCAGCGTCGGCATGACTCGGAGCCCCACAGTCGCGTCAGCGAGCCCAATACCCATCGACCTCATTCGCTCCAATCACATCGTCATGGATTTGGTGTATCACCCCGTCGAAACCGAACTTTTGCGTCTGACCCGTAGCCGCGGGGCGCTGGCCATCGACGGTCTCGGCATGCTTGTTCACCAAGCGGCACTTCAACAACAGATCTGGACTGGTCTTATGCCCAATGTGTCCGATATGTACCAAGCAGCATTACAGGCGCTTGCGTGAGACAGCGGTAACCTGATTTCCAATGTTGCGCTACCTCACCGCCGGCGAATCCCATGGTCAAGCCTTAGTCGTTATTGTCGAAGGTCTACCTGCTGGGTTGCCCATCACCGTTGAAGATATTCAGATCGAATTGTCACGGCGACGTCTTGGATATGGCCGTGGCCCGCGACAAAGGTTTGAAAAAGACGAGGTCACTTTGGTTGGTGGCGTCCGCCACGGTCGAACCCTTGGTTCACCAGTAGCCATAGAGATCAAGAACAGTGAATGGTTCCGTTCAGACAAGTGGCATAAAGAAATGGACCCAGCACCCGGCGCCACTGCCGATCCGTTGACAAAGGTTCGACCTGGCCACGCCGATCTCGCTGGTATGCAGAAGTACGGGTTTACCGACGCCCGAGACGTGCTTGAACGTGCGAGCGCTCGAGAGACTGCCGCTCGAGTTGCTGCTGGGGCCTTAGCGAAAGCACTGCTTCGAACGATTGGCGTTGAAGTCATTTCGCACGTCATTTCGATGGGTTCTGCCAAATCTGCTGGCGGCCAACGTCCGACACCATCTGATCTCAATCAAGTCGACGAGTCGCCCGTCCGCAGTTTTGATTCCGAAGCAGGTGACCGCATGGTCACCGAAATTGAACAAGCCGCCAAAGAGGGCGACTCACTCGGTGGCATCGTTGAAGTTCTTGCCTACGGAGTACCTGTTGGACTCGGTTCGCATGTGCACTGGGATCGCAAGATCGATGCGTTACTTGCTCAGGCAATCATGAGCATCCAAGCTGTTAAGGGCGTCGAAATCGGCGACGGTTTTGAAGTTGCGACACGTCGTGGCAGCAATGGTCACGACCCCATCCATTGGGACGCAGCAAAGGAGAGTTTTGTTCGAACCGGAACTCTTGCTGGCGGAACCGAAGGCGGCATTACAACCGGAGAGCTTCTCGTTGTACGCGCTGCAATGAAGCCACTCGCCACACTCAATAAGCCTACGTTGCCCACTGTTGACGTCATTACCAAAGAATCAGGGGTCTCGTTCAAAGAACGCACCGACGTCACCGCGGTCCCAGCGATGGGCGTCGTGGCCGAGACAATGGTGGCTTTGGTTCTTGCAGCCGAGGCGCAACGTAAATTCGGTGGCGACTCCGTTGCTGAATTCGTCCGCAACGCGAAGTCGGCGACTCAGCCTTTATGAACCCAACTTCATCAGCACCCCATTTGGTGTTAGTGGGTCTGATGGGTACTGGCAAGAGCACAGTTGGGCGTCGTATCGCCCACAAATTGGGTTGGGAATTTCTTGATACCGACGATGAGATCACCCGCACCACTGGTCGTACCGTGCGCCAGATCTTCGAATCCGAAGGTGAGGATTTCTTTCGTCAGTTAGAACACGACGTGCTCGCGGCAGCTTGGCAACTCTCAACTCCTCATGTAATCGCCGGAGCCGGTGGAATCATTCTTCGCGCCGACAACCGCGAATTATTGAAGACCACACAGCATGTTGTCTGGCTGAATGCACCTTTGTCGGTCTTGATTGAACGTATCGGTCAGCGAGCAGCCAAAGGTGATGGTCATCGGCCCTTAATTGACGGCAATCCATCTGAGAGACTGCGTAAGTTGTACGTTGAGCGCGAAAGTCTGTACCGCGAAGTTTCATCTGTTGAAATTGATGTGGAAGGCTTACAAGTACAAGAAGTCATTGACAAAGTTTTAATTGAGACTCGATTGGAGGCGAACTCATGACAACTCATCGCGTCGACGTCCGACTTCCTGGACGGGAGTACCCAGTTCTGATTGGCCATGGCGTCATCCAACAAATAGCTCAGTTTCTTCCGGCCACCGCTCGTCGGGCCGTGATCATCACTCAACAAGGAATTCCAGCAAATCTTGCACTTCCCATTGAATCGAAAACGATCATCATCGGTCAGGGAGAGTCGACCAAGTCGCTCACGACTATTGAAACTTTGAGTCAAGCATTTGCCGACATGGGCATTACTCGCAATGATGTGATCATCGGAGTTGGCGGGGGAATGGTGACCGACATCGCGGGTTTTGCAGCGTCTACTTGGCACCGCGGCACACCTGTCGTTCATGTTGCTACTTCTCTGTTAGCAATGGTTGATGCGGCTATTGGCGGAAAAACCGGAGTCAACCTTCCTCAAGGAAAAAATCTTGTCGGCGCATTTTGGCAACCAAATGCCGTCATTTGTGATCTCGACTTTCTCGAAACATTGCCAGAACGAGAGTTACGTTGTGGACTCGGCGAAGTTGCTAAGTACCACTTCTTGACTGGAGACGATCTTTTGGCGTTGAGCCTCGACGAGCGGGTCGCACGCTGTGTGGGGATCAAAGGATCTTTCGTCGAACAAGATGAACGTGAATCAGGAAAGCGAGCTTTCCTCAATTATGGGCATACCTTGGCACATGCTTTAGAAACGGTCGGCCAGCATCACCTGGCTCATGGGGAGGCCGTCGCGATTGGACTGATCTTTGCCGCTCGCTTGGCGCGTGCTCTGGGACGGATTGACGAACCACGAGTTGCCTATCACGAACTCGTTGTCGGTCAGACCTACTCGCTGCACACCCGAATGCCAAAAGGTCTTGATGTTGATCAACTCATGGCCGCGATGGCACGCGATAAGAAGGCTCTCAATGGTTTGACCTTTATCTTGGACTCGCCACAAGGTCTCGAAATTGTCGCCAATATCTCGCCCGACGTGGTACGCACTGAACTCTTAAGTTTTAGCCAAGCGTAAAGTTGCCAATCTCGTTCGAGCCGAGCGGGTATCGTCATCAACGTGGGAACCATCCTTTTACTTCACGGTCCAAACCTCAACCTTTTAGGGCAACGCGAACCCGAGATCTACGGGACCGCAACTTTGGCCGATTACGTTTCAAGCGTTGCTGGATGGGCGAGTCAGGCTGGTTTTGCCCTCGAAGATTTCCAAACAAACGATGAAGGCCAATTGGTCGACGCAATACACGCGGCTCGGGGTCGCGTCGATGCGATCATCATTAATGCTGGCGCTTTCACTCACTACGCGTGGAGCCTTCATGATGCTCTGGCGACCTTCGCTGGTCCGGTCATAGAAGTTCATATTTCAAATCCGAATGCCCGTGAAGCTTGGCGCCATACCAGCGTGATTGCTCCAGTCGCTGATGGCACGATCGCGGGTCTCGGCATGATGGGATATGAACTCGCCGTGAACGCAGTCGCTCGACTTCTTCAGTGAAGTAATCATGACGGCTCATATATCTTCAGCGCGAACAGAGAGATTATTTGAAATCTTGAGTCGGGGATCCTCGTCAACTTGTCTGATTACCGATTTATCAGATATTCGTTGGCTGACTGGATTTTCTGGTTCGCACGCATGGTTGGTCATTCACGTCAACCAAATGTTCCTCTTAACTGATGGCCGTTACACCGAACAGGCTCGCGCCGAAATTGATGCACAGCAAGCCAACGTCGAAGTCATTGAATGTCGTACGCAACTTGCGATGATTGCTGCAACTAAATCGCTTACTCAGGGTTCTTCAGTCATTCAGTTTCAAGATTCACATGTTTCGTATCAACTTTTTCGTTTATTGCAAACTGAACTCAATGCTTCGCTGATGCCAATTGATGCGTCCAGCAAATTTCTCCGTCGCATCAAAGATGAAGCCGAAATCAAGATCATCGAATCGGCTTGTCGTATCGCCGATCGAGCACTTGCTCATTGTCGCAGTTTGCTCTCTCAAGGACTGACCGAATGTGAAGTTCGTAACGAACTTGATCACGCGATGCGGAAGTTCGGTGCTGATGGACCGTCGTACGACACCATCGTCGCAAGCGGACCAATCAATGCTTCACGACCTCACCATCAACCCACCACAACAAAGATTGAAAGTGGGCATACCGTCATCATTGATGTGGGAGCCCTCGTCTCGGGATATCACTCAGACATGACTCGTTCTTTTGTCGTCGGACCGATGAGTGCTGAGCAATCCGAATGGTACGAAGCAGTCGTAGCGGCGCAGCAGGCGGGAGTTGCGGCGTGTCAACCAGGTGTTCTGGCATCTGAAGTCGACGCAGCCTGTCGAAAAGTGCTGATTGAAGCTGGTCTCGAACAATATTTCACTCACGGGACTGGGCATGGCGTCGGCCTTCTCATCCATGAAGAACCCTTCATAAATTCATCGGCTACCGCAATTCTTCAGCCTGGAGATGTCGTGACTGTCGAACCTGGGCTCTATCGTGGGGGGTTCGGCGGTTTCCGTGTTGAAGACCTCGTGGTCATCACCGAACATGGTTGCCGAAGTTTGAACTCATCTCCCAAGGATCCAACATGCCCGCCATTACAACTAACGACTTAAAAAACGGCATCACGCTGCAACTTGATAACGGATTATTCACCGTCATTGAATTCCAGCATGTCAAGCCAGGCAAGGGTGGGGCTTTCGTGCGCACCAAGTTGCGAAATCTGAAAACTGGCAACGTTCTAGAAAAAACTTTTAACGCTGGAATCCGCGTTGAACAGGCCATGCTCGAAAAGAAAGACATGCAGTTCTTGTACCGAGATGGTGACGACTACGTCTTCATGGATACCGAGTCCTACGACCAGATCAATGTTGCACCTGTCGCTCTCGGAGATGCTGCCGATTACATCATCGAATCAATGATCGCCATTATTGCCACGCACAATAACGACATTGTCTCAGTTGAAATTCCCGCCTCAGTCGAACTCTTAATCGCTAATACTGAACCCGGAATTCAAGGCGACCGAGTATCGGGTGCTCGTAAGCCTGCCGAATTGCAAACTGGCAAGACCATTCAAGTTCCGTTGTTCGTGAACATTGGTGACAAAGTTAAGGTTGATACTCGTTCAGGCGAATACTTGACGCGAGTCTGATTGTGGCTTCTCGCCGATCGCGTTCGTCGCATATTGATCCCCGTTCACAATCTCGTGAAAGGGCTCTAACCCTGCTGTATGAAGCCGATACCAAAAATCTGGATGGTCACTCAGTTCTTGCTGGGTTAGTTGATACTCCCGATCACGTGACGGCTTTGATAGTTCGTGGGGTCGCCGATTTGGCGACGGAAATTGATCAACTGATTATCAAACACGCCGATGGTTGGACGATCGAACGGATGCCGTGTCTCGATCGCAATATTTTGAGAATGGCGACCTTTGAGTTGATGAAGCGCGACGATATTCCGAAGGCAGTTATTTTGGATGAGGCAGTCGAACTAGCGAAAACGTTCAGCACTGATGACTCTGGACGGTACGTCAATGGAGTTCTGTCAGCAATAGCTAAGGAAATTCGCGCTTCGTAAAAGTGCCCTGACGTGTCAGTCGTGATGCGTCGTTTCAGGCCAAGCAATTTTGCCATTGGCTGCATCAGCAACATTCGCCAAGGTAAAGCCAGCGAGATGTTCACGCATGTGGTCGCCGGTGTGTTTCCAAATGGCTAACAAAACGCATTGGCCTTCATGATCACACGATCCGTCCTGATGGGGTTCACCAAAGTCACCTAAAGTAATGGGGCCATCAACTGCCGAAATAATGTCGTTCAAACGAATTTCTGCGGGTGTCCGCGCCAGAGTGTAACCACCGCCAACTCCACGCTTCGATTTCACTAGGCCGGCACCCTTGAGCGCCAGCAAAATTTGTTCAAGATAGGGCTGAGGAAGTCCGGTGCGATCGGCGATATCGCGGACCGAAGTTGGGCCAGGTTCTCCAGCGTGCATTGTTAGTGACAACAAAGCTCGGCAGGCATAGTCACCCCTAGTTGAAACACGCACATTGTTATCGTAGGAGGTTGAGACCCTGTTCATGCGAATCAACGCTTCGACACAGCGATAATCACCCCACAACAGTGAGTTGTGCCCGTTATGCAAATGATTTGGCATAGAGCTCTGATGCAGGCTTTCTGCTCTCAGTTGGTGAAAGATAGAGACATGATCCCCAAGCCCAATATTCCCGACTACTCGGGCGCAAACTTGACAGGAATCATGCCTGGTTGTCTTTTGTTGAGCCCCGGTCAACGTCCCGTCTGGTTCCCTCAGCCTCTACAGACTGCCGAACACATCGTTTTGTTGGTCATTGATGGCCTCGGGTTCGAGCAATTACAGCGTCACGCCCACCTCGCACCACATTTGACAGCAATGGTGGGCGGATCAATTACGACGATTGCTCCAAGTACAACAGCAAGTGCCTTAACCAGCCTCGTGACTGGCTCGACTCCCGCCGAACACGGAATCGTGGGCTACCGCATGGATATGGGCGACTCAATCATGAATTCATTACGGTGGTGGTCAGATACCCGCGATCTTCGAAAAGTCCATCCTCCAGCAACAGTGCAACCGATTCCACCATTTGCCGGAATGTCAATTCCGGTGGTCAGTCGTGCTGAGCTTGAAGGAACAGCATTTACCGAAGCCCATTTACGGGGGAGTCGCCCCTGTGGATGGCGCGCTGCGAGTTCAATCGTGGCGCAGTGCGCACAGTTAATTTCGGCAGGAGAAAAATTTGTCTATGCCTATTATGACGGCATCGACAAAATCGCCCACGAACGCGGCTTTGGACCGTACTACGACGCTGAAATAACCGCTACTGATTGGCTGGTCGGTGCATTACTCGATTCATTGCCGAGTGGAACCACCTTGGCAATTACTGCCGATCATGGTCAAGTCCAGGTTGGCGACAACGTGGTGCATCTGTCCGACGACATCAAAGGCCTACTTCATCATCAATCTGGTGAAGGTCGATTCCGTTGGTTGCATGCCAAACGAGGCCAAGAAACTGATCTTGTCAGCGCAGCAAACGATGCGTACGGCCAGATCGCGTGGATCGCCTCACGTGAACAAGTCGTTGAAGAGGCCTGGCTTGGGCCAGCACGCGGTGGGCGAATGTCCGATCAAGTCAAACGTCGTCTCGGCGATGTTGCTCTTGTTCCATTTACCGCAACGACATTCGACGATCCCTTGGATTCAGGTCCATTTAGTTTGGTGTGTCGCCATGGTTCATTGACGAGCGATGAAATGTTTGTACCTTTTCTCGCCCAAACGGTCTGAACCAAGACAGGATCTGTGTGAAAATGTGATCCTGTATGAGTACATCTGATGTAAACAACAACATTTCTTCCGAGTCGGTCACAGCACCGGCCAAGGTCATGCGTATCGGCTCAATGGTGAAGCAGCTCCTTGAAGAGGTGCGCAACTCACAACTTGATGCAGGCAGTCGCGAACGTCTTGCCGAAATTTACGAACGATCTGTTGTCGAACTTGCTGATGCCTTGTCGCCCGATCTTCAACAAGAATTGCGTATGTTGGCCCTCCCATTTTCTGATGGCATACCAAGCGAAGGAGAATTACGTATCGCCCAAGCCCAATTAGTGGGATGGCTCGAAGGTCTCTTTCATGGCATCCAAGCGACATTGTTCGCCCAACAAATGGCCGCCCGCCAGCAGTACGAAGAGCTTCGGCAAATCAACCCTGGCGACCCCAACCGATCGTCCCAAAACGATCCCAACAATGGCGGACTCCCCGGAACTTACCTCTAGGTCACTGCTACTGTTCCTAAACCACATTGATGAGATTTGGATCCCGAATTGGTCGGGCTCCATCGAGACGTAAGGAGGTTGGTGTTGGGCGATTCTTTCACCCATCTTCACGTTCACACCGAGTTTTCAATGCTCGATGGCGCCGCCAAACTTGACGAACTTGTCGCCAAAGCGGTGGCCGATGGCCAACCCGCTCTCGGAATGACCGATCACGGCAACATGTACGGCGTTCTCGACTTTTACAAAGAATGTCGGGCCCAAGGCGTCAAACCAATCATCGGCACCGAGGCCTACATGGCGTACGAGACTCGTTTCGAACGACCTAGTCGACGAGGCCAGATTGATGACTCGGGCGGCGACACTGAGGGCGGCCGCAAGTTGTACTACCACCTCACATTGCTTGCTGAAAGCAATATCGGATACAAGAACCTCATTAAATTATCAAGCCTGGCTTTTCTTGAGGGCTACTACTACCAGCCACGAATGGACTGGGAACTGCTGGAGAAATATCACGAAGGTCTGATCGCCACGACCGGTTGTCTCGGCGGTCATGTCCTGCAAGCACTCTTGAAAGACGACTACAAAGACGCAAAAATCAAGGCTGCGCGCCTACAAGAAATTTTCGGCAAGGACAATTTGTTCGTTGAAATTCAAGATCATGGACTCGCCGCGCAAACAAAGACCAACCCGCAGCTTCTTCAGATCGCCCAAGAAATTGGTGCGCCGGTTATTGCCACGAACGATTCGCACTACGTACATCGTCATGACAGCGACGCCCATGACGCCTTACTGTGTGTACAAACTAACTCAATGATCAATGACCCAAAGCGTTTTCGCTTTGAAGGCACCGAGCATTACCTCAAAACATCAAACGAGATGCGTTACGTATTTCGCGAAGTTCCTGAAGCGTGTGACAACACACTGTGGATCGCCGAACGCGCTGATGTCACAATCGAGTTCGGAAAACCACAACTACCCAATTTTAAAATTCCTCCTGGTTTCGCCGATGATGCGGCATACCTCGATCACCTCACACGCGAAGGTGCCAAACGTCGTTGGGGCGACAAACTTGCTCCTTCAGTCATTGAGCGACTCGCCTACGAAACCAAGGTCATTTGCGATATGGGGTTCGCCTCGTATTTCTTGATCGTGTGGGACCTCATTCGATATGCCAAAGAACAAGACATTCGCGTCGGTCCCGGTCGCGGATCCGCTGCCGGATGCGCAGTTGCCTACTGCTTGGGTATCACCGAGATCGACCCCATTCGTTATGACTTACTGTTCGAACGATTCTTAAACCCCAGCCGAATATCGATGCCCGATATCGATATGGATTTTGACTCCAGGTATCGCGAGCAAATGATTCACTATGCGACTGACACCTACGGCCGTGAACACGTTGCGCAAATTATCACCTTCGGAACCATCAAAGCGCGAAACGCAGTACGCGACGCGGCTCGAGTACTCGGCCACCCATACGCAGTTGGCGACAAACTTGCTAAAGCCATGCCACCGCTCGTCATGGGTCGAGACACTCCGCTCAAATATTGCCTCGAGCTTGATCCCAAGTACAAAGAGGGTTATCACGCCGCTCAAGAACTTCGAGACATCTACGAGTCCGAAGAAGATATGCGGCAAGTTATTGATGTTGCCAAAGGACTAGAAGGTTTGAAACGCTCCACCGGAATCCACGCTGCTGCAGTGGTGATTTCTAAAGAACCGCTCACGGAGTATCTGCCACTGCAGCGCAAACCTGAAGCCGGCAAGCCCATCGAGGAATCGCAGGTAACAACTCAATTTGAAATGCACGGTGTTGAATCTCTCGGACTACTAAAGATGGACTTTCTTGGTTTGCGCAACTTAGACGTCCTTTCCGATGCGATGGCTTTGATCCGCCTCGCTGAGCCCAATTTTGATATTGACGCTATTCCGATTGACAATAAAAAGACTTTTGAACTGTTGTCACGTGGCGACACCATCGGTGTTTTCCAGTTGGAGTCACCGCCGATGCAACAGCTGCTACGCGCCATGGCACCGACAAGTTTTGAAGACGTGTCAGCTGTGATTGCTTTGTATCGACCGGGGCCAATGAGCGTCAATATGCACTACGACTTTGCTGATCGCAAAAATGGTCGCAAGAAGGTCGAGTACTTCCATCCCGACGCCGAAGAAGTACTTGGCGACACGTTTGGTCTCATGATCTACCAAGAAAGCGTGATGCGCGTCGCTCAACGTTTTGCCGGGTATTCGTTAGCCGAAGCCGACAACTTACGAAAAGCGTGCGGCAAGAAAGAACGCGCCCTCATGGAGAAAGAACGCTCCAAGTTTGAAGAGGGTTGTGATACTTCTGGATACGGTTCCATTCTCGGTAAGCAACTCTTCGACATCATCGAAAACTTTGCTGACTACGCCTTCAATAAGAGTCACTCGTTTGGCTATGGCTATATCTGTTACCAGACTGCATTTCTCAAGGCGAATTATCCCGTTCAATACTTTGCGGCAATGCTCACGAGCGTTAAAGATAACCTCGATAAGGCCGCTGGTTATCTCGTTGATGCCCGAACGGGCGGAATTACAGTCGGTCCGCCCAACATCAATGTTTCTGATGTTGACTTCACGCCGCAAGTTGAAGAGCGGGTGATCCACTTTGGCTTGTCGGCAATTAAGGGCGTCGGCCATGCCATTTGCGAACGAATTGTTGCCGAACGGCACACCCACGGACCATTCGAATCGTTCCATGATTTCGCAATGCGAGTTCCCACCGATTGCCTCAATAAGAAGGCCGTTGAATCTTTTATCAAAGCTGGGGCGTTCGACAGTTTGGGTCACCCGCGCCAAGGACTGATGGCGGTCTTTGAAAACATCGTTGACGACACGGTGTCGCGTCGGGCCGAAGCCGATCAAGGAGTCATGAGTCTCTTCGATGCCATCGACACCG
>JBAXIP010000033.1:0-17034 GCA_037138315.1 Actinomycetes bacterium
CATGCGTCCGGCTACCACATTGACTGTTGCGATTTTGTTGGGTGGAATCTTTCTTGCTGGAATCATTTCGCTGATGCGCCTGTAGTTCGTTTGTCATTCATCGATTTCGGTTGAGTCGAAGCAACCAAAAATCCGCCAAACAGAACCACAATTCCGACAAGCAAAGTAACGGCAAAGGCGCGATCTTCGCCGAGGCGGCCAGCCAATGTTCCGCTAGCCGACAACACCAATGTGCCGAGCGCGATCAATGTATTACTAGTTGCATGACGTCGCGCATTGCTGACGTGTCGCTTCGCTTCTCCGACTGCTGGGACGCGTCCGCGGACAACACGAACGATTGACCACACCGCACCGCCGATTATTACTACAGCAGCAACACCTGATCCGAAGGCCGCAAAAACTCGAGGTGCGACGCCAAACAATTCGCTTCCTTGTGGCATGGCCTGTTGGCCAAGATCACGAGATTTTGTGGGAGCAATGAGGACAACACCGACAGCCGCGCCCGATAATCCGATGAGCCATTGTTTGGTGATGTATCCAACTCGTGATCCAAACAACAGATAGACCGTTCCAAGTGCGAGCCATGGAACGTTGAGAACGGCACCCGCTAAAAAGAAAATACGAAATGATCCAAGACTCCAACCACGAGCCTCGGCCCACCACAGTGCTAACGATCCGAGTGCGAAAAGAAGCAATGAAAAACTCCATGCACCATCGTGCGGTCGTCGTCTTCGCAACCAACGATCAAAAGTTGCGATGCTGAATGCGAGTGCCACCAGTGTCGCGGCAGCAGCGAGAGCAGCATTAAGTGTCACATTGTGAGGTTAGAGCAGAGCGGGCGTTAAGAGCGTGGGCGTCGTTCGAGTCACGATGACAACGGTGACCGATGACCATCGTTTATCGCCAGGTTTAGGTAACGAGAGTTCGCCATCGGTCGTGGTGACGCGTAGCGTTTTACTTATGGCTGAACGCCCCCGACGCCGAATTCCTGATGCAACCGTCGCGAGATTGCCGATTTATCTGCGGATACTTCAAGATCTCGCCGAAAGTGAAACAACTGGCGTTTCTTCTGAACAACTCGCCGAACTTGCGGCGGTCAATGCCGCCAAAGTTCGTAAAGACTTGAGCTATCTCGGTAGCTACGGAACTCGTGGCATCGGATACGAAGTGCGCTATTTGGTCTTTCAGATTGAACGCGAACTTGGACTCAATCACGAATGGCCTGTCGTGATCGTTGGCGCCGGCAACTTGGGTCAGGCTCTGTCGGGTTACGGCGGATTTGGGCAAAAGGGTTTTCCAGTAGCTGGAGTCGTTGATATCGACCCAGCCAAAATCGGCGGTGTGGTCGGCGGGGTACGAGTACGCCACATTGACGAACTTCCTCAGGTCGTCGCTTCGCGGCAAGTCGCGATCGGGGTTGTGGCGGTTCCGGCCGATGCCGCTCAAGACGTGGCCGAACGCCTGGTGAAAGCTGGAATCACCAGTATTTTGAACTTTTCGCCCGTTGTTTTGACCCTCCCCTTCGGAATTCATGTCCGAACGGTCGATCTGGCGCTCGAATTACAAATTTTGAGCTATCACGAGCAGCAGCGTCAGACTCGCCAGGCAGCCGTTGCTTCATCCAAGAGCGCTTCGGCGTAGCCAAGAAGTCGAGCAAGATTCTGTGCGCGTAGGTACCTTAAAAGGTCTCAAGGAATAAGGTAAGAACCGTGTCGATCGTCGTCTTCGGGGTGAATCACCGTACTGGGCCCCTCGCCCTTCTTGAGCGGGTCAATATTGCCGACGACGCAATTGCCAAGACCGTGCACGGCCTGATGTCACGGCCCAACATTCGTGAAGTCGTGGTGTTGTCAACGTGCAACCGAACTGAGGTGTATGCAGTCGCAGAAAAATTTCACGGCGCCTACGGCGACTTGCGAGATTTCTTTTGCGATCTCGGCGGTTTCTCGGCCGATGAACTAACCCCTCATGTTTATAGCCAGCATGATGATGCTGCGATCAGTCATCTTTTTGAAGTTGCTTCTGGTCTTGATTCAGCAGTGCTGGGTGAAAGTGAAATTCTTGGTCAAGTGCGCACCGCGTGGGAACGTTCGCAACGTGAAGGTGGCGCGCTCTCAACTTTGAATCTCTTATTCCGTCACGCCATCGAAACTGGTAAGCGCGCTCGCACCGAAACGTCGATCGGTCGCCACACTGCAAGTGTCAGCCATGCTGCAGTTGATATGGCACGCGAAAATCTTGGTGCGATAGACGGTATGACAGTTCTTGTTGTCGGCGCTGGAG
Organism: Actinomycetes bacterium; assembly: GCA_037138315.1. Lineage (GTDB taxonomy): Bacteria > Actinomycetota > Acidimicrobiia > Acidimicrobiales > Ilumatobacteraceae > Casp-actino8. The sequence goes on from JBAXIP010000033.1 coordinate 2,284, forward strand.
ACATGGGCGAAGGTGTCACTGTTGCGCTTGCCGACTCTGGTGTTGGACGCGTGCTTGTCACCAATCGAACGATCGCGAAGGCACAGGCACTGGCCGATCGTGTTTCTGGTTCGGTCACCGAGTTCTATCGATTGGCTGAATCACTCAGTGAAGCCGATGTTGTTGTGACATGCACCGGTGCTGGTTCAACTGTTATCGATGCTGACATGGTGAAGAATGCGATGCTGCAACGTGCCGATCGTCCGTTGTTTATTGTTGACATTGCCGTTCCTCGCGATGTCGATTCTGATGTTGCCAACATCAATGGTGTGACTTTGCTTGATCTTGACAACTTGCGCGATTGGGCTGCTCGTGGTCAAGCACAACGTGCAACAGAAGCCCATGCAGTTCGCGACATCATCGTGCAAGAAATTGAACGTTTCAATATGGAAACGACCGCTCGTCAAGCCGCCCCATTGGTTGCGCAATTACACGAACGAGCCGAAGCTGTGCGCTCTGCCGAAATTGAACGACAAAGTAAGAAATTGTCACTGTTGACACCCGAGCAACAAGATGCTGTTGACGCAGTTACCAAAGGCATTGTGGCCAAGTTGTTGCATGACATGTCGGTACGTCTCAAAGATGACGCCGGCACACCCCGTGGCGAGCGCAACTCTGCGGCAGTTCGCGATCTCTTCGACCTTTCGTAATGATCGCAGTGACACGATGAGCGTGCTTCGTATCGCCACTCGTAGCTCGGCTCAAGCCCGCACACAATCAACAGCAATTGCTGAATTACTTGAAGCGACTCATAGCGACCTCTCAGTTGAACTGGTTTTTGTTGATACCACGGGCGATCAACAAAAAGATGTTCCGCTGCACACCATTGGTGGGCAAGGTGTATTTGTGAAAGAAGTTCAAGCCGCAGTCTTGGCTGGTCGTGCTGACATTGCAGTTCATAGTGCTAAAGATCTTCCGTCTACGCCGGCCGATGGTTTGTGTATTGGAGCCTTTGGTCAGCGGCGCGATCCGCGTGATGTTTTGGTTGGTCGTGCGCTTGCCGACTTAGCCATTGGGGCCACAGTTGCCACTGGCTCGGTGCGACGACGGGCGCAATTGTCGGCACTGCGACCCGATCTTCAATTTGTTGAGTTGCGGGGCAATATTCCGACGCGGCTTGAGAAAATACCGACCGATGGATCAATCGTGATGGCTGCTGCTGCGCTCGAGATTTTGGGCTGGACCGAACGTGTGAACGAATACATTGCCGTTGACGTGATGGTTCCGGCCGTTGGTCAAGGTTGTGTCGCCATTGAGTGCCGTATTGACGATGACACCACGCGAAATATTTTGGCGGCCATTGATGATGCACCATCGCGTCGCGCCGTCGAGCACGAACGGGCCTTTCTCGCTGAACTCGGAAGTGGTTGTTCGCTCCCGGTTGGCGCATACGACGATGGCAACAAGATGTTGGTGTATTTGGCATCAGATGATGGAACAAAGCATCATTTCGCAACGGTGCCAACTGGTCAATCGGCATCGCACGATGAGTTACTCGTTGCCTCGCGACGTGCGGCGCAAGTCGCCCGAGACGCTGTCGCTGGTTGAGACATGACGTCTGACTCGCAAATGCTTGCAGGTCGAACCATTATCGTGACACGTGCCGTCGAGCGCGCTGGTGGCTTAACTTCTTTGTTCGTTGACGCAGGCGCAAAGGTTCTAGAAATTCCTGTCACCACAACTGTTGATGCACTCGACGGTGGTAACGCATTACAAACAGCGATTGACACTATTGAACAATACGAATGGGTTGTCGTGACATCACCAGAAGGTGCGCATCGGTTGCGTGAAGCGATGGCGCTACTCGATGCATCACCGCGACAATTTAAGATTGCTGCGGTGGGCACAGCAACAGCTGCAGCATTAGGCGGCGCTGACTTGGTTCCGAAAGTGCAAACTGGGAGGTCGCTGGGTGAAATTTTCCCGTCTGGTTCGGGACGAGTTCTATTGGCAGTTGCCGAGACGGCTGGTACCGACTTTGAAGTTGCGGCGAGCAATAAAGGCTGGACTATCGATCGGGTGACTTCCTATCGAACTGTTTCAATCACCCCAACCGATGTCCGCAGTGTTGAAATTTCGCAAGCAGACGCCATCACTTTTGCGTCGGCTTCGTCGGCGCGCGCCTGGCACGATGTTTTTGGCGTCATCATGCCCAAGGTTGTGGTGGCGATGGGCCCGATGACTGCGAGTGCACTCAGTGAGTTAGGTATCCCCGATGTGGTTGTGGCGACCGAGCAGTCATTGCAGGGTGTCGTCAATGCCACAGTCGAGGCGCTGGCGAGTCGTTAAGCGCTCACCGACCGTAGGCTGGGGTTATGTCCGCACGCTTCCCCGTGTCACGCCCGCGTCGATTGCGCCGCACTCAGGCTTTGCGCGATCTCGTCGCTGAGACACGCCTCGATGTCAATGATCTCGTTGCGCCGTTGTTCGTACGCGAAGGAATAGATTCGCCAATCCCCATCACATCTCTTCCAGGTGTCGTGCAACATTCGCGAGCCAGTTTGCGCGAAGAGGTTCGTCAACTCGCCGATCTCGGAATCAAATCGGTCATCTTGTTCGGTATTCCCGCCAAGAAAGATGAGATCGGTTCTGGTGCCTTTGATCCAAACGGTGTCGTGCAAATAGCACTGAGTGATTTACGTTCCGATCTTGGCGACCGAGTGGTGTTGATGTCGGACTTGTGTGTTGATGAGTACACCAGTCATGGGCATTGTGGAATTCTTGATGGTCATGGCTCGGTTGATAATGACAAGACTCTCGAGATTTACGCCAAGGCGGCGATTGCTCAAGCCAATGCAGGTGCGCACATCGTGGCTCCGAGCGGAATGATGGACGGACAAGTCGGTGTCATTCGTAGCGCACTCGATGGTGCCGGACATACCGAAACTTCAATTCTTGCCTACTCGGCAAAATATGCCTCGGGTCTGTATGGCCCATTTCGCGACGCAGTCGATGTGCAAATCGTTGGTGGTGGCGATCGCAAGGGCTATCAACAAGATTGGCGCAACGCGCGTGAGGCTCTCACTGAAGTTGAAGCCGATATTGAACAAGGCGCCGACATGGTGATGGTGAAGCCGGCGTTGGCATATCTCGATGTGATTGCCGCGGTTCGTGCACTGGTCAATGTTCCCGTCGCCGCGTACCACGTGAGCGGTGAGTACTCAATGATTAAGGCAGCAAGTGCGAATGGATGGATCGATCACGATGTTGTGGCAACCGAGCACCTCACGGCCATCAAGCGTGCTGGTGCAGACATTATTTTGACGTATCTCGCGCGTTGGTATGCCGAGTTAGCGAACGGCTGAAGCAAGTGACAACTCAAAAACAATCAGCTATTCCGTATTGTGATGCCACGGCCTGTGTTGCGGCTGGTTGCAATCCGATTGTGTGCACCGGGGCCGGAACTCCTTCAAACAAAGAAGTCTTTGAGCGTTCAACTCGCGTCATTCCCGGTGGAGTCAATTCATCGATTCGCGCGTTCAAGGCGGTCGGTGGTTCACCGTATGTGGTGGCTCGTGGTGCGGGCGCGCATGTGTATGACGTCGAAGGCAAGCAGTACGTCGATTTAGTGCAAAGTTATGGCGCAGTCATTTTGGGTCATGCCCATCCAACAATTACATCAGCGCTTCGCGATGCAGCACCCGATGGAACATCCTTTGGAGCCCCAACGCCTCGTGAAATGAAATTGGCTGAAGCGATAAGTGAACGGGTGCCATCTTGCGAACGTGTGCGCTTCATGAACTCGGGTACCGAGGCAACGTCGACAGTTATTCGATTAGCGCGCGGTCTGACTGGTCGTTCAAAAGTCATCACTTTTAGCGGCAACTTTCATGGCGCAACCGACGCGTTGTTGGTTGCAGGTGGAAGTGGTGTTGCAACTCTCGGATTGCCTGGCACCGCTGGCGTGCCACCCGAAGCGGTTGTCAACACCATCGTTGCTCCATACAACGTGGTTCCAGAAATTGACGACACAGTGGCCTGCGTGATTGTTGAAGCAGTTGCGGCAAATATGGGTGTCGTCGCACCAGCGTCTGGTTTTCTTGAGGGTCTACGTGCAGCCTGCGACAAAGTCGGCGCACTGTTGGTGTTCGACGAAGTCATTACTGGCTTCCGTCTTGGAGTCGACGGTGCTCAAGGTCGATTCAATGTGAAGCCCGACCTCACCTGCTTTGGCAAAGTGATTGGCGGCGGATTGCCGATCGGTGCTGTTGGCGGTCGACGCGATGTCATGGAAAATCTCACGCCACTCGGCAAAGTTTTCCATGCCGGAACTTTGGCAGGTAACCCAATGGCAACAGCAGCTGGCTTAGCCGCATTGAGTGAACTCACACCAGACGTATACACCGAACTTGAATCGCGCGCTACGCGACTAGCAAGTTTGATTACTGAAGCCACCAGCGCAGCAGGCTTGCCAGTCATCACATCACGTGTTGGCACATTGGTCGGCATCTACTTAGGTAATGCACTTGGTGGCTCACGTTTGCCCATCAACTTTGATGAAGCCAAGAAAACCGATGAAGCGTTGTATGCGCGCCTTTTCCATTCGTTATTGAATGAAGGTGTCGCCATGGCGCCAGGTGCCTATGAAGCAATCTTTGTTGGTCTCGGTCATACCGATGCGGTAATGAACGACTTAGCAGAGCGTTTTCATCGGGCTGCCCGCGCAGTGACTTCCTAAAGCCGTACGATCTCAACGTGCGACAGTTTCTCAGTTGGCGATATTGGGCAGCGTTAGGTGTGCTCTTTGCATTGACTGCCGTGTTGTGGGCCTGTCAAGGCGGAAGTAGCCCGACAGAAGTTGTCATCAATGCCAACTCCCGTCGTATTGATTTGATTGCGCAGACTTCGACGATTCGCTCTGATGGAACATGGTCTGTATCTGGTGGAGTAACTCACGGAGACGCCACTGCAGTTTTGCAAGATGGACGAGTATTGACGCTTGCCGATGGAACTTTGGCCGAATCATCTTGTTTATTCCCTGATGCGCTGAATGCTTGTGTTTTGTTGGCAGATACTTTGGGTGATGGAGTTGTGTGGTTCGCATTAGTTGCGGCACCAGCTGAAGGAACGTCCGAACTTGAATTGCCGGCAATCAAAACTTTGGTTGCCGGTGTTACCTATGCCCAACTAACGAATGGTTGGGAGGTTCCGTTGCTCGACAAAGTTGTGCGACGTTGCAAAGAGGAGACCCCAAACCTCACAGCGTTCGTGCAAAAGTTTGCCGATCGCCATGTCACGATTGTTGATCTTGCGCAAGCGCAGGTTTCAGCAGTGCGTTGTATTGGTCAATGAATACTTAGTAAATCTCGGATCGATTACGCGTTAGGCGCAAGTCGCACTATGGCCGCTGCTGCTTTGTATGCAGCTTCAGCCGGACCAATTTCGTCGGGGCGCAGCAAGTTAGCCATGATGCGCAATACCCATTCCATGAGCGTGCGACTATTTATTCCGACGCGTGAAAGTTCGCGCATGATGGCTGGTCGACCAATGATGCGTGCAAACAAACGTGCCACTTTGAAGTACTGACCGTATTCATCGTCAATCATGGTTTGATAACGCTGCAACGCAGTCGGATCATTGTTACGAATTGCTTCAGTTAAAACTTGTGCAGCCATGCGCGCAGTTTCATACGCATAGTCGATACCTTCGCCGTTAAATGGATTCACACTTCCGGCTGCGTCTCCGACAACGAGATATGTGGGTCCAGATTTTGGTCCAACTGAACCACCCATAGGTATACGGCCTGATGTCGCTTTGCCAGTTGGTTGATCGGGGTTGATTTCCCACCGATCAGCAATCATGTGTGCGTACTCATTCAATAAGTGTGTGGTGTTGACACTCTTGAAATCACGGAACGTTGACAACAAACCAACGCCGATGTTCACAGTGCCATCACCAACCGGAAAGATCCAGCCGTAACCAGGCATCGGATTGCCCTGACGATCTTTCACATCAAGTGCTGACTCGATCCATGGTTCGGCATGTCGTGGTGTTTCCCAATAGGTACGTATTGCGGTTCCGTATGGCCACTCTTTCGTACGGAACGTTCCGAGCGATCGACCGAATCGACTGTTTGCACCATCGGCGACGATTACGTAGCGCGCAGTGATGTCGAAAGGAGTTTCGGAATCTTTTGCTTGCACTGTTGCGCCGCGTACAAATCCGCGTTCAAGAACCGGTGCAAGGGCTTCGTGGCCTTCCAATAATTTTGCGCCGGCAGCAACAGCGTTGCGCACAACCATGGTGTCGAGTTCGCGACGACGCACGACGTAACCGTGCTGTGGGTACATCGGATGAGTGGGCCAATGCAGTTCAAGTGCTTTACCGTGAGCAGTGGCGCGCAGTCCGTCGTAGCGATGGAACTGTGACAATTGATCGCCGAGTCCCATGTCGTTGATTTGCTTGACTGCTCTTGGAGTGAGGCCGTCCCCACAGGTCTTTTCACGAGGGAAGACCTTCTTGTCAACCATGACGACATCGAGGCCTTCTTTGGCGAGCCAATAGCCAGCGGCAGCTCCCGCGGGACCAGCGCCGATGACCAGAACGTCGTGGTGATTGCTCATGATGTCAAGTTCATGATGTCAAGGGCATTGTCGTGGTGCGGTGCTGGCTTGACCACCGCTCGCTGCGATCAGCCGGCGGCCATCATTTGAGCATCAGCAGCGGTTCCGAGGCGGGGTGCGGTTCCGATCATCAACTCAGGGCTATCGAAAGTGAGCTTTCCGTCCTCAAGACCGAGGAAGATCTCACTCTCGGGGGCACACCACTTTTCGTACTCAGCAGCCCAGTCTCCAGCCTCGTCAGCACCAGAAATGTCATAACGAATGTGGCAGATCAGTCCCAAAATCTGAGCTTCGGTCATCGATCCACCGGTCTTTGCGCCCTGGGCCGGCATCGCACTGCCGTTATACGAACGGGGGTAATGAGCCCCGCCTTCACGGTTCGGGTCACCGTAACTCTTGACGCCCGCGGCTTCAAAAGATTCAGTGCCGTTATAAACCCAGTTCAACATGTCTTCAATATGCGGGAAAGTCTTGAGAACTTCGCCGCCCTTCAGTACTCGACCGGCTCCACCAGCACCATCGGCACCATGACAGCTGGCGCATGTGCTGTAGTTGGCCATTCCGATCGCGATCGGGCCACTGGCTTCGGCCTTTTGGGGCTGCAAGCCACGAACGTACATGAATAGGAAAATCGGCATGAGGGCCAAAGTGGCCATCGCCCACGACGGGATGCGACCGCGAGTCTTGGCGGCCTTGATATAGGCCGGTTCGGGTTTTGAAACTGCAGCTTTTATCGGTGTTTCTGCAACAACTTTGGCAACCGGGGCTGCAGCAGTAGTTGCTGGCGTCGACGCAGAAGCCTCAGTGGATGATGCGTCTCCACCGGCTGCTTTACGCTCGCGGGAACGCTTCAGTAAATGCTCGGGAATCTCGGTCACAGGCCAGTCCTTTCGGGCGTGGGGCACGACAAATAGTTGACGAACACCGATTGGTGACCGTCTGCGTTAAGAACACTAGAGGGCGAGCGACCCTCAGGCGGAATTCCTCGCATTTTTCTCTCAGGAAACCCGTCACGCATCGGTCAATTTCAGTACCGTGAACTTGCGCACAACCATGCTGAACGGGGTGGGTGTGCTGATAGACCATTTTGAGTGACTCTTTAGTAGTCGCTGGCCGTCAGGAAAGTTTGTTCGGTCCAACTTCAAGGAGTTGGGTCGCGCAGGACCCTTGGCGACTAAGGTTCAAGGTGGTCCTGGTGGCGGTAGCTGTCAGATCCACATCTGGAATCAAATTTAGTAATGACAAACCATCAACCAATACGTGCGACGACCATGTATCGACCTCGTTACAGGGCATAGAAGGGATGACCGGCTGCATGCTGGCGATAAACATTCTGAAATGGCCGGGAATGAATCAGGCCTTCCTATTCTCCTTGGTATTGACCGTCATCTTGACTGGTCTTATTTTTGTGTACGGCAAACGTCGTCCGATCGGCACACCAGTGTCATGGGGCGAAGCAATGATTGGTTCGGTCTACGCATTCTTTGTGATGTTCATTGCGTACGGAGTTCTTCCTCACCAGTGGCTCGTGCATGTGCAAAACGAACTCGGCTGGCGTTCCGACAAGCCCTTTCTCGGACCTGGCTCCATTTTTAAATCGAAAGCAAAGGGCGGAAGTTTCCCCTTTGACATCAACTACCTACAGATCGGCGACATTCTTGTCACCGGCATTTATGGCGTGCTCTTAGGCGTACAGATTTTCACCTGGTCATGGTGGCAAAAGCGTGGAACGAAGAAGACAACCGATGTCGAGCAATCAACGTATGGTCGTCCTTTGGTGAAAAAGGCATAACTCATGGCCCGTACCGACGCCAATCCGCCGATGATGCCATTCACCGACCAGTACCAACTGGTTGAAGTGGACGCGGACTATCTCACCAAGGCGGTGAAACCCAAGCAATTCATTCATATTGATCAGTCCGAATGCATCATGTGTGAGGGTTGCGTCGACATTTGCCCGTGGAAGTGCATTCACATGGTGACGCCCGATGCTGTGGTCGAAGCCACAGGAACAGAGCGTCCAGGAATTGACCCGAACGACAATGTTCTTTTTATTATTGATGATGATGTGTGTACGCGTTGTGCACTGTGCGTCGATCGGTGTCCGACCGGCGTCATCATTCTCGGCAAGGCCGGTGCAGCACTTGCAACCGGTGACACACACACCCGTACCGCAAACCACGGTTACGCCTACGGAATGCGTTTCTAGGAGACAAGCACATGGCTAAGGTCATCGAAGATCCCCGACCCACCGCAAAAGAGCGGCTGAATAAAACGGTAGATGGAGTTCAAGGCAGTCAAGCCTGGAGTTCAATCTTCCGTCCTGGTTCTATTTTCCGTAAGGGTTACACCGACAGTCCGCGTAACCGTTCATACGTGATCATGAACTCGGTGTTGTATCACTTGCACCCAGTGAAGGTGAAGCGTCATGCGGTCAAGGTCAGTTACACCTTGTGTCTCGGAGGCTTGAGCTTCTTCCTGTTCATTTTGTTAACCGTGACGGGCATCTTCTTGATGTTCTTCTATCGACCAGAAGCCACAGCTGCATGGAATGACATCAGCAGTCTGCAGACGTCGGTGGCGTTCGGATTACTTGTGAGAAATATGCATAGATGGGGCGCCCACTTAATGGTGCTGTCAGTGTTCTTGCACATGGCTCGCGTTTTCTATCACGGTGCATACAAGGCTCCGCGCGAATTCAACTGGGTCATTGGTGTTGTGTTGTTGACACTCACTTTGTTGCTTTCGTTCACCGGCTACTTGTTGCCATGGGACCAGTTGTCCATGTGGGCTGTGGCGGTAGGAACAAACATGATGGGCTACACACCAGTTTTTGGTTCGCAAGTGCGTTTCGTGTTGCTCGGTGGTGTCGAAATTGGTTCTGAAACCTTGTTGCGTTGGTACGTGTTGCACGTACTCATGCTTCCTTTCGTCATCGTGATCTTCATGGCTATCCACTTCTGGCGCGTCCGTAAGGACGGCGGCATCTCGGGTCCTTTGTGACCGGTGCTTGAAAGGAACTGACTCAACATGACTGAAATCCCCGAACACCTCCTGAAGCGAGCACAAGCTGCTCGTGACAAGGCTGCTGCTGATGCCGGTGCGCCGGCTGCAAGTGATGCACCTGCTGCCGATCCGCGTATTCCTGCACATCTCCTTGAGCGCAGTAAAGCTGCCAAAACTAAAGCCGATGGCGATGGTGGCGCAGTTGCTGTGGCCGAAAAAGTTGGCGCTCTCGTTGCTGCCGCTCCGGCCGCTGGTGGAATTCCTGTTGGTGCCGGTCCTGGTGGTCACACGCAGCGTTTGTTGACCGTCGTCAAGTCGGGATCAATTCAAGACGTCAAAGCAACACCGGTTGACAAAGTGCACACGTGGCCACACTTGTTGGCTGCTGAATTTGTTGCGGCATTGGCTTGTACTGCGTTCTTGTTCTTCTTCTCGGTTTTCGTGAACGCTCCGCTGTTGCAGTTGGCTAACCCGAACCGCACACCGAACCCTTCAAAGGCTCCTTGGTACTTCCTCGGTTTGCAGGAATTGCTCACCATGTTCCACCCAATGGTCGCTGGTGTAACAGTTCCAGGTATTGCTTTGTTCGCTTTGATTCTTGCTCCATACATCGACAAGAACCCATCGAACAAACCTGAAGATCGTAAGTTCGCAACTTCAATCATGACGGTGCACCTCATGTTCTGGGCAGTGCTCGTGATGATCGGTTCGTTCTTCCGTGGTCCCGGATTCAACTTTGTCTTCCCATGGCGCGACGGCCTGTTCTTCGAGTTGTGAGGATCAAACTTTTATGACACCCCTAGCAACAATCATTATTGCCATCGCAGTCATCGTGGTGTTGGCCGCCGTCGTCCTTGTGACGTCGGCACGCCGCTCCGATGTTCGCGGCGCTGGCGCATTGTCACGCGAAACCGTGAAGCGCGACAAGTCAATCAAAGCCGAGTCGGGCGCTGGCCCAACTGGTGCAGCGTACGAATCAACAGAAGTTGCAACTCGCTCAACCGAACTTGCCAAGGCCACCGAAGTTGCGCCCGTTGCATGGGAAGCGCCCGATCAAGATGCAATCGATGTTTCGCGTCGTCAGTTCTTTAACCGTGCTGCAATTACTTTGATGACGACAAGCATCGCGACCTTTGGCGTTGCATGCATCGCCTTCTTGTGGCCACGCGCTGGTGGAGGATTCGGCTCAAAGGTCACTGTGGGTCGCCTCGAAGATTTATTAGTGCAAATTCGTAGCGACAAGGGTTTCGTGTACAAACCCGAAGCGCGCACATGGCTGACTGCGTACCCCGCCGATGCTTTGCCGAAAGCGCGTAAGGCTTACGCCAAGCAAGGTCCAGTGCTCGCCGGAATGGAAGCCGGAATCGTGGCGTTGTACCAGAAGTGTCCGCACCTCGGTTGCCGCGTTCCCGAATGCAAGAGTTCGCAGTGGTTTGAATGCCCGTGTCACGGTTCGCAGTACAACCGAGTCGGCGAGAAGAAGGCTGGTCCGGCACCTCGCGGTATGGATCGCTTCGGAGTCACCATCGCTAACGGCAACGTCGTTGTCGATACAGGAACAGTTTTTAACGGTCCAGCAATTGGCACCAACACATCTGGACAGGAAGCCGAAGGGCCGCACTGTATTTCGGGCGGAGGAGCAAAACACTGATCATGATTGCCGCATCAGCAACTAACACCATTGCCATTGTGATCTCGTTGATCTTCGTGGTCGGCTGGATTGTCTATGCCGTGATGAATCGTTCGGCCGGCAAAGCCGAGATCGGTTCAGAAATCGAACTTGCCGCTAACCGTAAGGCGTATTACGACGACGAAGAACTTGAAGGTCATCGCTTACAGCGTATGCAGTTACTCGGTGTGCTTTTACTTGCCACGATCACAATCGGACTCCCGGCGTATTGGTTGGCCGAGCCAAGTCGTCAAGCCAACACCATTGAAGGTAAAGACAACCGATTTATTTCGTGGGGTTCGGGACTCTTTGCTCCGACCGCCGAAGGTGGATTCAACTGCGCAGGTTGCCACGGCGGAATGAATGGTGCCGGTGGAGCTGCTCCGTACACAGTGACTGATTCAAAGACTGGTGAAGTTAAAGCAGTTACGTGGAAAGCGCCTGCTATCAACACGGTGTTTTATCGCTTTGATGAAAGCGAAGTTCGTTTTATCTTGCAGTACGGTCGTCCGTTCTCCCCAATGTCTCCATGGGGAATTGAAGGCGGCGGACCAATGAATGCGCAACAGATCGATACGTTGCTGGCGTACCTCAAGAGCATTCAGATTCCCCGTGAAGATTGCATCGTTGCCGATGCCAATCCGTTGAACTGCGAAGGCGGGCACTTGCCCGTGACTGAACAAGAGAAGATTCAAGCCGCTGCGCAAAAGACCGTTGACGATGGAACATTCGGCTCTATTGGTGAAGCATTGTTCAACCTTGAACTCAGTTCGGGCGCATACAGTTGCGCTCGTTGCCACACACCAGGATGGAGTTGGGGCGAACCCGGCCAAACTGGCTCGGGTGCCTTTGGTTGGAACCTCACTGGCGGAGCAACCAACACGCACTTTGCAACCGAGCAAGAGATGATCAACTTCATCAAGGCTGGTTCGAAGTACGGAGTTAAATACGGAATTCAGGGCCAAGGTTCTGGTCGTATGCCCGGTTTCGGTGACCTCCTCACTGGTGAACAGATCCAACAGATCGTCAACTACGTTCGGAACGAATTATGAGCGCACTTTTGAGCATTGGTTGGGAACCCGAACTTCGCGGTCTCCTCACAGTCATCATTGGAGCAGTTGCCCTATGTGGCAGCGTGTATTTGCTTCTTGGCACGAACCTCGGAGTCCGTTTGGGTCTTTTGGTGGCGATGGCTGGTTTGTTTGGCTGGATGATGATGATGGGCGTCATTTGGATGACTTACGGAATCGGTCTCAAAGGAACTCAACCTTCGTGGAAGCCGGCCGATCCTTTCACCATCATTCGCGATGCCAAGTTGTTACCCGAAGCTGGTGTCATTGATGGCCCGGTCACGGTGTCGGCAGATGCCACGTATCCAGAAATTGCGGCAACTGCCGCAACTGCAATTGAAAAAGAAAAGTGGGAATTACTCCCCACTGACGACCAAGGTCGTGGTCAGGCCATTGCCGCAGCAACTGAAATTATCGAAGTTGAATCAAAGTTGTACGCTGGTGGTGAGTACGAAGCAGTTGCTGTGTACGAACGTGGTGGCGAGCGTTACCCGAAATTTGGTGACTCAGTTGACTTCATTGCGTTTTTGCATAAGCCGCACTATTCACTTGTTGAGATTGCACCATTGTTGCCACAACGCGATGAACCAGGTCGTGCGCCCGCTCGCCCAGTCGTCGACAACAGTCAGCCTCACCAGTACGTCATCATGATTCGTGACCTTGGAACCAAGCGTCAGCCGGCATTGTTCATCACGATTGGTTCAGCAATTATCTTCTTGCTGTGTTGCCTGATGCTGCATCGTCGTGACCGAATTCTTGTGACCAACCTGTCGGGCTCTTCTGTTCCTGCGAAGGCATAACGAATGGGCCAGTACCTCGCAGTTTTCGCACTCACGGTTCTCGGAATCTTGTTTGGTGCTCTGAGTTTCGTTGCCTCACGATTGTTGGCACCCCGCCGGCCTTCGTCAGCCAAAGAGGCTCCCTACGAATGTGGCATTGTCCCGACGCGTGACCCACCTGAACGTTTCCCGGTGAGTTTCTACATTGTGGCGATGTTGTTCATCATGTTTGACATCGAAATCATTTTCATTTATCCGTACGCAGTCAACCGAGCAGAGCTCGGTGCTTTTGCGTTTTGGGAAATGTTGTCTTTCAGCGTGGTGTTCTTTTTGGCCTTTGTCTATGTGGTCGCACGTGGTGCCCTTGATTGGGGTCCAGTTGCCAAGGCTCGTCGACTGGTCGATGGAGTTTCGCCAACACGTACGTCAACATCGACAATTCGTCGTGTTGGTCTTGAAGGCCGATCCGATAGCGACCAGGCTGCCTGAGAAGTAGGGGATTCGATATGGGTGTAGTTCGCAATGTACTCGACGATGGACTTGGTGGTCTCGAACACAACTTCATCACTGGTCGAATTGAAGATCTCGTGAAGTGGTCACGTAGTCGTTCGAGTTGGGGTGCAACTTTTGGACTGGCCTGTTGCGCTATCGAAATGATGGGTACCGGTGGTCCGCACTACGACATCGCGCGCTTCGGTATGGAAGTTTTTCGTGCTTCGCCACGTCAGGCCGACATCATCATCGTTGCTGGTCGCGTGAGTCAGAAGATGGCGCCAGTGTTGCGACAGGTATACGACCAAATGATGGAACCTAAATGGGTGATCTCGATGGGTGTGTGCGCATCAAGCGGTGGCATGTTCAATAACTACGCAATTCTTCAGGGTGTCGATCAGATCGTGCCCGTCGATGTGTACGCGCCAGGTTGCCCACCAACACCTGAAACTTTGATTCACGCCATCGAAACCTTGCACCAGCAGATTGAAGATGGTGAAATCATGCGTCGTCGAGCCAAGAGTGGCGCCGGCGCAAACATTCACATCACTGAAATTCCTGCTCAGACTTCACCAGTGTCGGTATCGCTTGGCCGTCCCGCAACTTCGTGGACTTCGTCATGAGTGATGTTGAAGTAACTCCCGAAGCGCAGCCGCAATTGCATGGTTGTCCGCTCAGCGATTCACGTGGTCAAACTGTGGTGCATCCAACTCGTGCTCAGTATGTGGCGCTCATGAAGAAATTGCTTGATGGCGGTTACGTCATGTGCAGCGATCTCACTGCCACCGATTACTTGACTCATTCGGGTCGCTCCTTGCCCGAAGGTATTGAAGCCGAACGATTTGAAATTGTGGTCAATCTCACCGCCATCGCTACTCGCGATCGAATTCGTGTTCGAGTTCAAGTGCCCGAATCTGATCCGATGATTGCTTCGTTGTTTGATTTGTGGCCCGGAACCGAAGCCATGGAACGCGAAGTCTTTGACATGTTTGGTGTTTCATTTGACGGACACCCCGATCTCACACGAATCTTGATGCCTGAAGATTGGGATGGTCACCCGCTTCGTAAGGACTATTCAATTGGTCGTATTCCGGTGCAGTTCAAGGGGTCAAACTCATGACATCGGTTGAAAA
>JBAXIP010000034.1:0-16718 GCA_037138315.1 Actinomycetes bacterium
CGTTCCAATATTCACATGAGGCTTCGTACGCTCAAACTTCGCCTTAGACATGATTTCTATCCTCTTACTTGAGTACCAGTAGGTACGGGGTTGATGTTGTTATGTTGTTAAAACTTGCTGTAGCGACGATCGGACTCGAACCGATGACCTTCCGATTATGAGCCGGATGCTCTAACCAACTGAGCTACGTCGCCTTGGCGCAGCCGGTTGGCTTGCCGGTTGTAAATATGACACCCGTCGCCGAATGCTGAGCCCTCTGTCGGAATCGAACCGACGACCTTTTCCTTACCATGGAAATGCTCTACCGACTGAGCTAAGAGGGCGTAGGTGCGCGGCAGAGCCGCGAACCGAACGGGAAGTGTACCCCCGTGATATGCCAAATAACCACTAGTTTGGGGACATGGAATCAAGCCCCGAAACTTCGCCAAACTCGTCCGAGTCATCGGAAAAGTTGGCGGCTCAGGGCGCCATCACCATACGCCCCGCGACCCTGGCCGACGCGGCATCTATCGCTGATATCTATAACTATGAGGTCGAAAACTCCACGGCGACCATGGACCTAGTGCCCCGGTCGTTGGCCGAGCAACAAGAGTGGTTAGCCGAGCGCAGTGGGGCTTTTGCCGCCATTGTGGCCGTCTTGGGGGGTCAAGTGGTCGGATTCGCCTCACTGAGCCCCTACAAAGAGCGGGCCGCCTATCGCCCGACGGTCGAAGATTCGGTCTATGTGCGTCGCGATATGGGCCGCCGTGGAATCGGAAAACTCCTGCTCACAGGGGTCATCGACCTGGCCGCGACCTCGGGATTTCACTCGGTCATGGCCCGGATTGAAGCCTCTGGAGAGGCCAGCCGAGCCCTCCATACAGCCTGTGGATTCCGTGAGGTCGGGGTCGAGAGCGAGGTCGGACGCAAGTTCAACCGTTGGCTCGACATGGTTTTGCTGCAAAAGATGCTCTAGAGCACCTTGGCGGGACTATTCGCCATCGATTTCGTTCAGCCAGCGCGGATGGTGGTACTTGCCGCGCTTGCGACCAGTACTGATGCGCCACAGACCAACACCAGCCCCCATAGTGAGCCCTCCCATAACGAAGACCACGCCAAAGTCGAAACCGGTGGTTGGCAACGTGCCTGCCCCAATATTGGCAATGAGTTGGCCAGTACTGATACCGGCCCCCGAAGCACCCTTCCAGTCGTTCGAAATCTGGTAGGTCACGGGTTGGGTCACTAGTCCAGAGAATCCGGGGCGGGGCACAAAGGTGACCTTGCCAGTCTTGATATCGAGGGTGTACTTGCCATCGGCGGTCGTGAGTTTGGTCAACGTGCAGTTGGGAGCAGTTTGGTCAACGCCACATAGACGAATACTCGAGGGAACCAACTTAAGGGTGCCCGTAAAGTCAGCTGGCGCAGTACCAGCAAAGTCGTTCAGCCATGGCGAGAAAACGACGCTGCGACCCTTCTTCGCTGAAACTTCATCTGGGGTCGTTTCCGGGGTCGGTGGCGCGGTCACGGTTGGTGTAATCGTGGCGTGCAGTAGTTGACCCGCAATATCAATTGCTTGATACGTGACTGGGGTAGCAGTGCCATGGAAAGTTGGCAGTGGATCAAAGGTCACTGTTCCATCGGCATTGACCGTATAGGTGCCTTCATTCTCGATCGAGAGAATCGTGCGCGTACAACTACCGATGACTTCGCCCGGTCCACACAATTTGAGTGACGACACAACGACTGGTGCTACTGAATCGAATTTGTCATTTGCAAATGGTGAGAACGTCTGGTTGGTATCCCAGCCACTCACTTTTTCGTCGTTCGTCACCTTGGGTACTTCAGGAATAATCGGAGTCAATGTCGACGTCACCGTTGTTCCAAGAACATCGGTGACTCGATACGTCATCGGCGTTTGTGTACCAACTGCAATCGTGCTCAACGAGACAAACGTGACGACTCCCGTTGTTTGATCAATCGTCCAAGTTCCTTCATTTGCAATCGCCACTGTTGTGCCACACAGATTTGTGATTGGGTCAATCAAACATGGCCCATTCGTTGGGCCAGTTTGCAATGCAGCTCCGAGAGCTAAAGCATTGGTGCCGATGACATTTGTGAAAACCACAGTTGCTCCGGGAGTGAGGACCTTTACTTCTGGAGTTGCAACGGGTGGCCCAGGCACAGCCACTTCAGGAGTGATTGTTGAACCAGATGTACGACCGAGAGAGTCGGTGACTTGATAATTGACTGGAGTTGCCGTACCAGCGAAAGTTGGAAGTGGATCAAAGGTGACGGTTCCATCAGGGTTCACGGTGTAGGTACCTTCGCCTGGAACTATCAAAGTCGTCAACGTGCAAGTTTTTGCCAATGCACTTTCGCCATTGGCACACAATTTCAATGTTGACGCAATCAGCATCACTCCGTTACTAGGAGTGTCATTGGCAAGAGGACTAATTGTCTGAATCGAATCCCAGCCATTACGTGTTACATCGAGAGCTACGACAGTTGCTGCTGGGATAACAGGAGTCAAAGTTGACGTCGCTGTACGACCCAGAATGTCGGTAACTCGATATGTAATAGGTGTCTTCGTGCCTGCTGTTGCATTCACATCGGCCGTGTAGGTGACGACACCTGTACTTGGGTCGAGCACAAAGGTTCCTTCTCCGATTACCGTGACAGTGTTGTCAGCATCACATGTCGTGGTGTTCAAGATGTACAAACAAGTTGCCGTTGCTCCAGAGGTTTGCAGCAGCGTTCCAGTAGCAAGTGCCGACGTACCCGTGATGTTTGTAAATGAGACAGTCTCGCCTGGCAGCAACAATTGTGTTTGAGGTGTTGCAGTCGGGATCGGTGGCGCAGTCACTGACGGTGTGATTGTCGCAGATACCGTTTGATTCATTGCATCTTTCACGACGTATCGAAGTGGTTGAGTCACTGTTCCAGCAAACGTCGGCGACGGATCAAACGTCAAGATTCCAGTTGTTGGGTCGATCCAATATGAACCATCAGCGGTCACCAATGGTGAAGCTTGGGTGGGTACCAATGAACAATTCGTTGACGTATAAGGCGCTGTCGCATTGAGCGGACATATTTTGATTGAACTCGGCAACAAAGGAAGTCCGGGTTCGCCCGGGGTGTCGCCGAGGAGCAAATTGATTAATTGATTCGCGTCATACGGACCTGATGAAACATCGTTCACGGCAATAGGTACACGTGGCGGGGCAACCGTTGACGTGATCGTTGCGCTAGTGAACTGGCCAGTTGAGTCGGCAACCACATATTTCACGGGTGTGGCGTTACCGACAAAAGTTGGTAACGGATCGAATGTCACCGTGCCATCTTGGTTGACTGTGTACGTACCTTCATTCGGAACAGTCAAAGAAGTCAAGGTGCACAAAGCAATCACGTTGGTTGTATCGGTACACAACTTGAGGCTTGATGGAACCAGAGTCGCCGGCGAAGTCGCTGAATCATTCGCAAGTGGTGAAATGACTTGATTGGTGTCGTAGGCGCCAGTCTTTATGTCATTTACTCCAACCGGTGGTGAAGGAATGACCGGAGTCAATGTCGCCGTCGCTTTTTGACCAGTGATGTCTTGCACCTGGTAGGTAATCGAAGTTTTGCTACCCGGTGTCGCGGCGAGGTCGGCCACGAAAGTGACGGCACCAGTCGATGTATTCAACGTGTATGTTCCCTCACCAGGAATCACTACTACTCCGTCGGCATCACATGTTGTGGGTGATGAGCTTGGCGTAATCAAACATGTCGCGGTAGGAATAAAACCAGCGGCAGAGGTTGCGAGACCACCTTGTGAAGTGATCGTTGTAAATGTTGCTGTGGCACCTGGGATAACTGTCTTAGTTTCAGGAGTCGCAACAGGTACAGCAGGGGGAAGTACTGTTGGTGTGATGGTTGCGTGCGTGACCTGGCCCGTTGAATCGGCAACCACGTACTTCACTGGGGTTGCGGTGCCCTTGAATGTCTCTAACGGATCAAAAGTCACCGTACCGTTCGGGTTCACCGTATAGGTGCCCTCATTCGGAACGGTCAAAGAAGTGAAATTGCAATTCACATCGACAGTGCTGGTAGTGGCGCACAATTTCAGACTCGAAGGCACCAAAGTTGCTGGCGAAGTCACCGTGTCATTTGTGAGTGGTGAAATCACTTGATTGGTGTCGTAGGCGCCCGACGATGTGTCGTTGGCGCCGACTGGCGGTGCGGGAATGACGGGAGTCAAAGTTGAGGTTTTAGTTTGGCCAAATGTGTCAGTGACTTGATAAGTCAATGAAGCTTTTGTACCAGGTGTCGCATTTGCATCGGCTACCAATGTCACGACACCAGTCGCTGTATTCAATGTGTACGTTCCAACGCCACTCACGGTGACAACACCATCAAGGTCGCAAGTTGTAGTACCTGGCGTGATCAAACAGGTGACGGTGGCATCAAGGCCAACACCAGATGAAGCGAGACCGTTAGTTCCAGTAATCGTGGTGAATGCAACTGTGCCACCAGGAATCACCGATTTAGTTTCGGGAGTTGCGACCGGAATCGACGGAGACGACACCGTCGGGGTAATCGTCGCACTCGTCACTTGTCCAGTCGAATCAACGACGACATATTTCACTGGCGTCGCAGGTCCGGTGAACGTCGGTAAAGGATCGAATACAACTGTTCCGTTCGGGTAAACCGTATAGGTACCTTCATCAGGCACTGTCAGCGATGTCAATGTGCACGATGAATTAGCGGTTGAAGTCGTCGCACACAACTTCAACGAAGATCGATCGAAAGTGGCAGGACTTGTCACGGTGTCATTGGCCAGCGGCGAAATAACTTGATTAGCGTCAAAGGTTCCCGACGACGTGTCATTCACTGCGCCAGGCGCAGCAGGAATTGTTGGAGTCAGTGTTGACGTTACTTTCTGACCCGTGATGTCTTGAACCTGATACGTAATCGGAGTCTTACTACCTGGGGTTGCAGCCGCATCGGCTACGAACGACACAACACCAGTTGTCGGGTTGAGCGTGTACGTGCCTTCACCCGAAATAGTTACTACCCCATCGGCATCACACGTTGATGTAGCAGGTGCGATCAAACATGTCACTGAAGTATTGAGACCCACACCCGAAGTTGCGAGACCATTGGTGCCGGTCAATGTCGTAAAGGCCACTGTGCCGCCAGGAATCACTGACTTTGTTTCTGGCGTCACTACTGGAGCCGTTGGCGCAGTCACCGTCGGTGTGATCGAAGCATTGTCAACTTGACCCGTCGTATCAGCAACCACATAGTTCACTGGTGTTGCAGTGCCCTTGAATGTTGGCAGCGGATCAAACGTCACTGTGCCATCTGGGCTGACCGTATAAGTGCCCTCATTAGGAACAGTCAGAGTTGTCAAAGTACACGACGAAGTCACGCTCAAGATCAACGATGTCGGACACAACTTCACACTCGAGGGCACCAAAGTTGCCCCAGATCCTGGAGTGTCGTTGGCCAAGATCGGAATAACTTGAGTGGTGTCATAGGCGCCAGTCTTGATGTCGTTGTTTGCAACAGGTGCTGGCGGAATGATGGGCGTCAAGGTTGACGTTGCTTTTTGCCCAGTGATGTCTTGAACTTCATACCGTATGACCGTCTTGGTTCCAGCAGTCGCAGCAGGATCGGCAGCAAAGGTAACAACACCAGTTGAAGTATTGAGTGTGTACGTTCCTTCACCTGAAATAGTTACTACCCCATCTAAATCACACGTTGTGGTGTTCGGCGTATACAAACAAGTCCCTCCGGTATTCAAACCAGCGGCGGCCGAGGCAAGTCCGTTAGCTCCTGTCAAAGTTGTGTATGCCACAGTGTCACCTGGATTCACTGTTTTTGTTTGAGCTGTAGCTGTCGGACCATTTGGTGCAGCCACTGTTGGCGTGATTGTCGCACTTGTTTGCTGGTTACTCGTTTCGGTGACGACATATTTCACCGGAGTTGCGGTGCCCTTGAATGTTGGCAGCGGATCAAACGTGACTGTGCCATCTGGATTGACCGTGTATGTACCTTCATTGGGGACTACTAAAGAATCCAAATTGCAAGAACTATTTGCCGTCGACGTTGTCGCGCACAACTTCAAAGTACTTGGAATAAATGTTGCTGGTGCGGTCGTCGTGTCATTCGCTAACGGCGAAATCACTTGGTTGGTGTCATAGGCACCTGATGGCGTGTCATTCACACCAACAGGAGGTGCAGGAATAGTCGGCGTCAAAGTCGATGTAGTTTTTTGACCATAGGTATCAGTGACTTGGTACGTCAATGCAGCTTTCGTACCTTGCGTGGCAGCAGGGTCAGCAACCAAGGTCACGACACCTGTCGTTGTATTCAGCGTGTATGTACCCACTCCAGCAACCGTGACAACACCATCGGCATCACACGCAGCCGGTGATGATGCGGGTGTAATGAGGCACGAAGATGCATTAGTAAAGCCTGCTTGAGCCGTGGCGAGACCATTTGTGCCCGTCAACGTTGTGAAGGCCACAGTTCCACCAGGAATCACAGCCTTGCTTTCAGCCGTAGCAACTGGCGGAATTGGCAGCGCAACAGTAGGAGTAATTGTCGCACTGATGACTTGACCACTTGAATCTGCAGCCACGTACTTCACCGGTGATGCAACACCAGTGAAATTGGGAAGTGGATCAAACGTCACTGTGCCGTTGCTGTTCACCGTGTACGTACCCTGATTAGCGACTGTCAAAGTTGTCAAAGTACATGAAGCATTTGCAGTTGACGTTGTTGCGCATAGCTTCACTGTCGAAGGCTCCAAAATAGCTGGAGTCGTTGCAGTGTCATTCGTTAATGGAGAGATCACCTGGTTGGTATCAAATGCTCCAGATGACGTGTCATTGTTTCCAACTGGCGGTGCGGGAATTGTTGGCGTCAATGTTGACGTTGCCTTTTGACCATAAATGTCTGTCACTTGATATGTCAATGCTGCTTTGGTACCTTGCGTAGCTCCTGCATCGGCAACCAAGGTCACGACACCCGTGGTCTTGTTCAACGTATAAGTACCAACGCCGGTGACAGTCACAATGCCATCGGCATCACAGGTCGCCGGAGAAGACGCAGGTGTAATCAGACAAGTCGACGCCGTGTTAAATCCAGTTGGAGATGTCGCAATACCACTGGTGCCAGTCAGCGTTGTGAAGGCCACAGTTCCACCAGGAATAACGGCCTTTGCTTCGGGGGTAGCAGTTGGGACAGGCGGTAACGCCACTGTCGGAGTAATTGTCGCTGAAGCCACTTGCGTATTGGTATCAGCAATCACGTACTTCACGGCTGTTGCAACCCCAGAGAAAGTTGACAACGGATCAAACGTCACCGTGCCATTCGCGTTCACTGTGTACGTACCTTGACCGGCAACAGTCAATGTCGTCAAGTTACAAGACGCATTCGCAGTTGCTGCCGTGGCACACAACTTCACACTCGTTGCAACAATTGTCGCTGGAGATGTCGCGGTGTCATTCGTAAACGGACTAATGACTTGGTTGGTGTCGTAAGCACCAGACGAAGTGTCGTTGGTCGCGACTGGCAGCGGCGGAACAACGGGAGTCAATGTTGAAGTCGCGGTCTGACCAAATGTGTCAGTCACACGATATGAAAGTGCAGCTTTGGTTCCTGCCGTAGCGGCCGGATCGGCAACCAAAGTCACGACACCAGTGGTCTTATTCAACGTATAGGTACCAACACCGGCGACTGTCACGATGCCATCGGCATCACACGTCGTTGTACTAGGCGTCAACAAACACGTCACTGTGGCATCAAGTCCTACTCCCGACGTCGCTAATCCACCAGTTCCGGTAATCGTGGTGAACGCAACGGTTCCGCCTGGGATCACCGATTTCGAATCAGCAGTTGCGACTGGTGGAGTTGGAAGTGCGACAGTCGGAGTGATCGTCGCACCGGCCAACTGGGTGTTGCTATCGGCAACTACATACTTCACCGCTGTTGCAACGCCAGTAAAGGTTGACAACGGATCAAACGTCACCGTGCCATTCGCGTTCACAGTGTAAGTACCTTGGTTGGCAATAGTTAACGTAGTCAAGTTGCAAGACGCATTCGCCGTTGCAGTTGTCGCACATAACTTCACGCTCGACGCAACGATTGTCGCTGGAGTCGTCGCTGTGTCATTAGTGAAAGGACTGATTGTCTGATTCGTGTCATACGCACCAGACGATGTGTCATTCACCGCAACGGGTAATGGTGGAACTACTGGGGTCAAAGTTGAAGTTACTTTTTGGCCAGTGATGTCGGTTACCTGGTACTTGAGCGCGGTCTTTGTACCTGCGGTTGCAGCCGCGTCGGCCACCAACGTCACAACACCTGTCGAGGTATTCAATGTGTACGTGCCCACACCAGCAACTGTGACAACACCGTCGGTATCACACGCATCAGGAGTTGAACCTGGTGTAATCAAACAGGTCAACGATGTATCAAGACCAACACCAGAAGTTGCGAGTGCGCCCGTACCTGTCAAAGTCGTAAACGCAACAGTTCCACCAGGAATCACGGACTTCGAATCGGCAGTTGCTACCGGTACCGCAGGGGCGGTCACGGTCGGTGTGATATTTGCACCGGTTACTTGACCATTCGAATCGGCCACAACGTACTTCACTGGAGAAGCAGTGCCTTTGAAAGTGGGCAAGGGGTCAAACGTGACCGTGCCATTCGCATTCGCGGTGTACGTGCCTTGCCCTGCAACAGTCACCGACGTCAAGGTACAAGAACTATTCGGAGTCGACGTGGTTGCACAAAGTTTGACAGTCGACGCAACCAGCGTTGCTGGTGCCGTCACCGTGTCGTTGGTCAAAACCGAAATGATTTGATTGACGTCGTAGGCACCAGTTGACGTGTCATTCACTGCTACGGGAGCTACCGGAATCACTGGAGTCAAAGTTGATGTTGCTTTTTGTCCGGTGATGTCTTGAACTTGATAAGTAATAGCAGTCTTGGTTCCGGCGGTCGCTGCTAGATCGGCTGCATAGGTCACGATGCCCGTCACTTGGTCCAACGTATAAGTACCTTGGCCAGCAATCGTCACGATGCCATCGGCATCACATGTTGTCGTTGAGGGTGTGAAGAGACAAGTCACTGTCGGATTGAGCCCAATACCCGACGTCGCTAATCCTCCGGTGCCAGTCAACGTCGTGAACGCAACTGAAGCACCGGGAATCACTGACTTTGATTGAGCTGTCGCTACGGGTACAGCAGGAGCAGTCACAGTTGGAATGATTGTTGCATCATCGGTGCGACCAGTTGAGTCGGCGACGATGTATTTCACCGCTGAAGCCACGCCCTTAAAGGTCGGCAGTGGATCGAATGTAACAGTGCCATTGGCATTGACTGTGTATGTACCTTCGTTTGCAACAGTCAAAGTCGACAATGAGCAGCTTGCGTTAACTGTTGCGGTCGTGGCACACAACTTCACGCTGCCTGTCACCAACGTTGCGCCAGCACCCGCAGTGTCGTTAGTCAGAATTGTGATCGTCTGATTGGTGTCGTATGCGCCAGTCGATGTGTCATTGGTAGCCACTGGCGCCGGTGGAACTGTTGGTGTCAACGTTGAGGTGACCTTTTGGCCAGTGATGTCTTGAACCTGATAGGTGATCGCAGTTTTGGCTCCAACTGTTGCCGCCGGATCGGCCGCATAGGTCACGATGCCCGTTGCTTGGTCCAACGTGTACGTACCTTGCCCTGTAATTGTCACGATGCCGTCAGTGTCACAGGCGGCCGGAGACGACGCGGGTGTGATGAGACAAGTGGCAGATGTGTTGAACCCTGCAGCCGATGTAGCAAGACCAGATGTACCAGTCAACGTTGTGAACGCGACTGTCTCCCCCGGATTAACCGATTTGCCCTGTGGAGTTGCAACAGGTGTGGCCGGCGCGCTCACTGTTGGTGTAATTGTTGCATTCGTGACCTGACCTGTTGAATCGGCAACCACATATTTAACTGGTGTCGTCACTGTTCCTTTAAAAGTTGGCAGCGGATCAAAAGTAACTGTGCCATTGGCATTGGCGGTGTATGTACCTTCATTGGCCACAGTCAGTGAACTCAAAGTACATGAACTGTTCGGAGTTGAGGTAGTTGCGCACAGTTTGACGGTTGACGCAACCAGAGTTGCTGGTGCCGTCACGGCATCGTTTGTTAATACAGAAATCGTTTGGTTGACATCGTATGCACCAGTTGACGTGTCGTTCACCGCAACGGGAGCAACTGGAACCACAGGAGTCAAAGTTGATGTTGCCTTCTGACCAAACGAATCGGTGACCTGATATTTGAGCGCTGTCTTTGTGCCTGCGGTTGCTGCCGGATCGGCCACCAACGTCACAACACCCGTGGTTTTGTCCAACGTATAAGTACCCACTCCGGCAACAGTGACGACTCCATCAGAATCACACGTGTCGGGCGATGAAGCTGGTGTGATCAAACAAGTCACTGCAGTATTAAATCCAACACCAGAAGTTGCCAAACCACTAGCGCCAGTAAGAGTTGTAAAAGCGATCGTTCCACCAGGGATCACCGACTTAGTCTCAGGTGTTGCCACAGGAACGGCTGGCATCGACACTGTTGGGGTGATTGTCGCAGTGGTTTGATTCTGCGAACCATCTGAGACGACGTATTTGATCGGAGTTGCCGTACCAGTAAACGTTGACAACGGGTCGAAGGTCACTGTCCCGTCAGCGTTGACTGTGTACGTTCCCTCATTCGGAACTGCCAATGTTGTGCCAGTACAACTTGCATCAGAAGTAGCAGTTGAACAAATCTTGACCGTCGTTACATCGATCGGTGAAAGCGTGCCGGGCAAGTCGTTGCTCAAGATCGAAATAGTTTGGTTGACGTCGTACGCACCAGTTGATGTGTCGTTCACAGCAACTGGAAGGGTGGCAAGAACGCTTGGGGTATAAGTGCTAGTCGCGATGTTGCTGCCCGTGTCTGCAACTTGATAATTCAAAGCTGGTGGTGTTCCTGAATAGTTGGTCACCGGAGTAAAGGTGACAACACCCAATGCATCAACGGAGTACGCACCAACCCCAGCAACTGTTATTGATGTTCCAGAGCCTTTCGTACAATTTGGTGACACTTCAACGGGTGTTGAGTTTGGATCACAAAGCTTCACTGACGATCCAACCAAAGTTGTTCCTGCTGCGTTAGATGCAACGGTGTCATTAGTGAGCAAGTTCTTCGTTTGGGTTGCATTACGGCCGCCGGATGATGCGTCAGGACTCGCCAATGGAACAGGATCTGCGTGGCACATTGCACCATCAAGTGGTCTTGCTGCATAAGTAAACTTCAAAACAAAATTGCTTGATGCTGTAGCGGTTAACGGGTTCGCTAGTAAATAGGCATTCCCATTTCCGTCAACAAATATAATTTGCCCCGCTCCATTGCTATAGGTCGAATCATGACTACTGATGTTTGATGGAAAAATCGTTTGTGCTGAGGCTGTCCAACTTGTTCCCGTGGACACAGTGACCTTGTACATGTAAAGACCAAAACTTGAATAGAAGTAACCCTTCGCATAAGCCAAGTCATCACCTTCAATGGCGGTGCTTAAAGTAATCGTTGTGGCAGCGCGCGTTGAGACATTAATTGAATACACGGTCGACTTCGAACCGGTCGCCTTGACGACAAGATTGCCTAAATTATCAAAATCTCCGCCAGTCATTGTTGCCATCAAGGTGTCGGTAATGCCCGTACCTGTCATCGAACCTAAATCGCTCAATATTCCAGTACTTGAAATTCGTACCAAGTGGCCAGCCGTCAATGCCACAGTGTTACTAGTGACTGTGCTTTTTGCAATTCCGTACAAGAAACCGTCAACAGAGTTATAACCAATGGCGTCAACCGAACCGGATGCATAAGCCGGTCCAACTGCGTAGCGAGTGATTGAACCGAAGACTTGGCGATACAACTGTCCTGAATCAAGGTAATAGTTGTTGTTATCGCACAGAGTTGCACCTGTTGCAGGGGGCGTCGTTGACGTCAACGTAGCGTCAGTGTTCTTGTCAATGGTCGAAGTCGACACATTATTTGGGCCATTGTTATAACTTCCAGCAGCCGTTGCTTTTACATTGACGCGGTAGGTGCAGCTCGCCACGTTTGCGTTAATTGAAGCACCTGTAACGGTGATACTTGTGGCACCTGCGACCGGTGTCATCGCAGCAACTGTTGAGGTCTCAGTAACACCACCTGGGCAAGTTGTTCGTTTGTTGGGGTTGTCGTCAATGACCAGTCCAGTAGGAAGTGAGTCAACCCAACCAATTCCAGTCTTCAGTGTGAGCGGTGGATTGGAAATCGTGAAGGTCAGGGTTGAAACCTGGCCTACATTGACGATCGATGGGAAGAACGACTTGGACAAAGTTTGAAATGAATTGTATTTCGCATCAACAACACCGGGTGTGCCGGCAACAAGGGTGACTGCAGGAGACAGCAGTGAAGTTGCTGCTGTGAAGTCTGACGTGGTTCCGCTGCCACTAGCTGTGACAATCGCCTGGTTGACATTGACCGTGGGAGAAGCGTCAACAAAATTGACTTTGTAATTGCCAGGAGCCACTAACGGAAACGAATAGTTTCCAGATGCATCGCTCGTTGTTGTCACCGGCAGACCGCGCAATGCAACATCGGGGTAATCGGCTTGGTACGTCACAGCAGAACCAGCACTATCTGTTAAGGCAACTACAACCCCTGCGACAGCAACACCAGCACCAGTTGTCAAAGTACCCGACAAACTTGATGCACATGTGCTACTTGGGGTTTGGGCAATCATGACGCTTTTTGTCACCGGATCAAACTGCGAAACAACACTGTTCGCAGTGGTGCTGGCAGATGCAGTGACGTTCACGCTATTCGCCGATAGTTGACTTACAGCGACAATCGGTGCTGGGCACGCGATGATTGGTCGTAAACACAGTTGAGGTGAACCGCCGATTGCGCTGATGGTGGCTGAGACATCACCTTCAGTAGATCGTTCGGTAAACACCACCGAAAATTGTGGGTTCTGTCCCGTGTCGGCAACCGGCAATGTTGTTAGGTCGACGATTTTGTTTGCCGGAATTGCCTTATTTGTCCAAGCGGTTATTGCAACACCAGATGAGTTTTTAACAGTGATAGTTGCCGATGTGTAAGTGACGGCAGTGACCAACGTGAACGATCGCCACGCTTGAATTGAGTTTGCTGTCGAACAGGCCATTCGAGGGAGGATCATTCCTCCACTGAATTCAACAGTCGGTGCGGGGACTGCACAGTTGCCGGCTAAACCAGTTATTGCGTTAAATGTATTGATATTTCCAGAGTTGTCATTCGACCAAATACATGTTGGTTTCAAAGGGTCAAGAACAATTTGATAGTTCTCATCGTTGATACCTGCAGCCGTCCAATTCGTACACCAACTGTCGAGTGAAAAATCCCAGCAACGAATTGCCCCAGAACTCACCCGCCCTGCACCCCAATACATTCGCGTTCCATAGGTGGGGTTGAAGTTGCTAAAGGTGGCGTTGGAAAAAATTGTATTTTGATAGTTGGTAGTAAAAGATGAAGTTAAAGAACTGGTGATATCTAGTCCTGCTTCATCAAAGCAGCTTCGAGTTGCCATACCAAAGAAACAGGCACCCCTCACCGCCCCTCCCGAGACAGTCGGCGGCAGTTGTCCAAAACGTGCAGTGTCATTCGCAATTACTCGTGGATTTGTCCACCCAGGGCATGCGGCACCAGTGAGCGCAACCACGCACACGCCATACACGGTTCCGCTTGCTTCGTCGGTCGCACCATAGATACGTCCACCCCATTCACCCACATAAGAGAAGAAGGTTGTATACAACGCGTCAGGTAATAATGCACCAAAGTCAATGAGGCCGCCGCTCGCGCATGGTCCACCTGCACCAGAATTCAATCGAATATCGATACAGATCAAGTCGCCCGTCTTCACATTCCATGTAAAGAGGCGACCAGCAGATTGCGCCAGACCTTGATAGCAGTTGTACAACTGTCCGCCACCACATCCGCTAGCTGACGAAAAATCAGCTGCTGCCCCGGGTGAAACAAAGCCAGTGGTAATGGATCCACCACACCATTTAGTAGCGGCCGACACTGTGGTCAATGCTAAACAGGCAAACCCTGGAGTACTTGTTTCCACCGAGGAAACATAACGTCGATAGATCACAGGAACCCAGAGTTCTTTAGCCACTGAGTCGTACCAAGAACTGGACAGATCGCTACTTGCCAATTCAAAACTTCCAGCGGTGTTTCCCAGTGGTATGGCCGGATTGCTCAATACATAGGGCCACGTAGCGTCGCACCTTGCCCCTGTTCTTAAATGACAATCGACTGAAGTTCGATTCTGATGGTGGAACACGTTGTAAAAATTTCCCTTGTCATCAAAAGTGATATCCCAACCGTCTCCCGATGATCCACCAGAGATTGAGAACTGACCGCTATCTGGTTGCATACCAGAAGCAGTGGTGTTGGCAATTTGTCGGCCGCTTGCATCGGCGCCTTCACTAACAAGTGGACCATTGGCTTTTACATAACGAATCGCTTCCCAACCTGCATCAGTCGTTGGAGCTGTTGCTGTGTACGTCGCACCATCAGTTGAGTAATAGATCGTCCAACCACTTGGAGCAACGATTTCAGAAGTGCTACGAAGATCGAGTGACGGATCAATTTGTTGCACGATCTCTTGTTGAGTTGTGCCGGCTAACGCGACTGGCGTGCTTGCAGTGAGATCAATTTTTGTTCCGCGTGTTGCCGACGTTGCAACAGTTGCAGAGTCGGGTGTGTAGTCGACGGCTAAATCAAGGCCAGTCAACGCGTTCGCTGGCGGCACCTCCATGTTTGACGTCAACATTCCGATGACCAAAAACGGAACAAGAAGGATGCGCGGTTTAAACCGAAGCCACGACAAGAACCGCATCAGCGATGGACCTTTAGTGTCACCTGGGCTGACGGAAAGTAAAGACTACAAATCACATATGGATCATAGGTCTTACCTAATAATACTAGTTAAATTATACTTCTTATAAATTCGTATTGGGTTCGAACATCCGAAGCACCGATTCGACGGCAATCGCATCCCAATGAGACCGATCGCCCCACTCGGGGTCCATCTCGATAAAGACTCGGCCGTGAACGACCGCATTGACCCAGTACGCCAGCGACCGTGCCTCTAATTTGGGGTTAACCCATCCCAGGACTTGAGCCTTTTTGATCACATCGGTGACTCGGCCCTGAACCTCTTCGTTGATTTCATTCAGAGCATCGCGTAATCGTTGGCTCGTCATTGCAGCACCTAGGGCCTGGGCTCGAACGGCACGAAGCGCATGTCGTTCGGGAGCATGAATCATGCTGAATAGCTTTCTGATGGCCCGGTTGAAATCATCAATCGTTTCGGAAAGGTCGACCGATGCTTGAAACGGAATCACCATTTCTAAATGGCTTCGTCGATACGACTCAATTTGGGCACTCTCAACGAGATCCAGTTTATTTTTGAAAAAGTGATACACCGATGCTTCGGAGATGCCCACCTCTTGGGCAATGACCGACACACGCAGAACTGCTACGCCGGTTTTCACGAGTTCTTTGACCGTCGCATCAATCAAAAGACTCCGTGTATCAAGCGCTTCAGCCATAAAAAGATATTACAGTAATAACTTTTTTTTCACGAATTCACATAAGGATTACTTAGCTTTTATGCATTCGTCACCTCACTGAGGTCACCAGATTCACGAAGGCTCGTAAACCAAAAGTGGTCGTCGGGCGACCGTTGACCGTGGGTCGATATGAGCTGTTGTTCAGAATCGACGTCGGGTCAGACTTCAGTAGCCCAACAATGGTCTCGACCACAATGCGACCACCTACTGGTCCAAGTCGATTCACATTCGTGTTGGCGGCGGCTTCGGCCAATACATACACCCACAGCGGAGCCTTGCCCGCAAAATTGGCCGAGATCTCGGTGATCGGTCGCTGATCGTCGACGACACCCGTTGCGGCACCAATCTTGATTTGCGCATCGGTCAATGGAGTCACGCCAAGTGCTCGAGCCACGTCTTGACCCGAGGCCAAACCAACCTGCTGACCACGCAACAGATTGCGCAATGCCAAGTTGGCTGGGCCAACACCCGTTGTTGGCAAAGGCAACAGGCTCAGCGAATGAGTGAGGGAACCGTCAATTTTGTACGACGGCTGAAAGGTTCCTGTTGCACCTGGTGCGCTCGGCAAGAACAAATTCCAATCAATTCCAAATGTTGAAGGTGATGGCGAGAAACCAGTGAGATCACTGCCAGCGACGAATGTTCCCGAGAACACCGGAACTCGATCAGTTGTTTGGTTGATCTTGTACAACGCGCGAACTTGTGAATGTCCAAAGCGATAGGCGGCCACTGCAAATTCAACGGGCATCTGTGCGCAGTTGTTATAGATGCTCAGATTTGTCTTCCAACCTTTTGCAGTTAACGACACGACTGCTTCTTTTGTTTTTTGTCCAGCAATTTGTGGAAGATAATCGTTCAACACAATCCATTGATACGCATATGTGACTTCTTTGCGAGCCTGCGCGAACACTTGAGCATTCGTGAGTCGACGATTGTTGGCCTTAATGCGATCAACGGTTTTGTTATGAAAACGAATGAAGAGCGAGTGAATGCCTGCAACGATTCGGTTTTCATCATTGCGCAGATCACCAATGAGTGCTTGACCATTTGCATCACGCGGTA
>JBAXIP010000035.1:0-16647 GCA_037138315.1 Actinomycetes bacterium
TAAAAATCAAGTGTGAAATATATAAGACCAGCGTATTAAGGTATTTCAGAGCATTCGCCGGCATGAATTTCGTGCAGATTTAATTCGCACGCCAGCTTCGCGAAGGGTGAATTGACCGGCCAGACCGCATAATCGACATGTTCGCGGCCGATCATTTCGGCCACATTGAGGTAGGCCACGGGTATCTGGGTGGGGTCATCGTCATCCATCGAGTCGTGGGTCATCGAGACCTGGATATACCAACCACCGAGTGGCGCATCGAGAACTTGGCGAGCTGCATTGACAACTTTCATCACCGTGCGAAATTGTGAAGGGTCGTCATCAGGAAAGAATTCAAAGTCAAAAGGGTGCACAATTCCACAGGTTTCACACGGAACTACCTGAAAGTTCTGATCGATTTTGGCGACTGCGTTCCAGCCATCGGCGATGAGTTCATCTTGTAGATCGTCGGGAATTTCACCAAAGTGACGGTCGGGCCGGCCACCAATCGTGGCCAGCCAATGGCGATGGCGACCACTGACACGCAGCCATTCGCCAGTGACCGAACCATCCGCATGAGGGTAGATATCAATCACTGCCTGCCCATGCTGAATGCCCGTCACCGCGCTCGAGGCAGTTAAAACAATGTCGAGAACCGATTCGGGGGTGAGGTAGGGATTGGTCTGAAACCAATAAGAAACCATGCTTTTTTGACTGGTATCCCAGTGCGTGAAGCTGTCGAGTTCGTCTTGGTCGTCGGGATCCATGGGTTAAAGATCTTTGCAGGGGCCTGCCTGAAAGATGTCGTTAGAAGGGTGGGATCGGGGCGTACTGTGCGAAGGTGCTCGCTCAGTTCACGACCGCTGAATTCAATACCCGCTGTGAACTCGACCGAGAGTCGCTGAGCCCATTGCGAGGGATCACCGTGGCACTCGTCGACACCGACTCGGTGAGTGAAGTTCGTGCATTAGGGACGATTCCGTGCATCGTGGTGGGCCGCCGAGGAAGCGAGTATGACTTAACCACCAACTGCGACGTGGTCGTAGACATAAACGACGAATTAGACGAGATTTTGACCACGATCGAGCGTTCTCCTCAAGCGGCCCTTGCCGCGGTGTTGTTGTTACGGGGGGTCGAAAATCGCACCATTGAAGAATCTCTCATTGCCGAGTCGACGTCTTACTCACTTTTGCAAGGTGGTGCCGAATTTGCTCAGTGGAAAAATCACCGGGTGAGTAAAGAACGCGAAGATTTGGGCGAGCTAGAAGTGCTCAGTGAGCGAATTGATGATCACCTCATTGTGACTATCAATAGCCCGATGCGGCGAAATGCATATTCATCAAAGATGAGGACAGCGCTGGCAGAAATACTGCAACTTGCATTGATTGACGAGAACATTCAGTCCATTACGTTGCGCGGAGCAGGCTCAAATTTCTCGAGTGGTGGTGACCTAGACGAATTTGGATCTCTTACAGATCCGGTATTAGCTCACATTTCGCGGTTGACATCAAACGTGGGTATGAGTCTGAACATATTGCGCGAACGTCTCGGGACAAAATTGCGATGCGAGATGCATGGCGAAAATTTCGGTGCTGGTGTTGAACTACCAGCGTTTGCCGGATGGGTCGTTGCGACTCAAGAAACTCGATTGTGCCTTCCCGAAATTGCTTTAGGTCTCGTTCCTGGCGCGGGTGGAACCGCCAGTTTGCCGCGACGAATTGGCCGACAGCGAACCGCTTGGTTGGCGCTCACTGGTCGAGCGATCGATGCGCAAAAGGCTCATGAATGGGGCCTGATTGATGAAATATCTGCGTGACTGTTCACCCGAACTTCAGCAGTTGCAGTGGCTTGCGTCAGAGTTTGAATCTTTGTCGGGGTTGGCGATTGATCCGCGGGAGTTACTTGCGCAGCGAGTGCGACATACGGGTTGGCAAGCGAGCCCGTCACAGAGTGTTGGTGGCTCGTGCCATCTGATGTTGACAAGTGACGAACACTGGGTTGCAATTAATTTGGCACGACCAGAAGATCATGAACTTGTGGGCATTTTCTTTTCATTAGAAGTTGGCGCAGATGAAAAATTAGACATCGGCAAACTTCGTAACAATGTTCGATCGTGCACATCGGCAAAATTCATTGAATACGCAATTGACGTCGGGCTTCCGATCGCAGTGCTTGATGAGGTGTCCAATAAATATGCACGACTTGAATTGCCCCTACAAATTCAGAATATTGAAAAGACTCACGATTTTCTGCTGGGTAGACCACTCAAAGTTGTTGACCTCTCGTCATTGTGGGCGGGGCCGCTCTGTTCACAATTACTTCAACAATGTGGATATTCAGTGACGAAAGTTGAATCTCGCCATCGGCCCGACGGGGCGCGTTACGGCAACCCAAATTTCTTTGCAGAACTTGATGCAGGCAAAAATCACATTGAGATTGATTTTCACACAGAGCACGGCATCAATCAGTTGTGCGAACTTATTGAAAGCGCCGATGTCGTGATTGAGGGTTCGCGTCCACGCGCGATGCAACAACTCGGAATCAATGCCGAGCAAATCGTGCGGCAGGCACAACCGCGGGTGTGGTTGTCGATCACTGGATACGGTCGCGCTGGTGTAGCCGGACAACGAGTTGGTTTCGGCGATGACTGTGCAATAGCAGGGGGTCTGGTTGCGTACTCGCCTGATGGACCCCAGTTTTTGGGGGATGCAATCGCCGACCCAATCTCGGGATTGGTGGCCGCCACTAGTATTTTGCGCGCCATTGATCAACAAAAGTCCTGCTTGATCGGGGTAAGCCTGGCTGAGTCGGCGGCTTGGCTAAATAGTGTCCGCAAAAAACAGGAAAGTCAGCGAGACTTCAACCCATGAAGCCGTACTACTGCGTTCGCCTGGAAGGACCTACGTGGCCGTCGGCTCAACAAACCAAACTTCGTGAATTGGTTGAGACTTGGCTTGAGGCTGAGCACCCATTTGATGACCGCGGACCCGGCGTGTCGATCCGTCTCGATGCCGAAAATCCCGAACAGTGGTGGCGCTACACAATTGATGAGTCACTCAACGGCGGAGCGATTGTTTCGACAACAATCACAATTCTCAATTTGGAGAAGCGTTCAACGTTTGAAGTCCGGACTTCTGTCGTGCCGAGTGGCTTGCGTGTCACGCCTTTGAAGATCTCGGTGTCGGTCAAGACGAAGCGCGATCTACTCAAGCGAGTTGTTGAAACAGTGACGCTGTACGACGCCGGTATGAAGGTGAGCGCGAAAACTGCTTTGATCACCGATAACTCTGGCGCCGAAGCGATTGCTGCATTCTTTGAAGCACCGAGTCGAGCATTGCCCATTGTGATTGAAACCATGCCATCAGTCGAAACGTCAGTGTTTGATGCTCAAAAATTGGCGCCCGAATTGGCAGGACTCGCACATGTTGTACAGATAATTGGCTCGGCGCCACGTGCTGCCTTCAACGAATTTCATGGTCGTGAAGTTTTGGGTCAACAAGGTTTGGTGATCATGTGGCCCGACCATTTAACAAACTCGATTTCTGGGCAAGGCACTAAGGCAGGCGCAGGCGAGAGCGATCGCAAGAGAGTGCGCCTTGATATCACTGAAATCGCCGCTGATTCATTGGCTCCATTACGGGCTCCACGTTTTCGTCGACGCGCTGCTGAACAAGAGGTTGAAACTCGAGTTGTTGAAGCGGAGAAAAAAGAACTTGATACTTTGGGTGATCCCGAAACTGTTTCATGGGGTGAATATCGAAGCGCCCTTGATGGATGGCAAGAAACAGAAGAACGTGTCGGTGAACTTGAGCAAGCGTTGGCAGAAGCTGATCGCATCGTCGCTGAAAAGCAACAACTTCTTGAGAAGGGTGATCAAATCGTTGATCAGTTGGTATTGCAAAACACCGAACTTGCGATTCGACTTGGCCGAAGCCCGTCTGGCCTCGTAGCGACATCAGCTATCGATGCAGTACGCCAGGCAAAATCAATGTGCGAAAACTTGGTGTTTCACGAGCAGGCTCTTCGATCTGCCGAACAGATTCAGGGAATTGACGCCAACCGTCTTCTTCAAGACCTCGTGCGTTTGAATATTGTTGCTGGCGATTGGCAAACCGGCCGCATTAGTAATTCGTCACTCACAATTTCGTGCCGAAGTTTTGGGTTGAACTACGCAGCCGGAATCGGTGAGGTAGCCGAAAACAAATATGGCGAGGATTATTCGTTCACGTGGCGCGGTCGAACCGAATACGCGGTTGCTCATATTCGTAATGGTCGCGGAGTGCATCTGTACAGAGTGCACGTCTTTTTTGATGACGATTCACACCAGGTTGTCGTGGCCTATATCGGTCGCCACCTGCGGGGAAAGCGCGACCACAACTAGTTCTCTGGTCTAAAAACTGGATAATCGCACATTTCTATTCACGTTGATCGTTGGATTGTTGTGAACACGCTTATAGACGTCACTGTTTCGTATCGACCGATTTCGGATACTGCCTTGTTGATTTGTGATGAATCACAAATCAACAAGGTATGTGGCCCAGCAGAAATTGAGACTTCTCAGCCAGATTTTGATAGTCGAATTGAGTTTCGTGTCATTGATACGGATGAACCACCACGCGATGAAAATCGAATTGTGGTCGGGTTGCAAATTATTGGCGCCAGAGCTCGACGAGATTCGGGACTTTTTGAATCTCAAGAACCTGAGCAGTTATTTCAATTGATTTCTCAGACGATCGACTCAGTTGACGATTACGTACAGCCACACAAAACATGGGTGCAGCGATACGAGATTCCTATATCTGAATTGGTGATCCAAATTCCTCTGCACAAATCGGTGACGGCATCGCTTGCGGAAGCCAAAGCGGTTTCTGCTGCCCTTGATGACTTTGGTGTAGCCCATCAGTCAATGATGTTGCGGTCAGTGAATTTTTCCTGCGAGCCCAAGAAGTTATTGAGCAGCGAATTTCGAACATTGTGGTCAAACCTCGCACAAGAGGTCGATCAGGCTCAAGGTCTTGGTCCGACGACAGCAGTGGTACGAACGTTGAACGCATTGACTTTGCACCAGGTTTTGCCCCTCTCAATCAATGAGGCAACTCAAAGGTCACTGATGCATATTTTGCAAAGAAATCGCTGGAAGGGAATCGCCGAAACCCTTCGTGAGGCCACAATTGCGATCAACCAGGTTGAATCAGGAATATCCGAATAAGGCAGCCACCCCGTAGGGATTTCACTAACGGTGTACCTAGGCGGTTTTTTACGAGCTAAAAGTACGACACAATCGGGGGATGCCCGTGCGCTCAAGTAACACTCAAAAGACCTCTCGTCGTGTCGATCCACTCGAGCGAGTACTGAATTTGTTTACGTTGCTTCATCGTTCAACGCGCCCATTATCGCGTGAACAAATAGTGGCTGAAATGGCCAGGGGAATGACGCCGTATCCAGAGTTGGACGACGCACAGAGGCAACTCTTTGGCAGCGATAAGAACACCATTGTTCGTGATCTCGGAATTCAAGTTCGACAGACCGTTGCGCAGGGTGACGAAGCCGGCCAGACGAAGTATTGGATCAGCGAAGACGACATGTGCGTCCCAGAACTCAACCTCACTCAGGATGAACTCTCAGTTCTGAGTCTGGCGCTGGCATCAATTCATCATTCAGTTCCCGAGGCGAGTGAGGCGCTCATGAAACTTGAAGGTATGAATCCGCAACGTTCAGCGGTCGACTTCAATGTTCAGGTGCCGCTCATTGTCGTTCGGCTCGCCGAGATTATTCAACGTCGGCAACTGGTTGAAATAGCGATTAAAGATTCGCGTCTCGTTGTTGATCCCTCACGAATCCTGTTTGACAAGGGGACCTGGTACCTCATCGCTGTCGTTGATGGTGACAAGCGTTTGCGGGCGATCAAATGTGCGCAGATCGGAACTGACTTTGCAATTGTTGATGGTGAAGCGCAATCAACAAAAAAGAATTTGAGCAATCGTGAATTACGCAAACTGGTTCATAACGTTGATGGCGAAGATGTTGAAGCCCAAGTAGTTGTTGATTCACATGTCGCGGGTATTTCGTGGTGGGACAGTCGTGTTCGCGAAACTGAGGTGTTGCCAGACGGAAAATTAAGAATCACTGTTCAAGTTGATGACCCTGCTCGATTGCGGGGATGGGTTTTAGGCTTCGGTTCTCATGCCGTTATTGAATCTCCCGCTTCGCTCCGTGACGATTTTGTGAAATGGCTTGAGCAACTTGAACAAGTACCCGAGTCAATTCCATCGGCGCCAGATATGCCAACGGCGCCAACAAATCGTCCAGGTCCACGACCCTTAGGTGAACGGCTTCAGCGGTTGTTATCTATTTTGCCGTGGCTTCGTTTACGAGGTTCAATCACTGTCGTCGAACTCGCAGAAATGCTCGGCATCTCGGGTGAAAATCTTTTTAAAGATCTTGAGTTCGCATCAATGTGTGGCGTTCCGCCCTATACCCATGATGCGTTGTTTGATTTTTCAGTACTTGATGGCGAAGTTCTCTTTCATGGAGATGTCCCGACGTTTGGTCCACTACGTCGCACCAAAGCACTAATGACGCGTGCTGTTAAGTTGACGCCACGTCAGGCCACTGCCGTTGCAGTTGCGTTAGCAAGTTACGACGCAGTTGTTGGTGACTTATCAATACGTAATGAATCGGTGACTTCGCTGCGAAAAAAGATTGAGGCAGCTATTGGTGATTTGCCGGTGCAAGTTCGACTTGAAGATGCGCCACTTTTGCAAGAGGTAGGGCAGGCAATTCGTCAGGCTCGACAAATTCAAGTCACATATGTCAACGGTGAGGACGAAGTAACTGAACGGATGCTGAATCCACTTTTGATATTCGTTGATCGCGGTGATTCATATGTGATTGCTGACGATGTTTCCAGCGGCGTCGCCGAAAAGATCTTCCGAGTTGACCGACTTGTTGAGTGTCACGAAACAGGGGAATCGTTCGTGACGCGCGAAGTCACTTTTGGTGGATGGAAGTTTCGGGGCGAAGTTGAACCAGCCGTGCTATACGTTGCGCCAGGTAACGAATGGCTCATGGATCGCATAGAGAGCAAAGCGCATGTTGTGAATGACGACGGTTCGATGTTCTTGTGGGTGAATGTCGCAAGTCGACCGTGGTTGGCTCGTTTGTTATTGCGTTGTGGACCAACCTCGTGCGTGGTGAGCCCAGCGAGTTTGCAAAATGTTGTGGCAGAACGAGCACGGGAAATACGTCAGCAGTACACGTGATTGTTGGCATGTGGTGCCCGACAAGCAGGCATATGTTGCCTGACCCCCTTGTCAAAGTGACAACATGGTAAATGTGAAAGCGCTTCTAACGTTACGGTACCGACCGTTGTCGGACACCGTCATCGCATACGTTGATGCGCTCGAGCCCGACGATAACGATTCGGCGGTGGTTCCTGATATCAATGCTGGTGTCGTGCGCGAAAAACTCGATGCCGACACCACTACCGAATGGTCGACGATTGATGGCACCGATGTCTTGGTCGGTATTCAACAAATGCATGCATCAGTACGTTCATACGTCGATGGAATGCCACCGGTGATCGCGCAGTTCATTACCGACCTTGTTGAGTTGGCTCGCGCTTCAGACGCTTCGGTTGAACAACAAAGTGAGTCTGCGGCCGCTTTACTGAAAACTCATGAGCTGACTCGTCGTGTTGATATTTCTATGCTGCAGCGTCCGGTTCAAATTGTGCCTAAACGTCGAGCAACGCGTGCAACATCAAAAGGTGTTGAAGCTGCATTGCATCACGTCATTGAAAGTTTTGAAGATATGCCGTTACCAAGCGTTGATGAGCAAAGTGTTGCGGGCGCGCTTCGTGATCTTGCAACATCGATCAGTGATGGCGAGGGACTCACGAGTGAACGAACAGTTGATGCAACGTTCAACACAATTTCAAAGTCTGGAATGCGTAGCCAGCGCAAGAAGACAGAACTCCTTGCGCTGGTCAACGATCTTCGTGATCAACGCACATGGCAAAGCGCCATTGATAAAGCCCTGACAACTCCTGAATTGGTCAGCAATTCAGAGTCAGATGGCGAACTCAACGACGCCGATTGATGTTCCATTCATCCTTGAGAAAACTTAAGAATGTTTCGTTCCACGTGGCGTAGTAAGGCCAACGAGCAGTTACCCATTCGTCAGCTTCTTGATCATCGAAGTCGTATTGACGCATTGCCCAGGCTTTCAATATCAACCCAGTACGACTACGACCACCGTGACAGTGCACAAGAACCCGATGGCCCTCGGCGAGCAGCGCATCAATACTCTCAACGGCATCACGCACCAATGTCAACAAATCCAAATTGGCGTCGCCTTCATTGTCGCGAATATACAACTCGCGGCGAATTGGATGATTTGCCAATTCGCCTCCGGTCAGACATAAAGAAACTGTCGCGAATGAAGGATCACTGAGCAATGCACCACCGAGATCGGTGGCGAAGACTGCAAAAGTTTCATCCACTTGTTGCGGTTCCTTCGGTGTTTCGCGCATGGTGAGTACTGCTGGCTTTGAACCAATTAATGACCGCGCAATATTTTGCAGGCCGAGAAAGTCGTACGTCTTTCGTCCATTTGGAGTGTTGATCGATCCGTTGATGTAGGTCAACCAACGACTGGGGATGCCTTGGATTCCGTATGTTGCTCCGGCGATGGCTCCGGCAACGCATGCAACAGTGTCGGTATCGCCACCGAGGTCAATTGCCGCTGTCACGACATCAGAAAAGTTGGAATGATTGCGAACTGCCCACACTGCCTCGGCAAGACAAGTCCACACAGATCCATTGCTCGGTTCATCTTCATTCCCAGGTGTCCAATCTGGACTCAGGATGTGGCTGAAACGAACCCGTTGATCGTTGGGGACATACGACAAAATGTCATCAATCTGAATGATGGCATCCCCACCCAAAATCGCCCTTCGGCACAGTTCGGCTCCGATCGCGGCGCCCCACCCGGCAGCGGGATCAAAGTGAGTCATTGATGCCTGGGTATAGGCGGCATTCATGACTTCTTCAGTGCTGTGGCCCAGGTAAGCCAATGCGATTGCCCATGTTCGCATGAGTGCACCATTACTGGCTGATCGACCTGGGTTAGCGGCGTCGTTGCGCGCAGCTTCAAAACGATCACTAGCGGAGAGGGCCCGTGATGTTGCGATGCCAACATCGGTGGCGCCGGCACGCCAAGAGACGAAGCGAGTCCATAGATCGTCAAGATCGAGGCCGCCCTGAGCAAGAAGTGACTCCGCCAAAGCCAAAGTCATTTGGGTGTCATCGGTGAATTCACCTGGTGACCATCCGAACGAACCGCCACCAATCATTTCGCCAACTCCGCCAAGAATCGGCTCGGGGAACTGGGCCGAATATTGGCCAAAGGGTCCGAATTCAAATGGGGCGCCGAGTGCATCGCCAACGGCCGAACCGAGAATCGCACCCAGGGCACGTTGCAAAATATCGGCCGAAGCGGGCTGGTGATGAAAGGGGATAGGACTGGTGTATTTGGTCTGATTCATGTTGATCTCCTCTGGTTGTTGACAGGGACATAACGATTCACTTTGCCGAAAATGTGCGCTGCGCGCTTTGGGCATTCACAATCAGTATGGAAAAATAGTGTGACTTATTAGGTCAGGTTGGGCGAATTCTGAGACACCGATCAGGCACACTTCATAAGTGGTAATTTTTTCTGCTGCTGAGGGACTCATAGGTTCAAATCCTGATGATGACCGCGAATCCTCGTCAGAGACCGAAGATTTTCCACCCGACCAGGCGTGGATTCGTCGATCGTTTTGGGTCAAAACCTTGCAAGATGCTCGCCGGCGCAAGACCTGGGTTCGAGTCAACCGTTTGTATACAGAAAAAACTGCAGCGCAAGTGGCGAGCGATTTACGGGCTGCACACCATCGGGATACGAAGAAGTTACGAGTCAAGGGGATCTTGCCTGGTGATCGATGGGACACCCGTTGGAATTCGTCACCCGAGGGGCCAGAAGGTCAGTACTCGATTTGGATTCGGCTCATCGGAACCGAAGAGTAAACGCGGCGTCCTAGTTCATCTGCTGATCCAGATTCCAATTCAATTTTTTGCCGCCAAAACGCACCCAGACTTCACAATCACCCGGGGCACCATGCGCCGTAGGTTCCCATTTGGCCTCCCACACTTCGGCACTTCGAAAACCTCGTACACGTTGGTCTTTCGTGTGACGCAAATGAGATCGACGAATGTCGCTGGCAATCTGTGACGCCGACTTGCGGGTGTACAACTTAGGAATTCGAAACCAGTCACCTGACATGCGGGCCTGATCGAAAGACCGCTGCCAGAACGAACGACGCTTTTCACGACGACGGGTTGCTGAAGTTGATGAGGCTGTGGCAGTAAGCATGGTTGTCATGAATATCAAACGACATCACTCACATCATTTGTGCGTTCCGCCAGAAAATTTCTGTCGTGAAGTTTTACCAGCGCTCGAATGACCAACTTTCTGGTTGCCCATTTTTGTAGGGCATCACGCCATGGAAGGTTCGTGGATCATTGTCGAAGACGAGGGGCAAGAAATACCGATCGCCTTCCCACATTGGAAGTTGTGCAGCATCACGTTCAGCCGGAACATCGCTACAAGCTTGGAGCACCCGCACGATAGGGATCCAGGCCAAGTCACCTTCAACATTGGTGGATAAGAGATCGCCAGTCCACCCGTCGATGATGAACATTGGTGATAACCAATCTTCTCCATTCGGACCAAAGCCAGGCCAGGAGACCGTGCCACGTAATCGCATTGACGTGACTTCGATACCAGCCTCTTCACGAATTTCGCGGCGCATCCCGGACGCCAGATCCTCATTGGTTTCTAGTTTGCCACCGAGTCCGTTCCATTTGCCGAGATGTTCATCGTTGGCGCGCTTATTGCGATGGACTAACAACACTTCATTGGTCTCACGTTTCACGATGTATCCGAGAGTTCCCAAAATGGGCGTATAAGGCATGTCTCACTTGTATCAGAGTTTGATGGGGCAGACTGTTGCTATGAGTTTGAAAGATGAGTTCAACCGAAACGGAGCAGTTGTGTTGCGTGGAGTCATTTCTCCTCATGAAATTGATGTGTTGACACGGGGTATTGATGCAGTCGTGAGCAACCCAAGTCCTCGAGCAAAAGTTGCGAGTACTCGCGACGATCCGGGGTTTTTCTTTGAAGATTTCAGTACGTGGCGCGATCATCCCGAGTTTGCCGAATTTGTAATGAATACGAAGTTGTCAAAGATCGCTGGCGAGTTAACTGGCTCATCAACGATTCGTATGTATCACGATCATGTTTTGGTGAAAGAACCTGGCACACGTCAACGAACTCCATGGCATCAAGAC
Source organism: Actinomycetes bacterium (assembly GCA_037138315.1). GTDB lineage: Bacteria > Actinomycetota > Acidimicrobiia > Acidimicrobiales > Ilumatobacteraceae > Casp-actino8. The sequence continues at coordinate 11,370 of JBAXIP010000035.1, forward strand.
CAACCGTATTACGACGTTGAAGGTCAGCAAAACGTCAGTTTTTGGATACCTGTTGATCCCGTGGCCAAACAGGATTCTCTTGAGTTGATTGCTGGCACACAACGTGGTCCATGGTTGATGCCGCGTTCATTTCTTGATCATCAGGCGAAATGGTTTCCCGAAGGTTCACTCGTCGAGATGCCCGACTTTGAGAGTCTTCGTGATTCTTTTGAGATCTTGTCGTGGGATCTCGAACCTGGTGATGCGATTGCATTTCATATGTTGACGGTGCATGGAGCGCCAGGAGTCTCTGGTACGAATCGTCGTCGCGTGTTTAGTTTGCGAGTTCTTGGCGATGACATGGTGTACACGCCACGCAACTGGGTGACGTCACCAGATATGCGCGCAGTGATGAGTGCTCAAGAAGATCAACGTGTGGCGGGTGAATCGCTCAGGGGAGACTGGTTCCCACAGTTGTGGTGACATCGTTGGCGCGTTCGCCAAGGTCGATGTACAACGCCACACGATCTTCAATGATTGGAAACTCACCGTTTGCTGGCGGTGCAAGTTCGTCGACACTGATTGTGCGCCCATCACAATCAGTGAAGGTGTCGGTGCTAACAACTTGTTCGATCGCGCATGTGACATCACGATCGGCTGGGAACGCGTAGTACACAACCCAACCTCGTTCAGAGTTGGTGCCGTTGTGATCAAGAACAATTGTGCGTTCACCTGATGTTGTGCCAAGACCAGGGAAAAGGACCGGCCCGTTGGCATTGATGGACTCGGCCCACTGATCAACGTTGCCGATTGGTAAGCGGTCAGGAATGAATGACGTTGTCTGGGCTTGCTCGCCGGCCATCAGAGCAGCGATGCCCCACATGATGAGTCCGAGCACCGCGAAAAAACCGAGTCCAGCCAGAACGGGGGCGACTGATCGGCCAAGAGGGGAGCGGAATTCAGGGAGGGCCACGACGTGAGTCTGCCCAGCAAGACGGTGGTTTTCGAAATCCTTCGGGAAATTTCCAAAATATTTTTGCAGTTTCTGTCAGGACGGGAGCGTCCATGGCTCTTGTACCCCGACAGCGCAACGGGCGCTGACAACGAAAGGTCCGTCATGAAAATCAAGAACTTGTTCGCAAAAGGTTTAGTCATCACCGCAATTGCATCCACACTGGCCCTCGGTGCCGGCGTTGCGGGAGCTTCGGCCAGCGACGGTCATCGGGAGCGCATCACTTCGGATTCGGATCACGAACGTGAATCAGAACACGATGGTGACGAGGATGATCATGACAAGAGCGATCACGATAAGAACGAATCTGAAGACGACGATCACGAAGGTGGTTGCCACGAAGATTCAGATGAAGGCAGTCCGAGCACCACTACTCCAGTGATTTCGGTTCCTGTCGGTGATGTTCCGGTGGTCGATGAACCTGCCGTAGAGGTCCCGGTTGTTTCAACCCCCGACACAACTGCTCCCGCTGCACCTGCCCCCGACACGACGGTGACCAGTTTTGACACTCAAGCCGTTGCCCTCGAGATTCCCGCAAGTGATGCGGCGACTGATTCAAGCCTCACGAACCCCCAAGCGGTCACTGAGACAAGCTCGGTGATTGCCACCGACATCGCTCGTGATGTGGCTGATGCCCCGGCAACGACCACAAGCGATACCGCTCCTGAAATTGCCGTTCCTGAAATCGCCACTCTCGAAATCGCCGGCAACGCAACTGCCAGTGCAACTTCGGGGGGTCTTCCAATGACCGGAGCCTCGAGCCTGATCGCATTAGGCATCGCCGCAATTTTGCTGGCCGCTGGTTGGTTGATCATCGCTGGCCGCCGCCGCAACGAAGTCGCCTGATTCCCCTTGGGATGACATCCGCTGGCGGGCGGAGCCCCGATTCGGTTCTGGCGGAGCCGAGTCGGGGCTTTTTCGCGTCTGTGACATCATTATTTATTGACCTGGTCCCACCCAGTCGGGTGCGAATGTGTGGATGACATCCTGATGGCGTAGGGTTTCTCACTTGTGAAGCGGCCATACCGAGTTGTTGTTGCCAAGCCCGGACTTGACGGGCATGACAGAGGCGCAAAGACCATCACTAGAGCTCTCCGCGACCATGGGTTCGAGGTCATCTATACGGGTCTTCATCAGACCCCCGAGCAGATCGCTGAAACGGCTCTGCAAGAAGATGTCGATGCCGTCGGTCTTTCGTTGTTGTCTGGTGCGCATTTGACGTTGTTCCCCCGAGTGATGGAAGAACTGAAAAATCGTTCGATGGAAGAAACTTTGATCTTTGGTGGTGGAGTCATTCCCGACGCTGACGCACGTACGTTGCGCGAACAAGGTGTCTCCGAAATCTTTGGACCAGGTTCGTCGTTAAAAGCAATCGCACAGTGGCTGGAAATAGCACTGGACGCCCGAGAAGACGCAAGTTAGAGAGAGGACATAATCAATGGATCTGTTCGAATATCAGGGCAAGCAATACTTCGCCCGTTTCGACATCCCGGTGAGCCCGGGAGGCGCAGCTGACACTGTTGATGAAGCAGTCAAAGTGGCCGACGCATCGGGCTACCCCGTTGTTGTGAAAGCACAAGTACAAGTTGGTGGACGCGGTAAAGCTGGCGGCATCAAGTTGGCGAACAACGCTGAAGAAACTCGTTTTCACGCCAACAACATTTTGGGCATGGACATTAAGGGTCATGTCGTCAAGCGCGTGTGGGTTGAAAACGCGAGCGACATCGACGAGGAGTACTACGCGTCATTCACGCTCGACCGTGCTGCGAAGAAGCATCTCTTGATGTTGTCGGCGCAAGGTGGCGTTGAAATTGAAGAAGTCGCCGAAAAAGATCCCGATGCGATTATCAAATTGCACATTGATCCCGTTGATGGATTGTCAGTTGCTGCAGCACACAAGGCCGCTGTTGAAGCAAAGATTCCGGCGAAGGCACTTGATGGAGTTGCCAAGATCTTGGTGCAGTTGTATCGCTGCTTCACCGAAGGTGACTGTGACTTGGCTGAAATCAACCCGTTGATTCTCAAGCCCACTGGTGAAGTTCATGCACTGGACGCCAAGGTCAGTCTTGACGACAACGCTGGTTTCCGTCATCCCGAGTGGGCCGAGTATCGCGCCTCTGAAGAACTTGATGCACGTGAACAACTCGCACGTACTCATGGCTTGCAATACATTGGTCTTGACGGAACTGTTGGCATCATTGCCAACGGTGCCGGTCTGGCGATGAGCACGCTCGACGTTGTTAATCAAGTCGGCGGAACTGCCGCCAACTTCTTAGACATCGGTGGCGGTGCAAACGCAGACGTGATGGCTGCCGCGCTCGAAGTCATCAACTTCGACGACAAGGTGACATCAATTTTCATCAACATCTTCGGTGGAATTACGCGTGGTGAAGAAGTCGCCAAGGGAATTGTTGAAGCACTGTCCCGCGTGACCTTGAAGGCACCGATCGTGATTCGTCTTGACGGTACTAATGCTGAAGAAGGACGCAAGATTTTGGCCGACGCCGGAATCCCCGAGTCCACATTGATCTCTAAGCCCACAATGCTCGAAGCTGCTCACGCCGCTGTCGCTCTCTCGAAGGGGAAGTGAACCCATGGCAATTTTCGTGAATCAATCAACCAAGGTCATCGTGCAAGGTCTCACCGGAGGCCAAGGCAAATACCACGGTCTGCGTAACCAGGCTTACGGAACCCAAGTTGTCGGTGGAGTGACCCCAGGCAAGGGCGGAACCGACGTTGAAGGCATCCCTGTTTTCAACTCGGTCGCGGAAGCGGTTGCTGCAACTGGTGCCGATGCATCATTCATTGCAGTGCCACCGAAGGCAGCATCTGCTGCGATCTTGGAAGCAGCTGCTGCCGGTATCGCTTTCATCGTGTGCATCACCGAAGGCATTCCTGCTCAAGACGAAGCCAAGGTGTTCAACACGCTTTTGCGTGATTACCCCAAGACCCGTTTGCTCGGTCCGAACTGCCCAGGCATCATCAGCCCAGGTAAGTGCAATATCGGAATCACCGCCGGCGAAATTGCTGAACTGCCCAAGACTGGCAAGAAAAATGTAGGCATCGTGAGCCGTTCAGGAACCTTGACCTATCAGGCTTTGTACGAACTCAAGCAGCGCGGCATTGGCGTGAGCACGTGTGTCGGTATCGGTGGCGACCCCGTACCTGGCACCAACTTCATCGATTGCCTGCGCGAATTTCAGAACGATCCCGAGACCGACGCGATCATCATGATCGGTGAAATTGGTGGATCGGCTGAAGAAGAAGCCGCTGAATTCATCAAGGCCAACGTCACCAAGCCCATGAGCGCATACATCGCTGGTGTGACTGCGCCGGCCGGCAAGAAGATGGGTCATGCTGGCGCCATCGTCTCGGGTGGCAAGGGAACTGCTCAGGGCAAGATGGATGCATTGCGAGCCGCTGGTGTGAAGGTGGGCCTCAACCCAACCGAAGCCGGCGATCTCATGGCAGAAATCATCAAGTCGATCAGCTGAAGAACTGACCAGAATTGAAAGAGCCCGAGGCAACGCCTCGGGCTCTTTTGCATTAACGAATGAATTTTTAGTTCTGACCGAAACCGTCTTTAATTTTGTTGACATCGGTGAGGTCTTTCAAATTTCCTCCACCAGCGGTGAAACTCATGATTGAACCAGCGGCTGCGACGAGCCCAGCAATGACCGACAGAATCATTCCGATTCCTCGTTGAACGTCAACACCCAATGCTTCTAATGCACTCTTCCCGTCAAGCGGATTGAAGATGAAACGGATGAGCAATAAGACGGCAGCGAGACCATTGGCAATCACCATCAACATTGGCCAATTCATATTGCCTTGCTTCATCTTTCCGGTGACAAGCAAAACTGTGACGATGGCAGATGCCATGATCAAAATCCATGGAATAGTTCCTGTGAAGAAGAAGTCAAATACGGAACCTCCGCTGCTTCCGAGACCAATTTCTCCGCCGAAATCAACTTTGACCCAGCTCATAAATCCGAAGATCAGGAAGCCAACTGCGCCTCCGACCTTGAGCCAATCTGGTGTTTTGAACTTTGAAAAATCCATTAGTTGCTCCTTTTATGTAGAAAGTTCCCGGCATGGGTACTCAACTATTGAGGAATTTAACATTTAATAAGAGGGGCTTTTGACAACACTTGTCATGACCTTGTTCAGATCTTGTTGAGGGGCGTAAGGTCAACATATGCCTACCGCCTTGTTGAGTGTGTTTGATAAGACTGGAATCGTTGAGCTTGGTCAAGCGCTGGCTGGCGCTGGTTGGGACATCATCTC
>JBAXIP010000036.1:0-16142 GCA_037138315.1 Actinomycetes bacterium
CCGCCAAATCAGGCGTCACCGACGACGGGCTATCTACTTTCGAACGTCAGAAGCGTGAGACGTTCTTCAAGATGCGTAACGAAGCCGACGGCTGTCTGTCGGTGAGCGGCAAATTCGATCCGATCAGCGCATCAATCTTGAAATCAAAGATCGGTCGTCTCGTTGAATCAATGTTTCACTCGGGAGACAAAGAAGTTCCGGTTGACGTGATGCCGTGGATTGAACCGAATGATCACCGTCAAGCCCAAGCCCTCATCGCTCTCGTCAACGGTGCCAGCGAGACATTTTCAGACGTCCCAGTACGTGCTGAGATCGTTGTCCACGTTGATCTTGAAACCTTGCATCACGGTTTGCACACTGGTGGCACCTGCCGCACCGCACTTGGAGCCGATCTCCCGGTCGAAACAGTGCGCCGATTGGCTTGTGAAGCCGAAATACTGCCAGTAGTTCTTGATGGCCGATCAGTCCCGATCGATGTCGGCCGATCAAAACGATTAGCGACCGTGCACCAACGAAGAGCACTCGAAGCGATCTATCCAACGTGTGCAATCCCAGATTGTGAAGTGATTTTTGATCACTGCAACGTGCACCACATTGATTATTGGGAGAACGGTGGCTCAACCGATCTCAACAACATGATCCCGTTGTGCTCAAGGCATCACCACGCCGCCCACGAAGGCGGATGGAAACTCACACTCAATCCCGTGACTCGAGAACTCACAATTACCTAGTTGAAGCTTCTTGGTGAAACTGGTGGCAGATTTTGGAGATCACGCCCTCATATCTGCCACCAGAATCACAAAATCATCCGACCGGGGTCGAGTTAAAGAGTTGCAAGAGCCAACTGGGCAACATGTCGGCTTCTAAAACCATTTCGTCGTTAGCCGCAGTGTCAACAAACTCGACACCTTTGGGCATCTCGTCGATTGGCAAATGCCCATAGAAGTCCTCAATCCAGAGAACTCGTCGACCGGCCTCGATTGCCGCCTCGGCCAAGTCATATGCCGCCGCTGCTTTCCAATCAACAAAGCGGCTTCTGGTCCCGTCATCCACAACTGGCAGTTGTTCAATGCCAAGGTGTTCGGCGATTTCATCGTTCGCGCGGTCACGCCAAGTGGTGCACCAGTGCACCTCACCAACGTCAGTGAGTTGTCGGACTAGCCATCCCATGTAATCGGGAATGTGCACCGTATGGCCGTGGCTGTAAACCTGGTCAATGCCCCAGTCACGATCTACGCCGCTGAGGGCGTTGAGGTCATTGATGACTCCATCAATGTCAAGAAGAATAAGTGGTTGTGAATTAACGGTTGTATGTGTCATACCTGATAAACGCACGTTCCCAACGAAAATGTGCGCGTCAGAAATCTGATACCGCGGGCAGAATGCTGGGGTGAGTATTAACCCGATCGAAATCACCGACCCCACCGACCCTCGACTGGCCGATTACGTCGGATTGAGCGATCCCGAGATCCGTCGCCACTCAGCTGACAGTCAATTCTTCATCTCTGAGGGAGTTGAAGTTATTCGTCGCCTCGTTGTCTCAAGTATGCGTTTACGTTCGATCGTGCTGTCTCCTAATCGCGTCGACATCATGACTCCGGCCCTGGCAAATGTTGCCTGCCCCATTTACATCGCCGACCGCAAAGTGATTTCAAGCGTCGTTGGATTTGACATGCACCGCGGTGTTATCGGTTCGGCATTCCGTCCTGATCCGTTAACACTCGATGAGGTGTTGTCGCACCCGCCGTTATACGGGCCTCGCCATCGCATTGCCATCCTTGAAGGTCTCAGTGACCATGAAAACGTGGGTGCCGTTGCTCGATCGGCCAGGGCGTTTCATATCGACGCCGTCGTGATTGATCCAACCTGTGCCGATCCTTACTTCCGCCGCACGGTTCGAGTGTCGATGGGTGAAATTCTCTTTCTACCTATTGTGAATATGAACATTGCTGAAGCAATGTCAGTAGTGCGTCGCAAGAGCGGCTCGGTTCTTGCGTTCACACCCAATCCACAAGCTGTATCTCTGCACGACTTTGTCGACACCAAGCCAGGTCCTCTTGCCCTCGTCTTTGGTTCAGAAGGAAATGGCTTGCCTGCCGAGACTCTGTTGGCTGCCGATCATCAAATTCGTATCCCCATTGCTGACGATGTTGATTCGCTCAATGTTGGTCACGCTGCCGCTGTTGCTTTTGCTCTCACGTCACCGAGGTAAAGACACTCAATACCGTCGTTTCCGTAGACTGACCATGTGAAAAAACTCGTTGCGATCATCGTTGCTGTCGGCGCGATTTTGATGTCTGGTTTAATTGCCTATGCAAGCGACGGCGATCTTGATACAACGTGGGGCGGCGACGGAGTTGTCATCTCAGCCCACACCGATTCGTCAGCGGCTTATGGCATAGCCAATTATCCCGACAATCGAGTATTGGTCGTTGGATCGGTCACAGATTCACCTGCCTCACGAATGCTTGTCAATCGCTTCTTGGCTGACGGCTCCCCAGACCCAAGCTGCAAAAACACCGGACAATTTGTTGACACAGTCAATGATGCAGTTGCAAGTGATGTTGTAGTTCTCTCTGACGGTTCATTCCTCGTTGCCGGAACAATCCAAATCAATAGTAAGGGCAATCTTTTTGTCGCCAAGTTCACAAGTACCTGCAATCTTGATGCAACGTTTGGTACTTCTGGTATCGCTACCTATTTGGCTGGAGACAGCACAGCAGGGACGGTATTGGCTATTCAGTCAAACGGATCCATCGTTGTAGCCGGTTACGAATACTTGACAGTTTCAGACGGCGGTGCGCAGCGAATTTTGGTTGTGCGGTTTACTGCTTCCGGAAACCCCGACAATTCATTCGGTACTAATGGGCGATTTCTGTCTTCAATTAATGAAGAAGGGCAAGCCCAGGATGTTGTGATTGACAGCGGTGGTCGAGTCATTTTCACTGGTTCAATTGTCGGAACATCAGCCCCCGATGCGGCCATCATCGGACGCCTCACCAGCAACGGTTTACTCGATTCAACTTTTGCCACTCAGGGCTATCTGTTCAACGAATTCAATGGTGACCCGCGACTCAGTGCAATCGCTATTCGTCCAAACGGAAATCTTGTGGCTGTCGGTACATATGGCGGTCCATTGCCCAGCACTCAACAGAGTCCCATCGTCGTGTGCCTGACACAAACCGGCGCTTTCGATTCTGATTGCGGTGTCAATGGTTGGGCATACTTACCAACTGCAAACAGTGATGTCTACGCTGACGATGTATTCGTCACCTCAGATAACAAGATTTTGTTCAGTGGAATGATCGACGATGGAACTGCTCGGCCATTCGTCATGCGTCTCAATCACAACGGCACTCCCGATAACAGTTTTGCTATATCAGGGACTTGGCGAGGCACGTCACTTATTGGTCGAATGTATTCACTGACCGTTCAAAGTGACGGACGTATTCTCGCCGCCGGAGGATTAGAAACTCAAGGAATCATGAGTGTCGGTGTCGTACGACTCGCCAACACCGTCGTCACACCGTCGACGACGACTACGACAACGACTTCCACTACGGTCGCCCCTCTTGTCACATTTCCAGCAACAACCATCGCGGCCGATCAACTTCCGGCAACAGGTCATGACGAAAATGGTTTGATGTTTGCGGTTGCATTATTCGGAATTGGAGTTCTGCTTATAGGCATGCGGCGGCGAGTACTTCGTTAACTTCGGGCGTCGTCCCAATAATCTTCGGAACTCACTTGATCACCGTCGATGTTGTGCAACGTCCAACCAGGAAAGTTTCCCGTAGTTGTGTGACACGTCCATTGAACCCACGCGACCGAATCTTCAATACCAAGATCGTTCACAGTCACGGTTCCGTCATCAACAGGTGACCACGACGTCATCCGTTGATTCCAGATTTCGGTGATCAGACCTTTGCCGGATCCGCTCTGAGTATTGCCTTTTTCAACAAGAGCTGCGCTCGCAGCATCAGGCCGTCGATCAGGGCGGATGCGCGCGTACGACGGAGCATCCACATAGTCGGCAACGAAACACACCTTGCCGTCACGTAATCGATAAATACTTTGACCCGGTATCGGATATTCAACCCCGTTGACCGGAACCACCATGTTCCATTTGGCCCAACCCACATGGGTGTCGGCGCAGGTTTCCCAATTCGCGAAATACACACCCAATTTGGGAATGACTCGTTCCATCTCGGACATGAACTCGTGGATGGCTGCTTTGCCTACCTGGGCTCCGGCAAAAGGGTCGTAGTAGATCGCGTCATCGGTAAAGAGTTCGACGAGTCGGGTGTACTTCTGGTCATCTTCAACTTGACCGAAGCGGTCGATGATTTCTCGAGCGAGCCTCATGGGAACAACTTATATCAGCTGGACCTGACCAAACTTTCGAAACAACGAGTGGAGACGAGGGGAATCGAACCCCTGACATCTACCTTGCAAAGGTAGCGCTCTGCCAACTGAGCTACGTCCCCGTTACGGCTCTGACAGGTTAGCCGAAAACCCGAAAAATCCGCTCTTTGTATCGGTGAACTGTCAGCAATTCTGGTGTCGCAACCTACTGTGGGCATATGGCTCAACAATCAAATCCTGGCGGTCGGCCCGACCGTTTGAAATTCGGTACTTTCTTGGCTCCGCACCACCCGGTCGGAGAAAATCCAGTTCTGCAATTCCAAAGTGACCTTGACTTCGCTGCCCACCTTGACCGCTTGGGATTTGACGAGTTTTGGTGCGGAGAACACCACTCAAGCGGTTGGGAAATGATCGCTTCGCCAGAAATGTTCTTGGCTGCGGCCGGTCAACGCACTCACACCATTGGTCTCGGTACTGGCGTCATCTCACTTCCGTATCACCACCCCTTCAATGTCGCCCAACGAATCGTGCAACTCGATCACATGACCAAGGGTCGCGCCATGTTTGGTACCGGGCCCGGTGCGTTGCCAAGTGATGCGTGGACTCTCGGTATTGATCCGTTGGTGCAACGCGATCGCCAAGACGAAGCCCTCGGTGTCATCTTGCGTTTATTGCGTGGCGAAGATCGTTTCTCACACGAGAGTGATTGGTTCACGCTCAAAGATGCGCAATTGCAATTGCTTCCCGTTCAAGACAACATGCCGGTCGTGACCGCGTCAACATTGTCACCCTCAGGTATGCAAATGGCCGGCAAGTTTGGTTGTGGAGTTCTATCAATTGCGTCAAACAGCACGGCTGGTCTTGCAGCGCTACCCACGCAGTGGTCGTTTGCTCAAGAATCTGCGTTGAAGCACGGCCAAACTGTCGATCGCAAAAATTGGCGCGTCATGTTGAGTTTCCATATTGCCGAATCACGCGAAGAAGCACGTAATCAAGCAGTTGATGGTTTGCAACGTTGGCACAACGAATACAACGTGTGGACACTTGGTCGACCCGGCGCAGTTCATGTGGAAAATAAATGGGATTTGCTCGAACAAATTACTGCTGGCGGCACTGCGATCATTGGAACACCCGATGATCTCGTTGCAACAATTCGACATTTACAAGAAATCACTGGTGGATTTGGTGTTGCTTTGGGTTTTGCTCACGATTGGGCTAACCGCGAAAACACTTTGCGTTCATGGGATCTTGTGGCGCGTTACGTAGTTCCAGAAATCAATCGCACAACGGTTGGTCAACGCGCATCAATGAAGTTTCTCAATGACAATCAAGCAGCATTGATGGCTGGTGCCGGCGCAGCAGTGATGCAAAAGATACTTGGTGATGAACGCGCTTCGGCCGAACTTGGCGTGATGATGCAACAAATGCAATCTGGTAAAGATGATCGTGGGGCAACATTCCGTCCCGGTGGCGGTGTGCGTGAAGATCAGTTACCCGAAAACAAATAAGTAATCAGTCGTCTTTAGTTGCGACAGCATTCGGCGTGACGTTCATTTTCGGAACGTATTCAGCAACTTCAACATCACGCGCTTCATTGCCTATCGTTGCCTTCATCTGAATTCGGCAATCTTCACACGGCCCGTAAAAACGACCGTTATGCAAGGTGTTGCAACGAGGACAAATAGAAGACGTTGCGGCAAAGGTCAAGGGCAGTGCGTCACTCATGCTCCTATCGTGCCACGCCCTTGGGTGTTCTGGTGGCGAAAACGAACGGGAATCCGTTCGTTTTCGCCACCAGAAGTACTCAGGGTTAAATGACGTTAATGGCGTTTAAAACAGTTTCTGCATCGGCATTTCCGTTTTCCAGTCGGGTGCTGGCTTTCCAATCGGCACGCTTGGTGCCCCACGAAATGAAATCGTGAGCATTGCTGACTGCCGATGGTGCGCTCGCATCACGTCCGGGGGTAATCGTCCAGAGATCAGCACCAGGAGCAAGAATCCATGAACCACCGCCGGGCCCTTCGAAGACCAAGTTCACAGTTTGTTTTGGTGCGACCGACAATGCTGGCTGGCACATTTGTGGAATGCCGGCGAGCATCCATTCAAGAGTTGCCGTCAACGACTGCGGGTCACGGGGCAACGCTGCGGCTTTGGCAATGGCATGACCAACATCGTGACGCAGATGGCAATAGTGATCAAACACAATTGCGTTAGCCAACAGATGCATGGGATGTGAACCAAGGTTGGCCAACGGAATCACGGTGTCGGCCATTTCGGGCGTATTCATAAATGACAGTGCGCCAATTCCTTTTTCGCTCCACTCCATATATTCAGCAATCACTTGGTCCCGCGTCCACGACTTGCGGGCTTGCACCGGAACTTCAGCGTTCTCTTCGACATCTTCGCTGGTTCCTCCCTCGATCGTGGTGGGGTCGGCGATCGAATGGAAAACGCTGGCCATGTGGCAGAACACTTCTTGCACTCGCCAACCCGTGCAACCCGACTGAGCGCTCCATTCATCGGCACTGAGTGAGTTCATTAACTCGACGGCCAGAGCCTGTTCATTCTTCAAAGCTTCGATAGCTGACATGGTCATGATGTACCCCCAAGTACGTGCGTATGTTCATGTCTAGTCCGTCAGACGATCTACTGTGCGAATTGTGCATGTTGACGTAATGACCACCCCAATGCCCCTGCAAAAGACCGGGGCACACGCTCGCAAAACTCAGGCTGCAGGTTTTTCTGGATTACTCTTCACAGAGGCGGGTCGAACTGCCTATCTCAATGTTGCTGCTGCAGCGATTGCCGCGCCAGGACTTGATCTCTCAACTGGCGTTGCAGTCGCATTTCCGCGTAGTCCTTTCATCACCGCTTCAACGGCGTGGGAACTTCAAGAGGCCAGTGGTGGTCGCTTTCGCTTAGGTCTCGGCACACAAGTGAAGACTCATGTTGTGCGGCGTTACGGAGTTGCCTTCGATCAGCCTGGTCCACGCTTGCGCGATTATGTGTTGGCGGTCAAAGCTTGTTTCGCTGCATTTCGCGGAGCTCCGCTTGAACATCACGGCGAGTTTTATGAACTCACATTCATCACACCGCAGTGGAGTCCCGGAAAGATTGATGCACCCGATCCCAAGGTAGATATCGCCGCAGTGAACCCGTGGATGTTGCATATGGCCGGCGAAGTTGCCGACGGAGTTCATGTTCATCCCATCGGTGAACCCGGATATTTGAAACGTCATGTTGTTCCACAAGTCGCTGCCGGAGCCGCCAAAGCCGGTCGTGCGGTCGGCGATATCGATCTGATCATTCCGGTCATGACCATCGTCGGCGACACCGACGAAGAACGCCATGCCGAACGTGAACATGCTCGCGCGATGTTGAGTTTTTATGGCAGCACCCCTAACTACGCGTTCATCTGGGATGAGGCTGGGTTTGAGGGGACCACTGCTCGCATTCGCGAAAAGCAAAAGGCTGGAGATTTTGCGGGCATGGCCGCGCAAATCACCGATGAACATCTCCAGGTTTTCACGGCTGAAGCTTCATGGGACGGATTAGCCGATGAGTTGATCGCTCGGTATGACGACACCGCGTCGCGACTCGTTCTGTACAACGCCGGACGCGACCTCGATCGCTTCGAGCGCTACGGCCACGTCGCCCAACAGATCATCCAACGAACCTCCTGAATATCTACTGAATGCAATAGTCCCTGCGCTCATGTTGGGCTCGGGGGTAGCCTGCGGTTATGGCCGGTGACCTGATCTACGCATTCCGCATTACTCGCCTGCCGTTACTCGATGCCGGCGGGGCCAACATCGGACGACTCGATGACATCGTCGTCGTCCCAGGACATGCCGGAAGCGCACCCCGTGTCGTGGGCTTCACCGCCACCAGCCAGCGTCGCCGAATTTTCGTGAATGCTGGCCGAGTCGCTGAACTCGGAATTGATGGCGCACGTTTACGTTCGTGGGACATTGACCTCAACCCCTTCAAAGTGAAAAAGGGTGAACGACTTCTTGGTCGTGACGTCATTGACCGCAAGGTTGGCGATGAGTTCGTGAGCGATGTTGCATTGCGCGAACGCAGTGACTCACGATCTGGTGGATGGGAAATCGCTCAAGTTCGACTCGCTAAGCGGACGGCACTTCGTCGTCGACCGAGTCATCGTTTAGTTGATTGGCGCGAGGTCGCGCATCTGTTTGCCGCAACAACCGAGATGGCTGCCGAAGCTGCTCGCTTGCACGACATGCACCCCACCGATGTGGCTGCAGTTGTGCGTTCATTGCCCATTGCACAACGTCGTCAACTAGCAGAAGCAATGGACGACGATCGCTTAGCCGACGTACTTGAAGAACTTCCCGAGTCCGAACAAGTCGGCCTCATTGAAGGTCTTGACATGGAGCGACTACTTGACGTGCTCGACGAAATGGAAGTTGACGACTTGGCTGACTTGCTCGCCGAAATGCCAGGCGAACAACGCACCAGAATTCTTGATGCAATGGATGACGAAGATGCAGCCATGATGCGGCGCTTGTTGTCGTATGAAGAAGGCACTGCTGGTGGTCTGATGACACCAGAGATCATCATTCTTGGTCCGACCGACACGGTTGCTGAGGCACTTGCGCAAATTCGTGACCCCGAATGGATGGTCTCGATCGCCGCACAAGTATTCATCTGTCGCCCGCCCTACAAAGCCCCAACCGGAAAATATCTTGGTGTTGTTCATTTTCAGCGCCTATTACGCGAGCCTCCCAGCATGGAACTCGGTAATTGTGTCGAGACCGAACCCACGATTACGCCTGATAGCAGCGACCGTGAAGTTGCTGAGCGTCTTGCGTCGTACAACATGTTGGCGATTGGAGTCTGCGATGAAGGCGGTCGCCTGCTTGGTGCGATCACTGTTGACGACGTTCTTGACCGCACCCTGCCTGCAGGTTGGCGACAACGACGAAGACAGGCCACGCCTGTTCGCTAATGCGATCTATTCAGGCATACTGAACCCCACATGAACCACCCACCGTAAGTCGTTGTCTCAGAAAGGAGTCGCCATGAAGCGTAAAGAAGACTTGGCCATTCCCCGTCAGCGACGCCGCATTGGTGTTCACTACGACTACGACGCCTTCGGTCAGTTCTCCGAATCCATTGCCCGCACACTTGGTACTGCTCGATTCTTGGTGTGGCAATCATTTGTCATCATTGCTTGGATTATCTACAACTTTGTGTTGCCCGAATCGTGGCAATTCGACCCATGGAGTCGTGGACTTGTATTGCTCACCTTGGTGCTTTCATTGCAGGCTTCATATGCGGCGCCATTGATCTTGTTGGCCCAAAACCGGCAAGAAGGTCGTGACCGTACTCAAGCCGAAGTCGATCGACGCGTTGCCGAACGCACCCAAGCCGACACCGAATTTCTTGCCCGCGAGATTGCCAGCGTTCGAGTTTCATTGTCCGACATCGTGACCACACAGGATCTTCGTGATCATTTGGATGCCGAAGAAATTACTGCGGCACTAACGCGTCTAGCCGACGTTGTTGAAAAGTTGTCATCGCGCATTGAGCGCCTTGAGCACTCGGGACACACTGAAAATCGCTAGATAAAACTAGGCGCAGTTTTTACATCGTCCCAATAAATCAAGGCGGTGCCCCACCAGTATGAATCCGGCACGGCTCACAAGTTCTGCTACTCCAGAATCTAAAGCTTGTTCAACCTCGTTAGGGACATCAATATCTAAAACAAGTCCGCATTGCACGCACACCAAATGATGGTGATGACCTTTGAGTTCTTCTGCTAACTCAAACGCAGCGCGATCACCGTTGGTCAGCACCTTGACAACAATGCCTGCGGCTTCGAGCACCGCAAGGTTTCGATAGACACTGCTCTGTGGCAGGTCTTCATCAATTGCAACAATGTCAGTCGCGACCAATGGATGGTCAGCGCGGTCGAGTGCCTCAACTAAACGACGACGACGCGACGAATACCGTTGATTGATCGTCCCAAGTTTGCGAGCTGCTGTGTCATGAATATCGCCTCGTGCCATGACGCCACTATGCCCCGGAGCCGATGTATTCAAACACCGTAATACCGCGACGAATCACGTCATCAAGAAGTGCACGATCATTCAGGCGGCCATCACCAAGCGTGACAACTCCCGAAATAGTGTCGGCTTTATTCAAGAGGGCCACAGCACTTGAGGCTGCGACTGCCCCGGCGATAATTCCTGTTCGTTCGGCAACACCGGCAACTTCAGTGCGGCGTTCGCCATTCAATGAACCGCGAATTTCTACTCGCACTCCTCCAACTCCGCCTTCAGCGTGAGGTGGTGACATCATCGGCAATCGAGCAGTCAGTCGGTCACGTCTCGTTGCAGACAGGCGTGCGCTAATGCGATTGACCTCTGGGAACGATCGATGTAACAACAGTGGTTCAGGAAGTTCAGCGCGATAGCAATCTTTGCCGCCCAACGGTTCGGGGAACCACAACAATTCACGACCACTTCCACCAGGTCGGTCAATCCATTCGCCATCATGCCAACCCACTGCATCACCAGCAAGCGCGCGATGGTGTTGACGCGCGCAACCAGGTCCGCCGGTTCCGTGAAAAGCCACATGAATTTCGTCAATGCTGTCCACTCGTGGTGCCAACTCGGCAACAATGAGTCCGCTCAATCCGGGTGAGGCCGCAGCACCAACAATCAGAACTTGTTTTTCCCGCCGCGCATTCTCATCAAGTTGCAGCAGTTCGCGAATGTCTTCAACATCATCTCCTGTGCAGACAACATGATGTCCCAGTTCTAACAAGATCTTTGCCATTGGGGCCTGAGCGCTCGACGTTGCGATGACCACCACTGGAGTCGTCAGTGGGTCAAGTTTCGTTAAATCGGTGAGTTCAATAGCTCGAAGAGACTGGGCGAGAGCATGTTGGGCATCAGAGCGCTCATCATGAAGAAGGACCGAGATTCCACTTGACGTCAGTTGTCGCGCCACTCGAGCACCAACAACACCAACACCGATGACCGCTACCGACGGAGACTCAGGCATGACAGATCCACTCACGAAGGAGGGCGGGTTAACTCGCGCCAGCCACCACGCTCGGGCGGGGTTCCTCCACGACCGCGAAGTCGTAGCCCAGCCGCAAAGAGACAGGCCAGAGAAAGTGCCGCAATGGCTCGTCTCAGCATTTTCACCGTGGGGCTAACAAGAATCGAACTTGTGACCTCATCCTTATCAGGGATGCGCTCTAACCGACTGAGCTATAGCCCCCGCAGGGTTACTGCAGTGTCAGAACCCTATCGGCGAGATAGGCCCGGTCTCAACCGTCACGGACGATCAACCCGAGATGTTGGCGATTGTTGGGCTCGCTTGGCTGGTTTTGGACTCTTTTTCGCCTCTGGCTTCCCTTCCAGAATCGTCACTCGGATGCCGCCCACCAAATCGGTGATCAGATTGAACGTCGTCACCGCCAAAATAGCCAAACCGGTCACGCCAACGACAACGAACAGTCCGAGAACCCACGCCTGGTGGAAGAGTTCGCCACCTTTGAACTGAAAAGTGTCCCAGCCGAAACTTTCCATGAACCGCTCAACGTTGTCGACAGTTCCGGTCGCGTTAGCGACATTCCATAAAAGCACGCCGGTCAACAGCAGCGTCAAATACAAAACAAAATGGAACACCAGGGTCACCCGAAAAACACTCCATGGGTCAATGTGGCGCACAATGCGGGTGGTGCGTCGAACTGCTGGTCGTTCGAACGACACACTTCGGCGGATCGGTTCTTCTGGCAACAGTTCGTTAGGAATCGTTTCAGTAGGTGGCGGCGTTCTGATGAGTTGAGTAGGGAGGGCTTCGGTTCGCGGGAGCGAACCAGTGTTTGAGCGCGACACTGGGCTGTCGTCAGGGACGACTGCAGGAACTATCAAGAACGGGTCGTCAGATTCGGCCACAGTGTCAGCGTAGAGCACTTGCCTACCGAGTTTGTGTCGCTTCGGATTTCTTAGTTTGCGTTGCTGGCTGTTGCCTGCGCTTGCACTCCATCAAACTCAATCACCACAACAGCAGTGATGCCTTGATCACTATCTGTTTGGACGACAAGTGACACGACAAGCGCCTGATTTAACGCACCTAATTGTTGGGCGACAGCTTCGCCGCTTTCGACTGCTGCGAGAGCGACCGCATCAGCAACTGTTTGAGCTGACATTGATGTCGTCAATTTTTGTTCAACAGTGACCAAAGCAAAAACCCATGAAAATGACAATGCCAGCACCCCCATCATGAGGATGCTGGCATTACCTCGATCGGCTTGTTGCCTCACTCGTCGTCGGTAGCAAGAATCAACGCGACTGACGTGACGGCCTGTCCAGGCTCGACCGTCATCACTCGTACACCAGTCGCAGTACGACCTTGTGACGAGATGTTGCGCACGTCTGTACGAATGGTGGAGCCACCTGAGGTCACTGCCACAATTTCATCATCAAGACCGGCCATGAATGCTGCCACGACCGCTCCCTTCTTTTCACCAATCTGGATTCCGCGCACACCGATACCACCACGGGTTTGGCTACGGAACTTGTCGAGTTGAGTGCGCTTGCCATAACCAGCTTCGGTCACCATCAAGATTGCGGCATCGTCACGAGCAACATCAACGCTCACCACCTTGTCACCAGGACGCAATTTCATTCCTCGTACACCAGCGGCAGCACGTCCCATTGGTCGAACTTCGGCTTCGGAGAAACGAATGGTCATACCCGACTTGCTCACCATGAAGATGTCGTCTGAGCCGCTTGTTTCAATGACTCGAACCAATTCGTCGTTGTCGCGCAAGTTGAGAGCAATCAATCCGTCGCGACGACCATTGTCGTACTCATTGAATGCCGTCTTTTTCACGACACCATCGCGAGTTGCGAAGAACAAGAATCTCTCGGCATCAAAGTTGCGCGTGTCAATAATTGCTTCAATGGTTTCACCCATCTGCAATGGCAACAAGTTGACGATCGGGACGCCCTTGGTGGCGCGTTCACGCTCGGGTAATTCGTGGGCTCGCAAACGATAGACCCGTCCCCTGTTCGAGAAGAACAGCAAATACGCGTGCGCTCCCGTGAAGATGACGTGCTTCACGATGTCATCGGTCTTGAGTTTCGCGCCGGTGACGCCCTTGCCGCCACGTCCTTGATTCTTAAAGTTCGACGCAAGAACCGTCTTGATGTACTGCGCTTCGGTCATGACAACCACCAACTCGGTGTCGTCGACGAGGTCTTCAATGCTCATGTCCCCAGAATCAAACGTGATCGGGCACACGCGCGGGGTTGCATGCTCTTCTTTGATGGCCAACATCTCTTCAGAGATCACTCCCCGTAACTTTGCGTCATCAGCCAAA
Organism: Actinomycetes bacterium; assembly: GCA_037138315.1. Classification (GTDB taxonomy): domain Bacteria; phylum Actinomycetota; class Acidimicrobiia; order Acidimicrobiales; family Ilumatobacteraceae; genus Casp-actino8. Next base: position 13,733 of record JBAXIP010000036.1, read on the forward strand.
ATCGACTTCAGTTCGGCGATGCGTTCGTTGAGTTGACCCATTTCAGATTCGAGATCAATCCGTGACAAACGCGTGAGTTGACGCAATTGCATGTCAAGGATGTCAATGGCCTGAACTTCGGTGAAGTCGTATGGCGCAACCATCAATGCGGCTTTTGCTGCGGGGGCATCTTCGCTTTCACGAATCAACTTAATGATCTGATCGATGACATTGAGCGCCTTCAATCGACCGTCGAGCAAGTGCAAACGTCGTTCGGCCTTATCAAGACGGAATTCAGTACGACGAGTCAATACTTCGATCTGGTGGCGGATGTATCCGTTCAGAGCATCAGCCAACGTGAGTTGACGCGGCACGCCGTCGACCAACGCAACCATGTTGACACCGAAACTTGTTTGCAGTTGTGTCTGCTTGAACAAGTTGTTGAGCACAACATTGGCGTTGGCATCGCGCTTGAGTTGAATCGTGAGATACGTCTTGCCGCCCGATGATCCGTCGTTGACATCGGCGATGCCATCAAGTTCGCCGTTGTCGACGAGTTCTTGAATGCGACCAGCAATTGCCGAACAACTAGTTTGGTACGGCAACTCGGTGACAACAATTTGCATTCCGCCACGCTTAGTTTCTTCAATCGCAGCAGTTGCGCGCATCTTGATGCTGCCACGACCAGTGCGGTACGCGTCCATGATTCCGGAACGACCAAGAATTGCGCCACCAGTCGGGAAGTCGGGACCCTTCACAAAAGCCATCAGGTCTTCAGTGGTCGCAGTCGGATTCATGAGCAAGTGGATACATGCGTCAATAACTTCACCCAAGTTGTGTGGCGGAATGTTGGTTGCCATACCAACAGCAATTCCTTGTACGCCGTTCACCAACAAGTTGGGGAATCGTGCGGGCAGCACGACTGGTTCTTCGCGTGAACCGTCATACGTTGGAATCATGTCGACGGTGTTTTCGTCAATGTCTGCCAACAGGTGCATTGCTAATGGATGCAAACGGCACTCGGTGTAACGACTGGCGGCGGGGCCAAAGTCGGGTGAACCGTAGTTTCCGTGGAAGGCAATTAATGGGTGACGAAGTGAGAACGGCTGAGCCATACGTACTAAGGCGTCATAAATCGCACTGTCGCCATGGGGGTGATACTTGGCCATGGTGTCACCGCTCACGCGAGCCGATTTCACGAATGGTCGATCAGGACGGAATCCTTGTTCTTCCATGTCCCAAATAATGCGGCGGTGAACAGGCTTTAATCCGTCACGCACATCGGGAAGAGCGCGCGACATGATGACTGACATCGCATAGTCAAGGAACGAACGTTCCATTTCGTCTTGCAACGAAACTGGTTGAACGGGGATGTTTGGTTCATCTGGTGTGGCGCCTTCGTCGGGCGTGGAGGGAGGAGTCTTTTTGCTTGCCATCAGATATCGAGGAACCTTACGTCTTTAGCGTTGGTCTGAATGAAGTGCTTACGACTTTCAACGTCGTCGCCCATGAGCACGCCCATGACTTCATCGGCCAATGCCGCTTCATCAACTGTTACTTGCAACAAAGTTCGCGTTCCATCCAACATGGTCGTTGAACGCAACTCTTCCCAGTCCATTTCACCAAGACCTTTCAGTCTCTGGAATTCTTTTTTGTGATTGGGATGTTCTTCAAGGAATCGCGTCTTCGCAATATCGTCCTTGAGGTAAATCTTCACCTTGCCGACTTCGGTTGAGAACAACGGAGGCTGTGCGATGTACACAAAACCTGCTTCAACAAGCGGGCGCATTTGACGGAAGAAGAATGTCAACAACAAGGTACGAATGTGACTGCCGTCAACATCAGCGTCAGCCAAGATGATGATCTTGTGATAGCGCGCTTTTGCTGCATCGAACTCATCGCCCACGCCGCCGCCGATTGCGGTGACAAGTGCGATGACTTCATTGTTCTTGAGCATCTTGTCGAGGCGAGCGCGTTCAACGTTCAGAATCTTTCCGCGAATCGGCAAGATTGCCTGTGTACGCGGGTCGCGTGCGTCAAGTGCGGTGCCACCTGCTGAGTCACCTTCAACAATAAAGATTTCACTCTCTGCTGGATTGCCACTACTGCAGTCCTTCAGTTTGTCGGGCATACCTGCTCCGGCGAGAGCGGTCTTACGTCGTACCGCGTTACGCGCGTTCTTCGCAGCAACTCGCGCTTGCGCTGCTGCTAGAGCCTTCTTGACAATCTTGTTGGCTTCAGTCGGATTTTCATCGAGCCATTCGGCCAGACGTTCGTTTGTTACCTTCTGAACAAATGAACGCATGGAAACGTTTCCGAGTTTGGCCTTGGTTTGACCTTCAAATTGTGGCTCGCCCAGTTTGACCGAGACGATGGCGGTGATTCCTTCGCGGATATCTTCGCCTAACAAATTGTCTTCCTTTTCTTTCAG
>JBAXIP010000037.1:0-16061 GCA_037138315.1 Actinomycetes bacterium
ATGAGAGCTTGGCGTGGTTCAAAGCAATTGAGAGCATTGATTCAAAGATGAGGCAACGAACAGGCCACGGAATATGTGGTCAGTTTGATGTAACAGCGACTCCGAAGCATTCGAACGGATCGGTCTTCGTTCAAACAGTATGTTCATACCCTCTTGTTGAGGCCATTAGGCAAGGAGTTGTTAAGACTCCTGTTGTACCCGACGGTCCCTCTAGGGCGAAACTTGTTGAACGTCCCTCTGACAAGGTCTATGAGCAATATGCAGATCACATCAAATTGGGTTATTTGGAGTGGGCAAAGAGGCGAGAGGATCTCCAAAAAGCGGGAAAGAAACCAGTTCTATTTATTATGACAACTACAACTGATGAGTCGAATGAAGTAGCAGCTTATGTAGAGAAGACGTTCTCGGATCTTCTCGGGAAAGTGTTGGTAATTCACACTAAAGCAAATGGTGAACTTGGCGGCAAGCCTGGGGATGCTGAGTTAGAGAGACTCCGCGAAGCAAGTCGAAAAATTGACTCTAATGAGAGCCCTTACCTATGCGTGGTGTCAGTCTTAATGCTTCGCGAAGGCTGGGACGTTCAGAATGTAATTTCAATGGTTGGTTTACGGCCGTTCACCGCGAAGAGCAATGTTCTCCCTGAACAAACTCTCGGGCGCGGATTACGAAGGATGTTTAGAGGTGATAATTCGCTGACTGAATATGTGTCAGTAGTCGGCACCGAAGCATTCTTGGACTTCGTTGAATCCATACGTTCAGAGGGTGTTGAACTTGAGAAAGTCCCAATGGGTGGGAAGACGACACCACAAAAGCCTTTGCTAGTAGAAGTTGATCACATGGATCCAGACAAGGATATTGACGCTTTAGATATCTCTCTTCCACGATTATCAAGCCGGATCGTTCGAAAGATGAAAAATCTTGATGATCTGGATGTAGAGAAAATTTCAAAGGGTGGATTTAGTATCAGGCAATTCTCGGAGGCAGAGCAGCGAGAAATCATCTTCCTTGACCTAGATACAGACGAGCCAATTTGGAGCACGGACCTTGGCGAGGAAGTAATACCGACCTCACAGTCGGTTCTTGCATATCTCGCAACTGAACTAATGCATCGAATGCGCTTAGTTGGTGGCCACGACATCTTTTACGGAAAATTGAAGAGTTACATTTCTGAACGCTTGTTTGAACAGGCGGTAGATATTCAGGATCTGAATATTCTGAGGAACCTTTCAGAGATAGAACCAAGACGCCATCTCTTTGAAAAATTTGCGGAGGCAATTAACGACTTGACTTTGACCGACGTAGGAACAACTGAATTAGTGAGTGAGATTAAACTTAGTAAGACGAGGCCAGTAGTTGTAAATAATCAGGAGTTTGTCCAGTCTAAAAAAACAGTGTTCAATCGAATCATTGGCGACTCAAATTTGGAACTTAGATTCGCAAAATTCTGCGACGAGGCCAAAGATGTTCAGTCATTTGCGAAGAACACCAGAAGTGTTCATTTTTTCATGGAATATGTAACCGCGACTGGGGAAATTTCGCACTACTACCCTGATTTCATAGTCCGAACTTCGCCCGACCGGGTGTATGTGATTGAGACAAAAGGTCTTCAAGATCTGGATGTTGCTCCCAAATGGAATCGTTTGGTTCAGTGGTGTGAAGATGCTTCCGAAAATGATCAAGAAGAGAGATCATTTATTCCCTTGTTTATTTCCCAAGAAGATTTTGAATCTTTAGACGCCAAGGTCAAAACAATGGAGCGACTCGCCGAAGTAATGGCAAACCGGACTCCCATCGGAGTGAATTAGAGCCTGCCGGAGTCCCGAGCCCACTGCTCGACTTCCCGCCAGTCCTAGATTAAGGCAGTTTTTTAAGTAGCGACCGGAGCCGGAAAGTCGGCGTGCTTTTTTCGCCATTCGTGTACAACTTGTGGTCGAGCGACACCAAGGCGCTTAGCAATTTCAGTTGCGCCCACTAGGTAATCCAAGTCGATTTTCTTCTCCACAAAATCCATTTCCCTGTCTTGGACAGTTTTCCTAAGGGTGGTTCGGTTGGTTTGTCGGGAGGCCAATGCCAGTTTTCTAATCGTCGAGTGGTCGTGGTTCATCTAGTGCATGGCCTTGCTGCATCCGAATCGCAATCTCCCAAGCCATTTTGAATCCGGTTAAGTAATCCTTGATCCGTTGTGGTGGTTCTCCCTGGTAATCAGCGGGTACTGGTATTTCCTTCAACTGTCCGAGTTCAGGAATTTGATTCAGCATCTTGAACTCCTCTTTGAAGTTGGTTGTGTTGCACGGTCTCGTAATGAACGAGCTTCGGTTTGCCCCCGACCCAATCTTCAATAAAGCGTTTGATCGCGCTGATGAAGTCACTCATGATTTCCTCCATTGATCCCAGCGTTGCCACCTTTTCCTATTGGACGGTTGGCGGATCGTCAGCGGGCTGGGTCCCTCGGATCCTCTTAATGGACAAAACGAACCATATCGGATGCCGAGCCGGCTTGTCGCCCGATTATTCACACTGAAAAGTGCCCGCTGACCTGCGGTGGAAACTCTGCCATACCCCCTTCATACGGTCGTCTCAGAAATATTGGTCACAAAAGTCAACAGTTCAGCGTTAGCCGACATTGAGACATAGAGGCCAATACATACGCACAGGAAGGCAGACCTCAATGCGCAGACATCATCGGCAGACTCATCGATATAGCGGTTGTTCCGCCCAAGCACTGACCCCCGAAGAAAACGAGATGTTGCTCGACCGTTTTCTTGAGAGTCTCAACAACAAAATTGACGTTGAAGAATTGGCGCGCCGTGATCTGCCGCACGGAGTTCTCGCCGCGTCTGCCGACGGCGGAATCCCATCTGTCTATGGTCCGTTCACAAACTCGATTGAAGCTGCAGCGTTTGCGCGTCAACTCGAACAAAAACTTGGGGCCATTGACAACAACGTGCACTTCCAAGTCATCCCCATCGACAGCCCCGAATAAATCAAAATCACAAAGGAACACTGGGGGAGAGCGCGTCCAAGGTTTAGCGTGTCAACGTGACCTCGGTTTCTGATTTGGTTTTCGCCGGTGCTGGTGCGCTCGCGGCAGGTGGTATCAACGCAATCGCCGGTGGCGGAACCCTCGTGTCGTTCCCGATTCTCGTTGCCCTCGGCGTGCCAAGCGTGCACGCCAACGCCACCAACACCGTTGCATTATGCCCCGGTTATTTCGGTGGGGCCATGGCTCAACGAGCCACAGTCGGTGAACATAAAGCTCGTTTGCGCCGCTTGCTTCCTTTCGCCGGACTTGGTGGATTGCTCGGATCAATACTTCTCGTCATCACATCAGACTCGGTCTTTCGTGATCTTGTTCCGTTTTTAATCTTGATGGCCTGTGCTCTACTCGGATTTCAAGACAGCATCAAAAAGCGCGTCTTCGCACATCGCACAACAGGTGCATCTCATGCAGCGACTCACGAAGCAACCGTCCCACTGATCATTTCGGTCTTTGCCGCGTCGATCTACGGTGGATACTTCGGCGCAGGACTTGGCATCATGCTGCTCGCAATTACTGGACTCTTGCTCGATGACGAACTTCCCAAACTCAACGCCCTCAAAACTGTGTTGTCATTCGTGATCAACGTGTTGGCGGCGTCGTTCTTAGTTTTCTCGGGCAAAGTCGAATGGCATTTCGTCGCGGTGATGGCCCCTGCAAGTTTGGTGGGCGGTCATTTTGGTGGAATGCTCGCCGGCAAAATGAATCCCAAAGTCATGCGGGTCATTGTGATCACCTTCGGTGTTGCGGTTGCCGTGAAGATGTTGATGTGGTGAAGGCACGCATACTTGATCTGATCTCAGAGTCGCCTAAGTTTGGGGCGTGACTTCGGTGCCTCAATTGACAATGCTTGAACGTGCGGCCCGCATCGTTGACGGAACCGACGCAGCGCCCATCGGCCTGAAAGTCACAGTCGACGCAACACCAGTTGAAGAAGTAGCACCAGGGATCGGCGTCATTGAATCTTTCAGCAATGTTGTGGTCTTCAACACCGACGACGGACTCACATTGTTTGACGTCTCGCACGGCATGGCAGCCAAGAGTGTTGTCGCCAGTCTTCGCTCGTGGTCAAACGACCGAGTCAACACCGCCGTTTACACACACGGCCACACCGATCACGTTGGCGGCGCCGGTGCATTCAACGCTGACGCATCCAATCGTGGTCATCAAGCGATTAATTACGTCGCGCATGAAGCCGTCATTGATCGTTTTGATCGCTACAAGTTGACGAATGGCTACAACGGTTACATCAATATGCGTCAGTTCCGTTTGCCTGGACCCATGTTTCCGAGCGACTTCGTGTATCCCGACACCACATTTCGATCCGAGACAACACTCGACATTGGTGGTCGATCATTTGAACTGCATCACGCCCGGGGCGAAACTGATGACCACACGTGGGCATGGGTTCCCGATTCAAAAGCTGTGTGCGTTGGCGACTTGTTCATTTGGCAATTCCCCAATGCGGGGAATCCTCAAAAGGTGCAACGCTTTGCGTGGGAGTGGGCCGTTGCATTGCGTGCAATGGCCGCCAAGCAACCCGAATTGATGTTGCCCGCACACGGAATGGCCATCGGAGGCAAAGAACGAGTTGGCATGGTGCTCACCGATACTGCGGCAGCACTCGAGTCGTTGCACGAACAAACACTTGCGTTAATGAATGCTGGTGCTCGCCTCGATGATGTCATTCATCAAGTGCGTTTGCCAGACGAACTGGCCAACAAACCATTCTTGAAACCCACGTACGACGAACCCGAATTTGTGGTGCGTAACTTGTGGCGTTTGTATGGCGGTTGGTACGACGGCAATCCGGCCAACCTCAAGCCCGCAACTGAAGTTGCATTGGCAACTGAAATGGCTGCACTCGCTGGTGGGGCAGAGGCACTTGCCGCTCGTGCTGAAGAACTTGCCAATCAAGGTGACTTTCGTTTGGCCTGTCACCTCATCGAAATGGCAGCTACTGCAACTCCAGATTCAAAACGTATTCACGAAATTCGTGCGGCTATTTACACCGAGCGTCGCAAGGTCGAAACTTCGTTCATGGCCACCGGTATCTACCGATCGGCTGCACTCGACTCAAAAGCCCGTCTCGACGAACTCTGACCCGCCGAATTGCCTGTCCGGGCCCGAAAATCCACCCCCAAGAGGGGCAGATCGGCTTCCGAACAACACCAAAATCCGCAAAAAGGCCCCTCGGGTGGAAGCCCGAACCCTGTCCCGTAGGCTTTTGGGGTCGGTTGGGGTTCATTCTCTGGCCTGATGCGAGTTCGTCACCCGGCGGGCCGCGACCTCCGAGTCATCTATATATACGGAAGGCAGGATTAGCCATGGCTGGCGTCCCCAAGATTGAAACCATTACCGAACACCGTACTCATGGCACCGACACCGGTTCGCCTGAAGTGCAGATTGCCCTCTTGTCTGAGCGCATTAATCATCTCACCGAGCATCTCAAGTCTCACAAGCACGACCATCACAGTCGTCGTGGATTGTTGATGATGGTCGGTCGTCGTCGTCGTCTTCTCGACTACGTCAAAGGTCGCAACGTCGAGCGTTACCGCGAGATTGTTGCCAAGTTGGGTCTGCGTCGCTGAGACGCGGCCTCAACCGCAAGTAAAAAAACAAACAAACCGGGCAGTGAAGGTTTGGTTGTCAGTCGCCGTGGCCGTCACCGAGGTGCCGACCTAGCCGACTGGGAACCGACCCGCTGCTCCATATGCAATCCGGCAAGGAGCCGAGATTGCGCGAAAGGAGCTCGCCATGGCCGATGCCATTCGAGTATCGGGTCCCATTGGGGGAACCGATAAGACCCTGACGTTTGAAACTGGAAAACTGGCTCTACAAAGCCAGGGCGCAGTTGTTGCCAGTATTGGTAACAGCATTGTGCTCGCCACTGCAAACGCCGCCAAAGATGTCCGTCCGGGCATTGACTTTTTCCCACTCACCGTTGACGTTGAAGAACGTGCCTATGCCGCTGGCAAAATTCCAGGTGCATTCTTCCGCCGTGAAGGTCGTCCGAGCGAAGCAGCAATTTTGACCTGCCGTCTCACCGACCGTCCGTTGCGCCCAGCGTTCCCCGATGGCTTCCGTAACGAAGTTCAGATCGTGCTCACCATCTTGGGTGCCGATCAGGTCAACCCGCACGACGTGCTCAGCATCAACGCGGCTTCGGCCTCGTTGATGATCAGCGGCATTCCGTTCGATGGCCCGATTGGTGCAGTTCGTATTGGTTACAGCCAAGACGGCAAGTGGATTGCTCACCCCACCTACGCCGAAGGCGAAGAGGGAACTTTCGAACTGGTTGTTGCCGGTCGTGAACTCGACAACGGAGACGTTGCGATCATGATGGTTGAAGCAGGCGGAACCGAAAAGAGTTTCGATTACTACGCCAACGGTGCGCCCAAGGTTGACGAAGTTGTTCTTGCTGGTGGTCTCGATGCCTCAAAGCAGTACATCAAAGAATCAATCGCATTGCAGCGTCAGTTGTTGGCTTCGGTCATCGCAACTCGCGGACCCATCACACCACTCAAGTACACACCAGTTCTTGATTACGGTGACGATGTCTGGACCGCTGTTGAAGCAATTGCCACACCGTTGTTGGCCGATGCAGTCAAGATTGCCCTCAAGGCCGATCGCAATGCCGCAACCGACGCCGCAGGTAATGCTGCCGTTGAAAAGTTGGCTGGCTCAGCCGACGCACCGTTTGCTGGTCGCGACAAAGAAATCAAAGAAGCAGTGCGTAGCCTTACCAAGAAGTTGGTTCGTAAGCGCGTTGTTGAAGACGGTATTCGTATCGACGGACGTGGACCGCGCGACTTGCGTCCAGTCTCGGCCGAAGTTGGCGTCTTGCGCACCGCTCACGGTTCTGGATTGTTCCAGCGTGGCGAAACACAAGTGATGAACGTAACGACTTTGGCCATGCCCCGCATGAACCAGATGCTCGACACTTTGTCGCCAGTTAATTCGAAGCGTTACATCCACCACTACAACATGGCTCCCTGGGCCAATGGTGAAACTGGTCGTGTGGGTACGCCGAAGCGTCGCGAAATCGGACACGGTGTTTTGGCCGAGCGAGCATTGTTGCCCGTTGTGCCAAGCCAAGAAGAGTTCGCTTACGCATTGCGTTTGGTCAGCGAAGTCATGAGCTCAAATGGTTCAACGTCAATGGCATCAGTCTGCTCAAGCAGCTTGTCGTTGATGGATGCCGGTGTGCCGCTCAAGGCCGCAGTTGCTGGTATCGCCATGGGACTCATTTACGCCGAAGGCAAGTACCTCAGCCTCACTGACATTCTTGGAGCCGAAGATGCCTTCGGTGACATGGACTTCAAGGTTGCCGGAACCGCCGACGCCGTGACTGCATTGCAGCTCGACACCAAGATCGACGGAATCCCCGCCGATGTTTTGGCTGCTGCTCTCGAGCAGGCCAAAGAAGCTCGCCTCAAGATTCTCGACGTGATGAACGCCGCGATTTCTAAGGGTCGTGACACGGTTGCCGAATCAGCTCCGAAGATCATCTCGATCAACATCCCCATGGACAAGATCGGTGAAGTCATCGGACCGAAGGGCAAGGTCATCAACACCATTCAGCAAGAGACCGGCGCCGACATTGCTGTCGACGATGACGGCGTTGTTGGCATCGTGACGATTGCTGCTGTTGAAGCCTGGCGTATGGAAGATGCCAAGGCTCGTATCTTGGCCATCGTTGATCCGCCCAAGGCCGAACTCGGTGGCATCTACAACGGTCGTGTTGTGAGCATCACCAAGTTCGGTGCATTCGTCAACATCTTGCCGGGACGTGATGGACTCATTCACATCTCGAAGCTCGGTGGCGGCAAGCGCATCAACAATGTTGAAGATGTCTTGAGCCTCGGCCAAGAAATCGAAGTTCGTGTTGAAGACATCGATGACAAGGGCAAGGTCAGTTTGACCCTTGCTGGCGATCCGCCGGCACCCGCTGCGTCATCGTCAGGTTCATCGTCGGCACCGGCACCTCGTGCCGCTGCGCCCGCAACCGATGGTCCCGTGACTGTCAGTTTCGATGATGCATTCGACAGTGAAATCAGTAGCGAAATCGGCGACCTCGGTCCTGGTGGAACTGCTGGTGGCGAAGGAAGCGGCGGTCGTGATGACCGTGGTGGACGTGGTGATCGCGACCGCGGTCCGCGCCGTCATCGCTAATACCTGACACGCTGTTCAACAGCAATCTGAGTGTTCACAGGCTCCTGATCTCGAAAGAGACAGGAGCCTGTGTCGTTCTTGGGTTTATGATCGTGTCATGGGCGAACTTGCAGCTTCAAGAAAAATCCGCGTTGGTGTCTTTGGCGCTGGTGGACGCATGGGCGCGACTGTGTGCGACGCAGTCATGGCCGATCCCGATCTTGAATTAGTTGCTGCCGTCGATCCAGCGTGTGCTGGCAACGTCATTCACGGAATCACCATTGGTGCCGATCCTCGCGCAATGGCCGATGCGGGTGTGCAAGTTGCCGTGGACTTCACCATTGCCGCGGCCTCACGAACCAACTTGCAGTGGTGCGCATTGCATGGTGTACATGCAGTCGTCGGCACAACTGGTTTCAGCGACGCTGATCTTGCTGGTTTTCGTTCTGCCTTCACATCGTCGAACTGCATGATCGCCGCCAACTTTGCTATCAGTGCGGTACTCATGATGAAGTTCGCCGAGATGGCGTCGCCGTGGTTTGAGACTGCAGAAATTATTGAGTTGCACCACGACAACAAAGCCGATGCACCAAGTGGAACTGCAGTTGCAACCGCAAACCGAATGGCTGCAGCATCAAGCGAGTGGGCTCCAGACCCGACAACGCATGAAGTGATTGCTGGAGCGCGCGGCGGAAAAGGTCCTGCCGATATTCGTTTGCATGCCGTACGAATGCGCGGCATGGTTGCGCATCAAGAAGTGATTCTCGGTTCGGCTGGTCAAACATTGACCATTCGCCAAGACAGTTACGACCGCGTCAGCTTTATGCCAGGCGTGGTGTTGGCCTGCAAAAAGATTGTCGGCCTACCTGGTCTCACCATGGGCCTCGAACCCGCCCTAGGTCTGTAGTCGCGTTTCGCGAAACTCAGAGGTGTTCGAGAACGATTTCGCAAGCGCTGACGGTGATGCCGCCGCCTTCTTCGACATTGAGTTCGGTGATGACACCATTTTCAATGACCGCTGAATAGCGCTGTGAACGTGAACCAAGTCCGAATCCTGAACCGTCCATAGCGAGTCCCATAGCTGCAGTGAAGACACCCGAGCCATCGGCGAGCATGGTGATGCCTTCTGCTCCACTGGTCTTACCCCACTGATCCATCACCCACGGATCGTTCACGCTGACGCACGCAATGGTGTCAACGCCCTTGGCGCGAAGTGCAGCCTGATTCTTGACGTAACCGGGAAGGTGAACCATCGAGCAGCCGGGTGTGAATGCACCAGGCACGGCGAACAAAACAACTTTGCCCTTACCCAAGATGTCGGATGAACTGACGGGGGAGGGCATGCCGTTGTCCCCAAGAACATGCAGTGTGACGTTAGGGATTTGGCTTCCGACTGAAATGGTCATGATGTCTCCGTGAGATTGAGTGACGTATAAAGAGTTGATGAGAATCTAGAACAAAACGACCTGTTATTGCTCGGTCGGGTGCTCAATTTCGTGAATGACTTCCGGAATATCGCGCTTGGCCTTGCGAGCAGACTGGACAAACGAGACCGCAAAGAGTCCACCGACGACGTACCACTGATAATCCTCCATCCATTTCAAGAATGAACGGATCTGATCTTCAAAGGCTTTGCCGCCAGCCCACAAAATGGCGAGCCGAATGACAATACCGATTGCCAAGAAGAAGGCGTATTTACGAGGATCGATACGTCGATTGCCGGCCATCATCCACACCAGGTTTGAACCGCAGAACAAAATGATGACGAGCCAGCCAGCTCTGTCCATGGCCTTGGCGAACCAGCGATAGAGGGCCGGCAGTTCGCCGACTTGCTTTTCGGTCCAACCCAAGGCGCGGTCGCCATACCAGCGACCCAAATAGAACAAGACCATGCCCGCCACGAAGACTCGTGTGAATCCGATGAGCACATACGGGAGCGGGTCGATGAAGGGGACCGAGGCAAACAGGTTTCGGTTACGGCTCGACAAGGCCAGCACAACTGCGGGCCGTTCGTCGATCCAGGCCGGTCCGACATTGCTGCCAAAGGTGCCGATCGCAAAGAACAGGCCCGATGCAATCAAAATTGCTCGCCGAGCCAATGCCGACGCTGGGCGAATCGGTTGCAGGGCTTCGGCTTCAGACATGGTTGCCAATCTATGTCACTTTCGTCGGAGACAGCAGATCGGGTTGGGGTTACGATGATCGGCGTCATCACGACCGGGGAGAAGCCATGACTTCAGACGTTGCCATCATTCCAGGACTCATGCAGGACGTACCGTTGAGTATCTTGCATCTTTTTGATCGAGCCGAAAAGTATTTCGGTCACAAGACCATCGTGACGGCAACTGGAACGGGTCTTGAGCGCACGACATATGCGCAGTGGGCGCATCGCACTCGTCAAGTGGGCACAGTGCTCGAACAGTTGGGAATTTCAAGCAATGGTCGCGTGGCGACTTTCGCCTGGAATACCGCTCGGCACCTTGAGTTGTACTTTGCCGCACCGTGCACCGGACGCGTGCTGCACACTCTCAACATTCGTTTGTTCCCCGAGCAGTTGACGTACATCGTGAATCATGCTGAAGACGAAGTGATCTTTGTTGACAAGTCGTTGATGGGATTGTTGGCTCCGCTGTTGCCAACGTTCACCACCGTGAAGCATCTCGTGATCATGGATGATGGCAAAGGTGAAATTCCGGCCGATCTCGCCGGCATTGCGTCGTACGACTACGAAGAACTATTGGCAAAAGCTGCTCCCGCACAATTCAAAGAAGTTCCCGAGAACACTGCTGCGAGCATGTGTTATACGAGTGGCACGACGGGCAACCCTAAAGGTGTCGTGTATACGCACCGCAGTACGTTCTTGCACACCATGGCAACGATGATGGCCGATGGTCTCGGAGTATCTGAGCGCGACTCAATTCTTCCCGTCGTGCCAATGTTTCATGCCAACTCATGGGGATTGGCCCACGCTGCAGTTGCAGCCGGAGCAAATCTTGTGATGCCCGGCCCCGACTTGTCGGGTAAAGCAGTCGCCGATTTGATCGTGAATGAAAAGGTCACCATCGCTGCAGGTGTTCCAACAATCTGGATGGGCGTGTTGCCCGAACTTAAGGGACGCGACACATCAAGTTTGCGCGTGATTCCATGTGGTGGTTCGGCAGTTCCACGCGCACTGAGCGAGGCCTATCGCGAACAAACCGGTCTTCCGATATTGCAAGCCTGGGGAATGACCGAAACGAGTCCGCTTGCTGCGGTGTGTCATTTAGATGGCGACCAATTGATGCTCGACATTGACTCGCAAGCAAATTTGCGCACGCAAGTTGGTCGAATCATGTTTGGTGTTGAGTGTCGTGTTGTCGAACCAGGCACGGCGATCAGTGTTCCGTGGGACGGCGAATCAAGCGGTGAACTGCAATGTCGTGGCAACTGGATTGCTTCGACGTATTACAACGACGAACGCGCTGGTGAAAGTTTCACTGAAGACGGTTGGTTACGTACTGGTGACGTTGCTGCTGTTGATGCTCGTGGTCGTATTCGCTTACTTGACCGCACGAAGGATCTCATCAAGAGTGGTGGTGAATGGATTAGCTCAGTTGAACTTGAAAACGAACTGATGGCTCACCCGTTGATACGTGAAGCGGCGGTGATTGGTGTGATGCACCCACGTTGGAGCGAACGCCCGCTGGCTTGTGTCGTGCTTGAATCAGGAGCGACCTTGTCAAAAGAAGAAATTCTTGAGTTCATCTCTTCGAAGGTCGCCAAGTGGCAAGTACCCGACGATGTGGTGTTCATTGACGAGGTACCGAAGACAAGTGTGGGCAAGTTTTCGAAAAAGACTTTGCGAGATCGCTTCGAAAATTACCAATTGCCGACTGCGTGAGATCAGAATAGACACAATGAAGATTTCGCGCGTGAGTTCAATTGTCGTATCGGCCGTCTTGTTGGTGAGTTGTGGTGCCGATGCGCCCGATGCCGCGTCATCTGGTGCCAAGCCACCCAGCGAAGGCGAAGCAGCAGTCACCACGACTATCGCGACAGTTCCACCAAATGGTGAGTCGATCACTATTCAAGTACTCGATAACTCGTATCGACCCAGTGAGTACGAAATCAAGGCCGGCACCGAAGTTGTCTTTGAAAATCGTGGCCGTAATGATCACAACATTCTTCCCGACACCATCACAGACGATGCCGGTCTGACAACGCTGCTCGCTTCTGACATGTCGCCGACTGCATGGGGAATTGCTTCGACTGCCTTTACTCCAGGAGACTCTTACAAGCATCTTTTCAATGTGCCTGGTGTTTATAAGTTCTATTGTTCGATTCATGGCGCCCCGGGTGCCGGAATGTATGGGACGCTCACTGTTTCGTGAACTAACATTAACTATCGGTAATAGCCGTCAAGAGGGGGAAATATGAAGCGATCACTTGGAATACTCGCAGGAGTCGTGTTACTCGCAGTGGGATTGGTGTCATGTGGCGGAGACGACTCTGCAACAACTACAGCAGCGCCTTCAACCGACGTTGCGGCATCAGAGGCGCCTGCTACTGATGCTCCAGTAACAGATGCTCCAGCAGTTGAGGGCGTGCTGAATGTCCCGGCCGATTACGCGACGATTCAAGAGGCAGTTGATGCTGCTGTTGAAGGCGACCTGATCTTGATTGCTGCTGGCACCTATAACGAAGCCGTGCAGGTGACCACGAACAACATCATCATCCGAGGACTTGATCGCAACACCGTGATCCTTGATGGCAATTTTGAACTTGACAATGGCATTCGAGTTGTCGGTGCCAATGGTGTCGCTCTCGAAAACATGACGGCCATGAACTACACCAAGAACGGATTCTTCTGGACTGGCGTCACTGGCTACCGCGGCGACTACCTCACCGCATGGCGTAACGGCGACTATGGCGTGTACGTCTTTGACTCAGTGGGTGGTGTGATTGATCACTCGTATGGTGCCGGAAGTCCTGACGCTGGCGTGTACGTCGGCGAGTGCTACCCCTGTGATTCGCTCATTAATCACTTTGTTTCTGAACACAATGGTCTCGGCTACTCGGGTACTAACTCGGGCGGAAACATGATCATCGTGAACTCAATTTTCCGTCGTAACCGCGCTGGAGTTGTTCCGAACAGTGGAAGCTACGAATTGTGTTACCCAGAACGCAAGACCACCATCATCGGCAACTTGGTATACGACAACAACCAACCCGACACGCCGGCGATTGATGTGGCAATTCTGGCGATGGGTAACGGAATTTTGAGTGCCGGTGGCGTGCAAAACATCATCGAACGTAACCGAGTGTGGAACCACAACAAGACGGGTATCGGTCTTGTGCCGTTCCTCGAAGAAGATCCCAATGACTCGTTGCCCGCAAAAACAGCGTGGGATACAACTTGTGCTGATAGCAAGAAGTTGATGCCCGTTCAACCCGATGGGGCTTTGTTGTGGGACAGCCAAGACACGACAGTTCGCAACAACGTGCTTGAGGACAATCGTCGCGCCGACATTGCTGTTGGATCAGCCGGCACCGACTTGTGGACTTTGGGCAACTGCTTTGAAGGCAACACTTTCACCACATCGGCACCGCTCGATCTCGAGAAGTTAGCACCGTGTGGATCACCGCTCAGCAAAGATGCTGGTGACTGGACTGCTGGCGACTTGAACGTCATTACCTGGTTGGCTGATCAGGCAACTGCTCCGCCGTCAGTTGACTGGAAAACTGCAACGTTGCCCGACATGCCGGTTCTTGAGTCAATGCCCAATGCCGCAACGGCACCAGGTGTTCCAGCGAGTGCAACTCTGCCCGTCATCGACCTCGACGCAATTACGGTTCCTGACAAGATCGACTGATCTCGTCACACATAGAAGTACAACAACAATGACCCGGCGAACAAAATCACTTTTGTTCGCCGGGTCATTGTTTCTTTTCGGCTCGTGCGCAAGTGATTCGCATGATTCAATGACTCATGATCATTCGGCAATGCCCGTGGACGCAGCGTCAGTGATGGGTAAGCCCGATCAACCAGTGACCGGACCTCAAGGTCGAGTTGGACAGTTTGTTGTTGAATGTCCGTTTAGTCATGTCTTGGCTGATGACCCGATTGTGTACCCGGGTGATGCGGGTGCATCGCACTTGCATGCCTTTTTTGGCAATGTGACATCGAATGCTGATGCGACTCTCGATTCTCTACTTGGCCAAGGCACAACGTGCGAGCAGCAGCAAGATACTGCCTCGTATTGGGCGCCGGCACTGCTTGATAACGGACAACTCATCGAACCCGTCAAGAGCGTTGCTTACTACCGTGCCGGAGTGGGCGTCGACCCAACAACAGTTGTTGCTTTCCCGCCCGGCTTAATGATGATCGCTGGTGATCCGATGGCCACCGAAGCACAACCGACGTCGGTGGTTGCCTGGTCATGCGGAAGTGGTGGTATGCGTGAAGAACTGCCGCCGTCTTGTCCAGATGACCGTGGATTACGCATCGACATCACCTTCCCCGATTGTTGGGATGGCAAGAATCTTGATGTTGATGGCCACCGCACACACATGCATTACTCATCAAACGGAAAATGTCCGAGCAGTCACCCGGTATCGGTGCCACAACTTATTTTCGCGGTTGCGTATCCAGTTCACGGAGATGCATCGCAATTACAACTCGCATCGGGTGGCTTGATGACGGGTCATGCCGACTTCGTGAATGCGTGGGATCAAGAAAAGCTCGAAGAAGAAGTGGCCTTGTGCATCGGCCGCGACATCGTGTGCGGTGTCACGAGCGGTCGAATTTCAGGCTAAAGGCGACCAGCGTCGGTGACACGTTGCAAGAATTGTTGAGTTCGCTCATGTTGCGGACGACTGAAAAATTCTGCCGGGGGAGCGCACTCGAGCACTTGGCCTTGATGCAAGAAACACACTCGGTCAGAGATCTCTCGCGCAAAACCCATCTCATGAGTTGCGAGCAACATCGTCATGCCGTTTGATTTGAGTTCGCGAACTACATCAAGAACTTCACCAACAAGTTCGGGATCAAGCGCTGATGTGATTTCGTCGAGCAACATGACTTCGGGGTTCATCGCCAAACTGCGGGCGATGGCCACGCGCTGTTGTTGGCCGCCCGACAACTGATCGGGGTAACCATCGGCACGATCGCTGAGTCCGAGCCGGCCAATCAGTTCGCGGGCGTGATCGTTGGCTTCTTTCTTTGACTGACCTAAAACTTTGCGGGGAGCAAGCGCAATGTTTTCAAGCACAGTCATATGCGGAAAGAGATTGAAGTTTTGAAAGACCATCCCGATACGGCGGCGAAACGGGTCGGGGTTGATGCCAGGCTCGCTGATGTCGACTCCGTCAAGCAAGATTGCGCCGTCATCAATGGTTTCGAGCAAATTGACGCAGCGCAACAGCGTGCTCTTACCTGAACCAGATGAACCAATGAAAGCAATGACTTCACTTTGGTTGATATCAAGATTGATGCCATTCAAAACATCGCGTTGCCCGAAGGACTTGCGGACGTCTTGAAGAGAAATCTTTGACTCGTTGTTCATCGCACAGCCGTCCCAGAAGTACGACGTCGTTCGCGGGTCATCAGATGATCAACAAAACGCGTCTCGGGGATAGTGAGCAACAAGAAGATGATTGCTGCGCCAACGTAAGGCGTGAAGTTTGCGTACTTTGATTTATCGATACCCGCTTGACGCAAAATCTCAATCGGCCCAATCAAGCTGATGAGCGCCACATCTTTTTGCAAACTCACGAAGTCATTCATGAGTGGGGGAATGACCCGGCGAACGGCTTGTGGGATGATCACGAAGCGAAGAGTCTGGCCCGATGACAAGCCAAGTGATCGAGCCCCAGCGCGTTGGCTTTCGTG
>JBAXIP010000038.1:0-15273 GCA_037138315.1 Actinomycetes bacterium
CAGCGCGCACGGCTCCGTCTAATGGGTGCGGGTACTCCGTGAGGGCGTCGTCGGTAAATGCTTGGTGGACTTCGATGGTCTCGCCAGTATCGGTGAATTTGTAAACGTAAATAGGCATAAGGCTGTTCTCCGGACTCCAAAGTCTAGAGTCAGAGCATGGCGTTACCCCCACGCATTCGCACGGCAGTTGTCCCAGCCGCTGGTCAAGGCACCCGCATGCTGCCAGCCACGAAAGCCGTGCCAAAAGAGTTACTCCCGATTCTTGAGCGACCAGCCCTGCAATTGATCGTCGATGAAGCCCTCGGAGCCGGTGTCGATCATTTGGTCATCGTGACGAGTCGGGCCAAACCTGCCATCGAGCAGTATTTCGCGGCCTCGCCCGAGGTTGAAGCCAGCCTTGAAAAACAAGGGCGGGGAGCCCTGGCTGAACAGTTGAGGCGATACGGCAAAGATGTGCGAGTTTCATTCGCCTATCAAGATTCGCCTCGCGGACTTGGTCACGCAGTGGCGTGTGCTCGCGACTTAGTTGGTTCCGAACCGTTTTTTGTGATGCTGCCCGATGAGTTGATGCAAGATTCAAGTCTGTTGAATGATCTCGCAACGTTGACGCAAAGTACGGGTGTTGGTGCAGTCGCCTTGAAACGAATGCCGCGCGATGAATTGTTCCGTTACGGAATCGTGACTCCAGTTGGTCCCTTGGTGATGACGGACGGAGTCGAGTCCTTGCCTATCGCGAAAGTTATAGAAAAGCCGAGCGTCGAAGATGCGCCGAGTGACTTAGCAATTATTGGGCGCTACGCATTGACTCCAGACATTTTTGATGTGCTTGATGAATTAGCCCCTGGAGGAACTGGAGAAATTCAACTCACTGACGCTTTGTCAATTCAGTCTGAACGAGCGCCATTACGCGGAGTGATTTCACACATCGGTCGTCGTGACATTGGTAATCCACTTGGTTGGATTGAAGCCGTTATTGAAGCCGGGCTTAAACACGCCGAATTTGGTGATGGGCTTCGTTCTTGGTTACGCACCGTCATTTGACATTCAGCTCACACGCGTGAAGTGTCCCGGAATGTCGAGCGGTAAGCCGTATATGTCCACTTCAACCTCATGGTCGTCGTGGTCATCATCGCGTTCGACTTTCCAAAGCTGCGGGGCAAGACGGGTGTAGGTCAAGCGCGAACGAGTGACGCCGAGCGTTTCGGGATTCACGACAACTGAATCGACAAATGACGACGAGCCAATATCGATCGCCAATTTTCGTATCGCCATGACACGGCTAAATGAACTGCCTCGAACATCAAGATCGGTGCAGCCTCCGATATCCCGGATTTGCGCACCATTGACTTCGCCCCACCTGCCACGACCATCGTTTGCTAACCACAAGTCGGGCTCGTCAAGGTCGCGGAACAGCAGCATCTGCTGAAGTTGCCAGGTTGCGGTGAAGCGCAGGACGTATTGGATGCCGAGACCAGATATCTGGCTGTCTACGGTCCATGACTCATTTTCGAAATGCAGAGTCAGGGTTTCGGTATGGCCTTTGGTGACTCCGTGCCACATTGCAGTGATGCCCTCAAGAGGCAAGCGACTGACGTGGTCGGGTACTGCGCTCATGGGTACAAGTGTAGAGATGTGGATGCTGCTCAATCGTGGGCTCAGCCATTATCTGTCTTGCGCTATTTGTCTTGCGCTGTCTGTCTTGTACGGTCTGTCTTGTACGGTCATAGACGTGTCGCCGAAAGATTCTGCAACTACAAGTAGATCGTTGATCCCGATTGCCGATGCTCGGCAGTTGGTGCTAACGGCCTGCCTCGCATCTGATCCGATCAACGTTGGAATCGACCGTGCGACTGGATTCGTGCTGGCCCAAGATGTGGTTTCGCCCGAGGATGTTCCGCCCTTTGCTAACTCGGCAGTTGATGGCTACGCGTTGCGAGCCGCTGATACTTCTGGAGCAAGCTCAACGCAACACATTTCACTACGCGTCGTCGGTGAAGTTGCCGCTGGTGCGCCAGCAAATATTTCGGTCGAAAATGGCACAGCGATTCGCATCATGACTGGTGCCCCCATGCCTGCAGGGGCCGACTCGGTCGTCATGGTCGAAGACACCAAGTTTGACGGCGATCGGGTCAACTTTGACGGTTCTCAACTCGTACAGATTTTCAAAGAAGTTTGTTCGGGCGACGCGGTGCGCCGAGCCGGTGACGATGTTGTAGTTGGCGACAAAGTTTTCGCGATCGGTACCGAGATTCGACCGTCGGTCGCCGGCGTCTTGGCCAGTGTCAATTGTCGAAATCCGTTGGTGTATCCGCAAGTACGCGTGGCGGTTCTGTCGACAGGTGATGAACTCATTGATGATGGAAGTGTTTTGGCTCCTGGACAAATTCGCGAGAGTAATCGCACGATGCTGATGGGCCTTGTTGCGCAGGCTGGCGCAGAAGCCATTGATTACGGAATTGTTCGTGATGATGAAGATGCACTTGTTGCGGTCTTGCATCAAGCAGCCACTGAATGTGATGCCATTGTCACGAGCGGTGGCGTGAGCATGGGCGATTACGACGTCGTGAAGGCTGTTCTTTCGCGCATCGCCGAGATGCACTGGATGCAACTTTCAATCAAGCCGGCCAAACCATTTGCCTTTGGACTTCTGCAATCTTCAGGTAGTCGTCGTGTGCCGGTCTTTGGGTTGCCTGGTAATCCGGTGAGTTCGTTGGTGAGTTTTGAATTATTGGCTCGTCCAGCGATTCGCAAGATGGCAGGTCACCCACAATCGGCATGGGATCGGCCCCTGATTAATGCGATTGCAGACAGCCCAATCAAACGCTCTGCAGATGGCAAAGTCTACTATCAGCGAGTCATCGCCCATTTTGAGGATGACGGGCGGCTGCACATTGACTCGGTTCGCTCGCAGGGAAGTCATCAATTGGCGGCTTCGGCCTTGGCTAATGCCATCGCAGTGGTCCCTAACGGTACTGGGGTGGATGCTGGGGCAGAGGTCCCGACCATCCTTCTCGTATCCTGAAGCCATGTCATCAACTACTTCTGTTCGAGATCTGGTTGACCCGTATGGTCGAACCATTCGCGACCTGCGCATTTCGGTGACCGACCGGTGCAATTTTCGTTGCACCTATTGCATGCCCGCCGAGGGCATGGTGTGGTTGCCTAAAACCGAAGTTCTGACGTTTGAAGAAATTGAGCGCTTGGCCCGCATCGTCGTCGAACATTTTGGTGTTGATGGAATTCGTTTAACTGGAGGCGAGCCCACCATGCGCGCCCATTTGCCGGTTTTAGTCGCCAAGCTCGCAGCGTTGTCAGTGCCCAAAGATTCTGCCTCACCACTTGCTGGTCAACCGATCGATCTTGCGATCACAACTAATGGCGCAACATTGGCAAATTGTGTTGATGAATTGAAGTTGGCCGGAATCGCCCGCGTCAATATCAGCCTTGACACTCTTGATCGAGCAAAGTTTGAACAGATGACCCGCCGCGATGAGTTGCCACGGGTGTTGGCGGGCATTGATGCAGCGATTGGGGCAGGCTTCTCAAGCGTCAAGATCAACGCAGTCGTCGAGCGCGGAGTCAACGACAACGAAATTCTTGACCTCGCCGAATTTGGGCGAGCCAAGGGCGTTGAAGTGCGTTTCATTGAATTCATGCCGCTTGATGCTGAAGGTCACTGGTTGAGCGAAAAAGTTGTCAGCCAAGATGAAATTGTTGAGCAGATTGCACAAGTGCATCCACTTGAATTGATCCCAGCACGCGGTGCTGCTCCGGCCGACCGTTGGCGCTATCTCGACGGCAGGGGAAGTGTCGGAGTGATTCCAAGTGTCACCAAGCCGTTCTGCGGAGACTGCGACCGAGTGCGCCTGACCGCCGATGGACAATTCAGAACGTGTTTATTTGCAACAACCGAATTTGATTTGCGTGATCTGATGCGGTCGGGCGCGGATGACGCAGCCGTCGCCTCCGAAGTTGAACGAGCTGTTGGCACAAAGTGGGCGGGACATCAAATCAATCAAGTGAATTTCATTCGACCCAAACGGTCGATGTCGCAAATTGGCGGCTGACGTTAGTCAGCAATCGTTATGACAACCGCTCTAACGAGTGAATGGTTGTATGCACGCCAGGACTGAAGAGTAAGTGCGGTTCACCAACAGGGCGAGGGAGTCCGGCAGCCGTGATGAGGTTGTCATCGAGATGCAACAACTCGGCATGATGAAGCGGCCAGGCCTCGTGCTCAACTGCTCCGTACCACAGTCGATCGCCTCGAGATGATGAGACGAGTCCCCAACGTGATGTCAGAAAATTTTCCAAGGGTCCAGGTTGAACCGGAGCGCCAATACGAACGGCGATTGCCGATGACGAGCGATTTGGCCACTTGCGTTCGACGTTGCTCGCCAAAATCGCGCCTTCGCCATGTCCGGTCAAAGTAACACTGGCGTTGCCGTAGCAGTACGGAAGTTTGAATGCCGAACGCGCCACCAAAGTTGGGAGAAGTTTTTGCGTGTCGAGCGAAAAAAACCACACGGCCGAACGGCCTCGCGATGTCACATAGGTGCGCACATTGATTTCGGCAAAGTTTGAGGTCGTGGGAATCGGAGGAAGACCACGTAACCGCAAGTTGCGCATGTTGAACGGCACGAGGCCTACATGGGCTTTGCCTTCAAAGGTGTCCAGTTCAACACCCGATGGGAGGAGTCGCTGCACGACTTCTGGTTCGTAGGCCCAATGGGCAAAAAGTAAATCCCGCCACTGTTGCGTCATGACCTTCATATGTACATCGTTGAACACGCAGGTCGTTGGTGTCGGGTCAGAACTAGGTGACTCCTGACTCGTTCAATATCAATTGGCAGATACTCTTACGAATGTGAATGAGCGCTCAAATCAATCTGATTCCCACGTATCGGGGCTGACGCACCTTGATCAACAGGGACAGGCGCGCATGGTTGACGTCGGGGCCAAACAGCCCTCGCAACGTCGTGCGGTTGCCCGATGCAAAATTTTTATGAGCCCAGACACGATTGCGGCGGTGACAAACCAAGATCTGAAAAAGGGCGACGTCTTGGCGGTCGCTCGAATTGCCGGCATCCAGGCCGCCAAACGAACGTCTGACCTCATTCCGCTGTGCCACCCGGTGATGTTGACAAGTACCTCAGTCAGCTTTGAGATTGCGGACGATCACATAGCGGTCGAGGCTCATGCCGAGGTGTTTGAGCGCACTGGAGTCGAAATGGAGGCCCTCTGCGCCTGCTCGGTGGCGGCCCTGACCATATATGACATGTGTAAAGCCATCGATCAGTCGATGGTGATCGGCGAATTGGCCCTGTGGGAGAAGACTGGTGGGGCGTCTGGTACCTACCGACGAGCCACTGAGCAGGGGAAATAGGGTTTTTGCGGGATGAGAGACCGGGGGCTCAAATGCCTTCTCGATTGACTGGCAGTTCACCTAAAGTTCGCCTAATATTGCGTCGTTCGTCACGAATGTTGTAAAACTGTAATGAAGCGGGTTGCCTAGTAACCCGTGACCGCTTCGGCGGTCGTAGATTTTTAGTACGTCGTTAGTCAAAAGCCAGACAACTGATTCAAGATTGAGGGGAGGACGTTGACGTGGGCACCATTGTGTTGTTAGTAGTTGTCGCCGCTTGGGCCACTGTTCTCGTTCCGCCGTTGTTGCGTGGCCGACAGGTCAATCGCCCCAACTCTTCGGTCGTTGACTTCCGCCGGCAGTTGTCAACCCTTCAGCGTTCGGCGCCCATTCGTCCCGGTTCACCCATGCGATCAATGGCTCGACCTTTGGCTCCTTCACCCGCTCGTCAACGCCCCATGCACTCGTCGCACGCCACTCCAACTCGTGGCATCGTTCGACAAAACGTGAGTCGTCAACACCTCATTAAGCAGCGTCGCCAAAATGTTCTCGTGGCGTTGGCTTTGGTCACTCTTGGCTCGGCGTTCATTGCCTTCACCACAAAGAGCGATCTTTTCATCTATGTGTTTGTCTTGTCAGCTATTTCGTTGGCGGGCTATTGCTACAAGCTTTCCCAATTGCGCCGGTACCCGAGCTCACAACAGCCGTATCGCCGTGACTGGGTTCGTGCCGCCTGACGTTCGTCGGCAGTTACTCGCTAGAGTTCAAACACCTTCGGGGGTGTAGCTCAGTTGGCAGAGCGCTACGTTCGCATCGTAGAGGCCAGGAGTTCAATTCTCCTCATCTCCACCCGAGACATGACAACTTGTCGAACTGCATATGATGAGCGACGGCAACTAGGGTCGCAGTTATGTCTGGTCCATTGCACGGAGTCAAAGTCGTTGAGTTAGGCGTTTGGGTAGCGGGTCCGGCTGCTGCGGGTGTCTTGGGCGACTGGGGGGCTGATGTCATCAAGATCGAACCGTTATCAGGTGATCCCGCACGGACATTTCAACGCATGTTTGGTGGCGACATGCCGAACAATCCGGTGTTCGAACTTGATAACCGCAACAAGCGCGGCATCGCTCTTGATATTTCAACTCCTGAAGGACGCGAGATTGCCCTTGAACTCTTAGATCAGGCTGATGTCTTTGTCACCAATGTGCGCGTTGATGCATTGAAACGTGCTGGTCTTGACTACGACTTAGTAAGCGCTCGCAATCCGCGGCTGGTGTACGGCCAAATCACTGGGTACGGACTCGATGGACCAGACGCAAATCGCCCTGGCTATGACATCGCAGCATTCTGGGCGCGTTCGGGAATTGCCCACATGCTCACGCCCGATGGTGGAGCGCTGCCGTTTCAACGCGGCGGTATGGGTGACCACACCACTGGTGTCACTTTTGCTGGAGCAATATCGGCGGCGTTGTATCAACGCGAACGTTCGGGTCTTGGGCAAATGGTGTCGTCGTCATTGCTGCGACAAGGTGTGTACACGATTGGGTTTGATCTCAACATGATGTTGGGTTGGGGTCAGCATCCGATGATTGGTCAGCGTACACAAATGATGAATCCGTCGGTCAACAACTATCAAGCAGGCGATGGTAAATGGTTCTGGGTCGTTGGTCTTGAAGGTGAACGACATTGGCCGCCGTTGGCACGCGTTGCTGGTCACCCCGAATGGATTGAAGATGAGCGCTTCGTGACTCCGTTGCAGCGAGCAATCAACCACAAAGAACTGATTGCACTTCTTGATGAAGCTTTCTCGGGTAAATCGCTCGATGAATGGGCCGATGTTTTTGCAACTGAGCCCGACATGTTTTGGTCGCCAGTGAATTCGGCCGAAGAAGTATTGGCCGATCCGCAACTACGCCATGCTGGTGGTCTGATTGAAGTGCCCGATGAATATGGCACGACCACGATGATTGCGTCGCCAGCAGATTTTCATGGAACACCAGGAGAACCACGTTGGATTGCGCCCAAGTTGGGCGAACATACTGCCGATGTGTTGCGCGAATTAGGGCGAAGCGATGCAGTCATTGACGAATTACTCGCTCGACAAGTCGCAGCGCAATTCGTCGAAGAATAGAAGTATTAGCCCAAGCGGGGCATGACATCGTCCATTAACTGGACGACCTCAAAAGCACAGTTGATGAAATCTTCAACCTCGCCACCACCAGGATCGACAACTTCTTCCCACGCTTCAAGTTCGACTGTTGCCAAGTTGAGTGCCGCAATACGTTCTGCAAACGGGCCGTCGTGTTCGAGATGACGCGTGAGTCGCTTGAGCGTTGATGTGCGATGGGCAACGTGTGGAAAGTTACGCCGAATCCATTCAACGTGTTCTGGAGCTAGGGCAATAATGAGATCTGCGGCATCAACATGATGTTGTTCGATTTGCTTACTGCGATGTCCTTGAGCCTGCAGGCCGATTTGTTTCAACGCTTCACGCGTACGAAAACTAATGGGTTGTCCGTCAACAGTGAGTGTGCCAGCGGTGACCACATCTAGATCGGGACGTCGATCATTGATGATGGCTCCGGCCATCACCGAACGAGCGGCATTGCCAGTGCAGATAACAAGAAGCGAAGTCACAAGTGTTTAGTTGATGTCGGCCATCGTGGTGCGCGGACGCGCCGCAGCCAACAACGGACGAATTGCTGCATCAACATCTTCGGCTTCGGCCGGGGGAGTCGTGAGCGTGGGTCCACGCTGCCAACTTTCGGCAATAGCCAAGAACATGCCGTTCGATTCGATGACTTGTCCCGTGACATCTTTTGACAAAGGTGAGGCCAACCAGGTGACGATGGGGGCAACCCAACGAGGATCGAACTTGGCCAACATTTCATCGGGCAAGTTGAGGTCTTCAGTTAAACGCGTGAGCGCACCTGGAGCAATGGCATTTGCCGTGACTCCATAGCGGCTGAGTTCTTGGGCCGCAATCTGTGTGAATGCGGCAATGCCAGCCTTGGCGGCACCGTAGTTGGCCTGGCCAGGGTTGGCGTACAAGCCAGCAACCGAAGATGTGTTGATGATACGCGCATCATTGGTCTTGCCGTCTTTTGAACGGTTGCGCCAATACTCGGCAGCGAAACGACTCGTGCCAAAAGTTCCCTTGAGGTGAACCTTGATGACTGAGTCCCACTCTTCTTCGGCCATCGAAAACAACATGCGGTCGCGCAAGATTCCGGCATTGTTGACAACCACATCAAGACCACCGAAAGTATCAATGGCTTGATCAACGATGCTCTTCGCTCCGGCATATGAACTGATGTCATCGGTGTTTGCGACGGCTTGTCCGCCAGCAGCTTTGATTTCGTTCGCCACGTCTTGTGCGGGTCCAGAATCGCCGCCGCTTCCGTCGCGCGACGCGCCGATGTCGTTGACGACGACTAGGCCACCGTGGGCGCCCAGCATGAGTGCGTATTCGCGACCAATTCCTCGTCCGGCACCAGTAACGATGCAGACCCGACCCTCAACCATATTGTGTTTTGCTGGATTGTGATTTGACATATCTTGACTTTAGGCGTTCAAGAGCGGGCAGAACACAGTCGAATCTGCGGGAAGTCAGCCCCGTAATGCAGATAATTGCGATGGGTCGATGTATTCGTCGAGTTGAGTGATAAGACCCTCGTCGTTCAGCGTAACGATCATGACCGAATGAGCGCAGATTTCTCCGCCGGGAGCGGTTCCGCGAATTGCAGCCTGCCACATCCAGCCAGTGCTCGTGGCGGCTACTGCTCGAGTTTCCCAACGAAGATTCGGGATGATTGCGTGCATCCGTGTCAAGGTTTTGCCAGTGCTCGCATACGGCACGCTCTTGTCATCGAAGTTGTGCCACACCAGCGCACCTTCAACACACATTGACATTGTGATATCGGGTTGCCCCGCATTAGTTGCAGCCGCAAATTTGCGTTGGTGTTCGAGTTTTTGTTCATCGCTTAAAGCCATCGTGGTGTCCTTTCAAGAACGAATGATGTGATCAGGTTGGAACGCCACCGTCAACGGTAAAAACCGCTCCAGTGGTGTATGTGCTGGCATCGCTTGCCAAGAATAAAGCAGCACCAACGATTTCGTGCGGTTCTCCCACGCGCTTCAGGGCAACTCGCTTCATCATTTGGTCAACCATGTCCCAGTTCCAGGCCTTGCTGATATCAGTACGAAATGAACCAGGCATGATGCAGTTGACGCGAACGTGGGGGCCAAACGTTTGTGCAAATCCGATGGTCATTGCGTTCAATCCTGCTTTTGCTGCGGTGTACGGGATGACATCGGGCATGGGGTGAATCGCCGCGATACTCGAGATGTTGATAATTGATCCGGCGCGCCCCGTTTCTTTGGCCCGTTCACTCATACGTGATCCAAGCAGAGCCGAAAGTCGAAATGGCCCTTTGAGATTGAGACCAATAACTGAATCCCACATTTGTTCATTGACATTGGTGATGTTGTCATACATCGGCGACTTGCCGGCATTGTTGACCAAGATGTCAATGCCACCGAATTCATTCCATGCGGCCTCGGCTAGTCCTTCTAATTCGTCCCAGCGACCGACGTGACAGGCATAGGGCACGCAGTTACGTCCCGTTTCACGACGAACTTCTGCAGCAGTCTCTGTGCACGATTCAATCGAGCGACTAGCGATCATGATGTCGGCACCTTGATGACCGAAAGCCAAAGCCATTTCTTTGCCGAGTCCTCGGCTGCCGCCAGTAATCAGGGCGGTTCGTCCAGTGAGATCAAACAATTGCGCGGGGTTCGCCACTGCCGGGGGAGGTGTCATCATGAAAAGACCTTAGGTCGGACGCGCCGATTACGCCGACAGGTGCTTTTCGGGCGAAACTAGATCCATGGACTTTTCTGAGTCAACCCAAGCCGCGAGTTTCCGCCATGAAGTACGAACGTGGCTAAACGAGAAGCTGGTCGGCGACTATCGCAAATTGGGTACCTCGGCCGAGATGGGGGCTCATGACTGGCATGTGCGGGTCGCTTGGGAGCAAGAACTCGGTCGTGCGGGCTGGTTGGGGCTCACGTGGCCCAAGGCCTTCGGTGGTCGCGAGGTATCGGTCTCTGAAGAATTGGTCTTTGCCCAGGAATACACCTTGGCGAATGGGCCGCAACGCGCCGGTTT
Source organism: Actinomycetes bacterium (assembly GCA_037138315.1). GTDB lineage: Bacteria > Actinomycetota > Acidimicrobiia > Acidimicrobiales > Ilumatobacteraceae > Casp-actino8. The sequence goes on from JBAXIP010000038.1 coordinate 10,533, forward strand.
CTTCGGTGAAGGTTTACTCGGGCCGACATTGATCACCTTCGGCTCACCCGAACAGCAGCAACGCTTCTTACCACCCATTTTGCAGGGTGAAGAATATTGGTGCCAAGGCTTTAGCGAGCCTGGTGCGGGTTCAGATCTCGCTGGTGTGCGAACTACCGCTGTGCTTGATGGCGACACCTGGCGCATTGACGGCCAAAAAGTCTGGACTAGCCAAGCGCAATTTGCACAATGGATTTTTGTTCTGTGCCGCACCGAACTTGAAGAAAAAGCCCACAAATCTTTGTCGTATTTGCTCGTGCCGATTGATCAACCCGGGGTTGAAGTACGACCACTCAAAGATTTGTCGGGTAACGATCACTTCTGTGAAGTTTTCTTTGATGGCGCAATCACAGCGGCCGACATGGTGGTCGGTGGACGTGGCAACGGTTGGAAAACTGCCATGGGAACTTTGGGGTTTGAGCGCGGTACTGCGTTTATGGCTCAGCAGTTGCGGTTCGCTAAAGAGTTCGCCAATGTGAAAGCCCTTGCTCAGCAAAAAGGACTTGCCGACGATCTTGAAATTCGTCAGCGTTTGGCGCGTGCGTATGGCGAACTTGAAATTATGCGTTGGTCCGGTTTACGTAATGTCACGCGATTTATCAAAGGTGGTCAACCTGGCCCCGAAGGATCGATTGGCAAGTTGTTCTGGTCAAAGTGGCATCAACGTTTGGGCGAACTTGAAGCAGATTTGTTAGGTGCCGACGCGTTAATCATGCACGACGAAGGTTCGCTTGAGCACGATTTTCAACACACGTTCTTATTCAGTCGAGCTCACACGATTTACGCAGGATCAACCGAGATTCAACGCAACATTGTTGGTGAACGAGTGCTTGGTTTGCCGCGAGAGTAACCCGTAGCAAATCAAAATCACATACGTTCAATAATTGTTGCGGTGCCCATGCCGCCACCAGTGCACATCGTGATCAGCGCGGTCTGCTTGTCTTGACGCTCGAGCTCATCCAGAGCGGTCTGCATCAGCATTGGTCCGCTGCCACCAATGGGGTGGCCAAGGGCAATTGCTCCACCGTTAACGTTGACGTTCTCGTTGGTGATGCCGAGTTCACGCATTGCACGCAAAGGAATAGCGGCAAATGCTTCGTTGATTTCCCACAGGTCGATGTCTTTGGTGGTCATGCCAGCGCGGTCAAGGCACTTCTTTGATGCTGGCGCAGGAGCCGTGAGCATGATGACGGGCTCAGCGCCCGCAACTGACGACATCACAATGCGCGCACGGGGCTTGAAGCCATGAGCCTTGGCGTATTCGGGACTGGCGATCATGATGACGCCAGCACCATCGACAACGCCCGATGAGTTGCCAGCGTGGTGAACGTGATCAACGCCGTTGATTTCGGGGTAGACCTGCTTGCACATTTCATCGAACGTGCGGTCAAACTCTTTGAATTGATGTGCGCCTAAACGAGCGAATGACGCTGACAATCCAGCAAGTGACTCCATGGTGGTGTCGGGGCGCAGATGCTCGTCCTTTGCAAGAGCAATAGATCCATCGGGATTCAAGATTGGTACAACACTGCGATCAAAGCGACCTTCAGCCTGAGCGATTGCAGCACGCTGCTGGCTGACCAATGCGAACGCGTCAACGTCCTCACGAGTGAATCCACCGATAGTGGCGATGAGGTCGGCAGAAATTCCCTGCGGGACCATGGGGAACAATTCGCGCAACGCAGCATTGCCTGATGTGAAGTCGGGTGCGCCTTCTGGTGCAGGCCAACGAGACATTGATTCGACGCCACCGGCAATCACAAGATCTTGGTGACCGGCTTGTACGCCCATGGCTGCCCAAGTGACAGCTTGCTGACCCGAACCACAAAAACGGTTGATGGTGACACCAGGTGCAGTGACTGGCCAACCGGCGGCGAGTACGGCCATGCGACCGATGCACGCACCGTGATCGCCAACGCTATTTCCGTTACCAACGATGACGTCATCGACATCGGACGTGTCGAAACCGACGCGCTTTTGCAATGCGTTCAAAACTTGAGCGAGTAATTCTTGGGGATGGATGTGGTGCAACGAACCCGTTGATTTGCCGCGTCCACGAGGGCTGCGTACTCCGTCAATAATCCAAGCTTCGGCCATGGCGTATCTCCTTCAGGAAAGCGGCGGTGCCGCTCAATCTCGCTCTTGACCGTAGTCGGCGAGAAGGGTCATGAGAGAAACGCTCCGACGACCCGACAAGATTCTGGTCAGGGTTCGGGTAGATCGAACCCAACGATGGCGCCGCCATCTGAGGCGTTAGCAGCAAATACTTTGCCCTGATGACGCGTCACGGCGTCTGCGACTATGGCTAGTCCGAGGCCAGATCCTGGAGCGGTTCGTGCATCAATTGAACGATAGAAGCGGTCAAAGACGTGGGGTAAGTCCTTCTCGCTGATGCCGGGCCCGTGGTCGCGCACTCGAACCGAACCACCATCAACTGAAATTTCAATAGATGATCCAGCGGGGCTGTACTTGATGGCATTGTCAACCAGATTCGAAATTGCCCGCAAGAGTTGATTACTGAACCCATCAATCGAGTTTCCTCCGCCGTCTGAAACATCAATAGTTCGTCCACTTCGTCGCCGAGCGCGTTGAGCGACATCTCTGGTGAGAGCAAGTAAATCAACGGTGCTCATTTCTTCGGCGTTTTGCATCTGATCGGTTGCGAGGTCAACAAGTTCTGCGGTCAATGTTGAGAGTTCTTCAACTTCGAGTCGAATATCGCGAATCATTTCACGACGTTCTGCTTCGGGGATTGCATCAAATAATTCGAGGGATTCAATATTGGTGCGTAGTGCAGTGAGGGGAGTGCGTAGCTCATGGCTCGCATCGCTGACAAGGCGTTGCTGTTGTTCTAGCGACGTTGATAGTGCATTCATCATTGAGGAGAAACTGCGACCAAGTTCAGAAACCTCGCCAGTTCCATCAACGGGTACAGCGATCGTAAGATCGCGGCTCGTCGCCACCTCTGATGCAACGGCACTGAGCTTGCGAATTGGTTTGGCTATTCGACCAGCAATGAGCCAGCCAAGAACCCAGGCGCCAAGTGTTGCGAAAATTCCAGCAAGTAATAGTCGAATTCTCATACCACTCAAAACGTCATCAACGACATGTAAATTACGGGCTGATTGGAGTGCTCCATTGTTGTACCAGGCAACTGTGATGACTCGGTAATCGGTGCCATCAACGCTCACGGTGTGCAGGTGGACGTTGTCAAGATCTCCGTCACCACTTGTAGCTAGCGCTAGATCATCGGTGTCTGATGGAAGCACTGGTGAATCTGTGAAGCAAGGTTCAACTGTTCCGTCCGGATAAATCAATTGAGCGGCGTCAACGGGTTGCAATAAGGCGAGTGGGCAAAGATCGCTTTGTCGAACGGGTCGATCAGAAGCGTTGTTCGCTTCCCCGTCATAATCGTCGCCACCATCGCGATTTGCAGGAATATTTAAAACTCGAGCCGCTGAATCCGTGAGACTGTTGTCGACGCTTTGTGTCAACTCGGCGTCGGTTGAGGTGTATGCGGCTAGTGAGCCTGCAATCGAAACGAGCGCAGCAATGATGGCCATCCCGCCGCCAATTTTCCAACGAAGATTCATGACTTTTCCTCCCAATCAGATTCGCTCGGTGGTCGGACGATGTAGCCAACCCCACGAATGGTGTGAAGAATTCGTGGCTCTCCACCTTCTTCGGTTTTACGACGCAAATATCCGATATACACGTCAAGGGACCGTGAACCAGTTTCGAAGTTGAAACCCCAAATGCGGTCGTACAGCGTGTCTCTTTCGAGCACGATGCCAACGTTCTGCATCAGTAGTTCTAGAAGATCAAATTCAGTTTTTGTCAAAATCATTTCACGATTTCCGCGAAATGCGCTTCGCGAGCGAAGATCGAGCACTAGGTCGGCGACAACAAGATTTTGCGTTTCTTCGCTGACTAACGTACGACGCAACATTGAACGAACTCGTGCAGAAAGTTCTTCGAGCGCAAATGGTTTCACTACGTAGTCATCAGCGCCAGCATCGAGTCCGGCAACACGATCGGAAACTTCGTGTCGCGCGGTCAACATCAAGATGGGGAGCGATCGATATTTTTCACGGATCATGCGGCAGGCAGTCAGGCCATCAACGTGAGGCATCGAAACATCAAGAATGACCAAGTCGGGGAGTTGTGTATTGACTGCTTCAAGTGCCTGGGCTCCGTCGTTCACTGCAGTCACGTTGTAATTCTGAAAAGTCAAGGCTCGGGTGAGCGATGTTCGTACACCTTGATCGTCTTCAGCGATCAGTATCCGTGCCTGCTGGGTTTTATCGGGTGTCACCACACATTTACCTTACGGCACTCCTGCAAGAACAGTGTAAGAAGGTGTTTCTTACAGTCTTCTTGCGTTCTTTTGAAGTAGCTCTTGCTCTGGCGGGTGAGGCTGAAGACGTTCGAAGGAGAACTATATGAGCCTGTTCCAGAACATCAATAAAAAGAGCCTCACCATTGCGGCAACTGTGGTCGCGGTACTTGTTGGAGGCGTAGGTGTTTCATATGCCCTTTCAGCACTTCCCAGCTCAAAAAATGACAGCCCGACGACCACAGTTGTTGTTGTTCCACCTCAAGATGTGATGAACCCGAACGGTCCGACAGTCGCTTCGACATTTGCCCCGAATGTGGCAGCACCTGGGTCGTCAATGATTGCTGGAACTACCACGACAACAAC